>CAYZLT010000194.1:0-6840 GCA_964479175.1 uncultured Solibacteraceae bacterium | reverse complement strand
GTCTCTGAAGAAGCCGAACGCCTTGAACGGATCGTTGGTGATCTCCTCGATCTCGCCCGCCTCGAGGGCGGGGGGCAGACGATGGAGCGGAGGATGGTGCCGGTGGGGGCGTTGTTCCGGCGGGTGGAGGATCGACATGGTCCGACGTTGCGGGACCAGCGCGTGCAACTCGTGACGCAGGTCGATCCCCCGGACCTGGTCGTGCGAGGCGACGAGAGCCGTCTGGAGCAGGCCGTGCAGAACCTGGCGGCCAATGCGATCCGCCACACCCCTTCGGCTGGTCACATCACCCTTCGTGCACGCGTCATTGCTGACCAGGTCCAGGGCGAGCAGGTGGAGATCTCGATTGAAGACACCGGGCCGGGTGTGCCGGACGAGCACCTCGGACGCGTCTTCGACCGCTTCTACAAGGCGGATGCGTCGCGAACCGGGACGGCGACCCCCTCCGGTTCCGGCCTCGGCCTCTCCATCGTTCGGGCCATCGTGACCAGGCATGGGGGGACGGTGGCGGTCGAGAACGTTCCCGGCGCCGGGGCGCGGTTCACGTTGAGGCTACCGCGACGGCAGGAAGTGGCAGAAGCGTGACAGCGCGGCCAGGGTGGCACCGGGTGTGGTTCGGCGCAGCTGCAGTGCCGGCGACACACGATGACGTGCGGTAAAATGAGCGGGCCCCTGAGCCCTGATGACTCGAACCGTCCCGATCGGACTCATTCTCGACGCTGGTCTGTTGCTCGGGCTGGTTGTGGTGCTGGACTTGCTCAGTGCCAGAACCAGCCTGGGGCGCTCCTGGTTCGGGCGCACACTCGGCGGGGTCGTCGCGGGCTTGATCGGCATCGGCTTGATGGCCGCGCCCATCTACACCGAACCCGGCGTCCAGTTTGACACCCGTTCGGTCCTGCTCGCGATTACAGGGCTGTTTCTGGGACCGGTGGCCACGGTCGTGGCCATGGCCATGACGTCGGCGTTTCGCATGTGGCTTGGTGGCGCCTGGATCGTCGGGATTCTCGTGATCGTGGCGTCCGGGAGTATCGGACTCCTCTGGCGGACCCGGCACCATTCGCTGACCGGCGTGAATCGGATCTGGAGCCTGTACGCTCTCGGCGTCGTCGTTCACGTCGTGATGCTCGCGTTGATCGCGACCATTCCCGAGGAGGCCGGGCTCCGCGCGCTTCCCGTGATTGCCGGTCCGATCCTCATCGTGTATCCGCTGGTGACCGTGGCGCTGGGCCTGCTACTGACGCAACGTCAGGAGCGTGATGCCGTCGTGGTGCGTCTTCGGCAACACGACGCCGAGCGGGAGCGATTTGTCGCGGCGATTGAGCAATCCGGTGACAGCATCGTGATCACCGATGCGTCTGGCGTGATCGAATACGTGAACCCGGCGTTTGTGGCGGTGAGCGGGTATCAACGCGGCGAAGCGATTGGCGCCAATCCGCGGATTCTCAAAAGCGGCGAACAGGACGCCGAGACCTATCGGCAGATGTGGCAGACGCTCTTTGCGGGGCACACGTGGCGAGGGCGCCTCATCAACAAACGCAAGGATGGATCGCTGTACGCGGAAGACGCCACGATTTCGCCTGTGCGTACCGCCGATGGACAGATTGCAAGTTTTGTGGCGGTGAAGCGCGATGTGACCCGTGAGCTTGAGTTGCAGGCGCAATATCTCCAGTCGCAGAAGATGGAAAGTGTCGGCCGTCTGGCCGCGGGCGTCGCGCACGACTTCAACAATTTGCTGACCATCATCAATGGCTCGGCCGAACTCGCGACGTACACGCTGGCGCCAGATGACCCGGCGATGGAGGATCTGCGGCAGATCCTGGCGGCCGGCGCACGCGCGGGAGCACTCACACGCCAATTGCTCGCATTCAGTCGTCAGGATGTCGTGATGCCGGTCGTGCTCGATCTCGACGAGGTGATCGAGGGCTTCAGAAAAATGCTCGCGCGGCTGCTCCCGGAACACATCACGGTGGTCGTGCAGCCGGGACTCGGCCACACGCGCGTGAAGGCCGACCATGGGCAGCTGGAACAACTCATTCTGAATTTGTCCGTGAACGCGCGTGATGCGATGCCGTCAGGAGGCACCTTGCGTATCGAGACGGAGGTGGTGGTCCTGAACGCGCATGAGGCCGCAGCCCTGCGTCCTGCCGTGCAACCAGGTCGGTTCGCCCGTGTGCGAGTCCTCGACACCGGTGCCGGCATGGACGTGGCGACGCAGGCGCACATCTTCGAACCGTTTTTCACGACCAAGGCGATCGGCAAAGGCACCGGCCTCGGGCTGGCCACGGTCATGCATATCGTCGAAAAGAGTGGTGGCGGCATTCGTGTGGCCAGTGCCGTCGGGCAGGGCACGTCGTTTGAGGTGTTTTTCCCAGAGGCGGTTGACGCCACCAGTGGTGTGGAGGCGAAGCCCGTTGAGCAGCAGACAACCGCACCCCAGGCCACCGTGCTCGTCGTTGAAGATGAGGAAATGTTGCGGGTCCTCGCCGTGCGTTCCCTGAGTCAGGCGGGATTTCATGTCCTGGCCGTGGCCAACGGCCGCGAAGGGCTGGAGACCGCTCTGGCCATCGAGGGGCCACTGCACCTTGTCATCACCGATGTGATCATGCCGGAGTTGGGCGGACGCGAGATGGCGAAAATTCTCGCGGTGGAACGCCCGTCGGTGCCGGTGTTGTATACGTCCGGCTACACCGGCGATCCGGCACTGGTGGAATGGCTCGGTTCATCCGGTGCGGCTTTTCTTCCGAAGCCGTATTCACCTGCGGACCTCGTCAAGGCGGCGACGGCGGTGATTCGCTCAAATCGCCCGACGCCCGGCTGAACCTCCCGACAGCGCGACGTACAGGACGATGGTGGTGACGAGGCTGGGCAGCGTGCCGCCGACCGACGCGGCCGCGTGAAACACCACGACGCCGGCCACCCACGCAATGACTCCCGGCGTTGACCAGGCACGCCGTCCGGTGTGCGCAACATACAAGTCGGGGACGTGTACCGGCGTGCGACGCACAAGGAAATGCGCGAGCAGCAGACCACCCACTGGCACGAGGCAGGACGCGAGCACGAGCGTAAACGACGCGAAGCGCTCCAGCCACCCCATCGAGAACAACCCCAGGAGCGCGCCGACGCCGCCGATGAGCCAGACACCCGCTGCGCCACTCAGCGTGGGGCGCAGGCTCTTGAGCGCGAGCGCGGACATGTAGATGTTCACGAAGTTGGTGGTGAGGGCGGCCACCGCGACGAGCACGGCCCCCCACACGCCGAGGTTCAGCGCCGTGACCATCGCGCCCGGATCGGACGAGCCGGCGACGGCCGAGGCGACCAACCCCAGCGGCATGAACCACAGAGAGGTCAGTGCGAGTCCCAGAAACACCGCGATACCGGCCGCCCGCGGGGACCGCACAAATCGGGGATAGTCGGCAAACATCAGCAGCCACGATGCCTGGTAGCCGATCACGATGTCGAGGCCACGTGCGAGATCCGCTGTGGGAATCGGAGCGGTCGGCCACACCGGCGCAGGCGCCCGCAGCACCGCGACCGTGAAGACGGCACCCGAGGCCATCAACACGGGTACCGCCACGCGGTCAACGATCGCGGCGATCTTCGGTCCCCCCAGCACGATGACCGTGGCCGTCAGGCCGAGTCCGACGCTCCACACTCCGGTCGTGCCCACGCCGGTGACCTGCGTGGTGATGGACGCCGCGATGACGTTGTTGAGGGCGATCCACGCGAAGTTGGTCACAAACAGCAGCAACGCGAGCGCCTGGGCGCCTCCAGTGCCGAGTGCCGCACGCGTGGCCACAATCGAGGGCACACGCAGGCGTGATCCCACCGGCGCGAGCGCGGCCGTCAACAACGCGCCGCCGATCGCGCCGGTGACGATGACGCCGATGGCCGCGTGAAAGGAGAACGTCGTGGGCAGGCTCGCGCCCACCTGCAACGTGGTGGCGACGATGTTGGCGCCGACGAAGATGAGGAACAGATCCAGCGGCGCGCTGGTTTGTTCGTCCAGGCCAATCTGGTCGAGGTCCACCGGGCGCATGGTCAGCGCGCCGCCTTGAAGAGGGGATCTGCGGAAGCCTCGAGCACCCACCGCAATCGTTGCGGGTAGTCTGCGGGCAGACCGTTGATGAACGCACGGACGTCGGCGGCCGTGGCGGCCGACTGGTGTCCACCGAGTGTGGCGTCGGCCCAGCGTTTCGGAAAAAAGATATCGCCCGTGTTGCGAATCTCGAGCAACACGTTCAACGCCGGAATCACCAGATGATCAACGTCGTCTGCCTTGAGCGGATGGTGCAGGTAGTTCATGGCCTCAAGCACCCAGGCTTCACGTCGGCGATGCTCGACATTCGAGAACTTCGCAAACAGCGACTCGCGAATCGCGAGGTCTGGGGAGACGGAGGGCCGGACAAACACAAACCGCGCCTTGCGGTCCGGATTCCTGATTCGGGTCTCCTGTGCATCGAGCACGTCAACGCCGCGCAGCGCGAGCTCCATCGCGAGGTCGGCTTCGTCGTTTTCCGAAAAGGGGAGGTCCTCGATGACGACGTTTTTGCGCCAGACGCGTTCGAGCCATTGGACCACCTCAGGACTGAGCGCGGTGTTCTTGACGGCACCAAACCACACGCTTTTCTGACTGGTCCCTGAGGCACGCGCCAGACCCGCCTGGAGCACCGGTTCCATCTGCGTCGCGACCGCCATGCGATCGGCGGCCTTGGTGAACCGCCAGAACGTGGTCTGCAGATATCCGAGCTGGCGCACCAGGTTCAGTTCGTCACGTTCGGTGGCCACCGAATGCAGCAGGGATGTGCGAACGGTCTCGGACGAGATCCGACCTTCGAGCATCGATTCCCAGAGCGTGACGACCGCCGCGCCGCGTGTAAGCGGATCCACGATCGACGGGATGTCTTCGGCGAGTCGTGTGAGCATGTCCGTCGGCAGGACGAAGTCGCCGTAGCCCAGGCCGCCGCCTGTGGGCAACACCCAGCGAGGTCCGTCTGGGAAGGTCGCGGACGTGTGGGAGACCGCCGCCTCCCCCGAGGCGCCCAGTGAGACGTCCACGTCGGCCACGCGGTCGCCACCACCAAGTACGATGGACAGACGCTGCGGCCACACGAGAGAGCGTCCCATCGGATCCTCGCTGCGCAGGCGGAGATCAGTCGTGCCCGCGGCCGGACTCGTGACCTCAAGGTGGATGCGAGGACGACCACGTTCCTCGACCCACGCGCGGCTCCATGCAACCAGATCGGTCGGGGTGCGACTGTCGAGGATGGCAATCAGATCCGACCACGTCGCGTTGGACATCGCATAGGTCTTCACGTACTCGCGCAGGCCATCCCGGAATGGCTCTTCGCCGATGAGTTGCTCGAGCTGGCGCATGACGATGGGTGCCTTCTGGTAGATGATGGCGCCGTAGAGCGAGCCCGCCTCGCTCAGGTTGGCCAAGGGCTGGCGGATGGGGTTTGCGCCTGCCGTGCGGTCCACGTCGTACGCGGCCGGGTAGTGCGAGTAGAGAAACCGCAGCGGGTGATTCACCTCAGGGAACGACGGGTTCACAATCTTCGCCGCCATGAAGTTGGCGAAGACTTCCTTCATCCACACATCGTTAAACCACCGCATGGTGACCAGGTCACCAAACCACATATGCGCGGTCTCGTGTGCGATCAGGCTGGCGCGTCCGAGCCGCTGGTTCTGAGTCGCTGACTCATCGAGGAACAATGACGACTGGTTGTAGAACACGGCCCCGGGGTGTTCCATGCCGCCGAACTGGAATGACGGGATGAGCACGACGTCGAACTTGCCGAAGGCGTAGGGGCTCGCCGTGTAGTCTTCGAGCCAGGCCAGTGAGGACGCGTGGAGGTCGAACACCGCGTCGGCGTTACGCCGCACCTTGGCCGCATCGGTTTCGCGATGGAACATCCGGAACGTGCGACCGGCCCGATCGGCTGTCTCGACGCTGAACTTCCCGGCGGCAAACGCCACCAGGTAGGTCGGCAGGGGTTCGGTCTTCGCAAACATGATTTCGGTGCGCCCGTTGCTCTCGACACGCCCCGTCTCGGCGCCATTGGCGACCGCGACCCAGTCGTTCGGCACGTTGACTGACACCACCCAGCGCCCTTTCAGGTTCGGTTGATCAAACACCGGCAGTGTCAGTGAAGCGCGTGCCGGCACAAACAACGTGTAGAGCAGTTCGTCCTGACGATTAAGTGCCTCGTCGCCGGCGATGAACGTGAACGTGATCTCGTTGTCGGCATTGCCCCGCAGCAGCGACGCCGGGACCACCAGATGGCCGTCGCGCGACACCACCTCAGAAGTCGCGGAGCCGTTCACCCGGGCACTGAGCAACTTCTCCGCCGGCTGGGCGAAGTCAAAGGCAAGGTCGGCGTCCGCGTCGCGCAGCGTGAAACGAGCCGTGATCTGGCCACGCACAGGTTCTGTGCGTGTCGCTGGCACGGTGAACGACGCTTCGTAGGTGAGGTCGCGCACTCTCGCCGCGCGGTCGTCGGCCATCACTTCGGGAATGCCGGGGCCGATGATCGACGCCGGCCCGGCCTGGCGCGAGAGATACACAAGGGTGGCCACGGCGGCGACCAGGACGACGGCGACGAAGAAGGTCAGCAGATGACGGCCCATGTGCAGATTCTACGGGCTGTGGCATCCTACAAGGGTGGACAACCCAAACAAGCTGAACAAGACCGATGCCGAGTGGCAAGCCCTCCTGACGCCCGATCAATACCGGGTGTTGCGGCAACACGGCACGGAGGCGCGGGGCGCGAGTCCGCTGAACGTGGAGAAGCGGGACGGCATCTTCAAGTGTGCGGGTTGCGGAACGGCCCTGTTTCCCTC
>CAYZLT010000193.1:0-6877 GCA_964479175.1 uncultured Solibacteraceae bacterium | reverse complement strand
GATGATGGCGGAGTGTGGCGAGGCCTGACCGTGGCTCCGGTAACGGCGGCGCACACTCAGGCAATCACGCCGTCAGCGTGGGCCGTCGCCCGCCGAGGCCTGTGGCCGACTCGATCACCTTTGCCACGGTCAGCAGTGCCGCTTCGTCATAGAGCCGGCCCGCCAAGGTGAAACCGGTGGGAGTGCCGTTGTCCCGAAAGCCTGTCGGTACGGCAATCGCCGGATGGCCGGTGAGGCTGGTGATCGGATTGAGACTGCCCGGATTCAGCGTCACCGCACCCGAGACCATGACGTCCACACCCATGGTCGCCCGCGCGTACGCCTGCATCAGGCGTGTGCGCACCCGATTGGCCTGCAGGTAGTCCACGGCCGTCACCAGATGGTAGGCGCGAAGGTCGTTGCGCACGCGCTGCGCCCGCAAGCCGGCGTCCTCACCTCTCGCCACCACCGCTTCAAACCCCGCGGCACGCTCGGTGTACTCGATGAAGTAGGTCAGATCACTGGTCGGCACTTTCACGGTTTGCACGTCAAGGCCCGCAGCGCCCAGCGCCTCCATGGCCCTGGCGTTGTTGGCCCGCACCGCCGGATCGTTCTCCTGCTCCAGCATGCCCGGCACCACGCCCACCACTTTCCCCCTGGCGGATTCGCGCGCATCCCACGCAAACGGCATCCCGTCCGGGACCGCCAGATCGAAGCCATCCGGTCCGGCGATTGCGTGAAGGACGATGGCGCAGTCCTCCACCGATCGGCAGAGCGGCCCGACCTTGTCGAGTGTCCACCCGGCGGCCATGACGCCGCGACGACTGACTCGTCCGAACGTGGGTCTGAGTCCCACCACGCCGCAGCGCACAGCGGGAGAGAGGATCGAACCGCCGGTATCGGTGCCGATCGCGAACCCGACGAGTCCGGCTGCTGCCGCAGCGCCGGACCCGGCCGATGAACCGCTTGAGCCTTCGGCCGGATTCCAGGGATTGTTGGTGCGGCCGCCAAACCACTGATCGCCGAACGCAAACTCGCCCGTTGTCAGTTTTGCCACCAGCACCGCACCGGCGTTCGTCAACCTAAGCACGACCTCGGCGTCTTCATCGATGACGCGGTCCTTGAACGGCGCCGCGCCCCACGTGGTGGGAGCGCCCTTGGCCGAGACGATGTCCTTCACGCCCCACGGAATGCCGTGCAGGACGCCGCGGTACTGTCCGCGCGCCAGTTCGCGGTCGAGCGCCTGTGCCTGCGCCATCGCGCGCGCCTCCGTCAGATTGACGACGCAGTTGAGGAGTCCGTTGTAGCGCTTCAGCCGGCTGAGCGAGAGCTCGGTCAGTTCCACTACGGACACCACACGACGGCGAACCAAATCGGCGAGCTGCGTGATGGAGCGGAATGCCAGGTCATCGAGATTCGCCGGACGCGACTGGCGGGCGATGGCGGCTGGGCGATGCACACGCGTGGGCACGGCCACCGGAAAACCAGGCACACGCGGGTTGAACAAGAGGGGCGACGGCACGTCGTTGTCCGGTGGGGCGGTGTGAAGGTCTTGAGCCCGCGTGAGGATTCGGTTGAGGGACGCGACCATATCCAACTGCTCGGCATCGGTATACTGCAGGCCCGCCAGCGCAACGGCTGCCCGCACCATCGCTGGTGTCACGCGAGACGCTGGTGCCCGCTGCGCCTGTGCCCACAGCGCTGTGGCCAGAGGACCGGACGACACACCTGCGGCCGCAAGCGCCATGAAAAACCGTCGGCGAGGTGGGGTGAGACTCATGAGGGCGCCTCGATTATACGGCGCGGTGTCCACGCGGAGGGACTGCGACCGCATGTATTGGTGTCCGGTCTGCCAGGTCGACCCCAGGCATTGACGCGGGTCATTGAAGAGCAGCACGACGAACGGAAGCTGCTGGTCCGGCGCATGGGCCGCGGCGATGCGGTCCTACGCCGATGATCACCTCAGCAGACACGGCGTACACGTCAGTCTCGAGATCGAGACGGTCATCTTCCGCATCTACCAGGAGTTGTTCACCAACATCCTCCGTCATGCCGAGGCGGAGCACGTGTCGGTGGAACTCTACCGGCGCGACACGGCCCTGGTGCTCGCGGTGGAAGACGACGGGAAGGGGTGTGACCCGAGGGTGAAGTCCTGACGCGTCGGCATCACGGGCATGCGTGAGCGCGCGGCCCTGGTGAATGGCACCATCAGGTTCGACAGTGAAACCGACCAGGGCACACACGTGCTGGTGGAGATTCCCCTCCCATGATCCGCATTGCCGCGCGCCTCACGCCTGACGTGATGGAAAAACTCCACATGCACACGCGATCCGGCGTGTGACCAGATCGTGGCTATGATTACAGGCGACGCTGGGTCTGAGCAGCTAACGGTCTGAACGTGAAACGGATTCATCACATGCGACATCGCAGCCAGTTCCTGATACTACTCGCGGCGCTCGGCGCAGCGCCGCTGATCACCTCCACGTGCGTGCAGTCCACGCTGAGGGCTGAACCGCCTCAGGCATCGAGCGGTCGCTCCACCGCGGCCCCCGCCGCGCACTGGCCGCGTTTTCGGGGACCGAACTCGAATCCGATCTCCGACAATCCGAATCTCCCGATCAGCTGGTCGAAGACCGAGAACGTCGAGTGGGTTGCAGACGTTCCCGGGGTCGGCTGGTCGTCGCCGGTGGTGTGGGGATCTCGCGTCTTCATGACCGCCGCCACGAGCGACACGCCGATGAAGCCGCCCTCGGTCGGCGTCGACTACAGCAACGAATACCTCGCCGAATTGCGGAAGCAGGGGCTCTCTCCGGCGGAGATCAATCAGAAGCTCTATGCGCGCGATCGCGAGATGCCCGACGAGATCGTCATCCGCCTGATGCTGTACTGCTACGACCTCGAGACCGGGACACAGCTGTGGGAACGCCAGATGTACAAGGGGCGGCCCGCCGGCGGACGCCACAGCAAGAACAGCTTCGCGTCCGAGACGCCGACGACCGACGGTGCGCGTGTGTATGTCTATCTGACCGACTACGGACTGTTTGCGTACGACTTCGATGGAAAGCCGTCGTGGGCGACGCCGCTGACGTCTCACGCCACCACCCGTGACTGGGGCACCGGCGCCTCCCCTGCGCTGCACAACGATCGCCTGTTCATTCAGAACGACAACGAGGAGCAGAGCTTCGTCGCGGCGTTTGATACACGCACCGGCAAAGAACTCTGGCGCACACCTCGAACCGTGCAACCGGCGCGCAAGACGGGATGGTCAACGCCGTTCGTGTGGGAGAACCGCCTGCGCACCGAACTGGTCACCCTCGGCCCAGCCGTCGCCATCAGCTACAGCCTGGATGGCCGCGAGCTCTGGCGCCTGAATCGGATGGGCGGGGTGGCGATTCAGAGTCCCTTTGCGTGGAACGACGTCCTGTTTGTGACCTCCGGCAGCGGCGGTGACGACAATAAGCCGATTGCCGCGATCCGCGCCGGCGGGTCCGGCGACATTACGCCGCCAGACGCGGAGACCCGCAACGAACACGTCGTGTGGTACGACCGGCGTGCCGGCGGCACGTATCTGCCGACCCCGGTGGTCTACAAGAATGCGCTGTACGTGCTGAACGACAAAGGCATCTTCTCGCGCCACAACGCCGAGACCGGGGAGCGCACGTATCAATCGCGCGTGGCGCCCGGGGCATCCGGGTTCACAGCCTCGCCGTGGGCCTACAACGGTCATGTCTTCGTGATGAGTGAAGAGGGCGACACGTTCGTCATCGAGGCGGCCGACCAGTACCGACTCGTGCGCGTCAACGCCCTCGACGACTTCTCCATGGCGACGCCCGCGATCGTCGGCGACAGGCTCTTAATCAGGACCCAGCATCGACTCTATTCGATTCGCAGTCCGAAGTAGTTGCGTGTGTGCGATCGCCGAGTGCCGCCTGCTCCTGCGGCATCAAGTGGCACCCGCAGCGCTTGTCGGACCACAGCGGGAAATCCGCGATCGTGAAGGTCACGATGATGATGCTGCTCCATCACCGGGCGGACGATGCCCATGGACCAGCTCTGTTGCGCCAATCATGGCCTGCGAGTCGCGCAGGTGAGATGGGGTCGAGGATGGCGGGTATACTGGCCCTACGCGCCCCCTTGGCTGCCCCATGCCTGTTGACCTTTCCGGAACCCAAGAGCTGACTCGCGAAGCCGTCGCAACATACTGACGCACCCTCGACGAGCAGAGTGTTCGACAGTCGAGTGGCGCCGCGACCGATCGAGGCCGCAGAATGGCGGTCGCAGAGACCATCCAGCGCATGCGCTACCGCGATGGCTACGAGACGCGCGTCTGGATGGCGCCCGGCAACGTCTACAAGGTGACGATGCAGCCGCTCAATACCAGCAACTACTTCGCGCCGGGGCATCGCCTGCGCATCGAGGTGTCGAGCAGCAACGTCCCGCGCGTCGACCGCAACCTCAACACGGGCGGAAAAAATGTCGATGAGTCCACGCCGGTGGTGGCGCACAACGCCGTGCACCACTCGGCGCAGTACCCCTCGCAGGTGACCATCACCGTCGTCAAGCGCTGATCCTCGCGCCGATGACCGCGGCGACCATCGCCACACACGGGCGCAGCATGGACGTGGCGGGCATCAGCATCGCGGCGAAGAACGACCCGTCATGCCGAATTTGCATATCGGGGTTACGATGTGCCGCATGACCCGACTTGTGAAGTACCTGGCAGTAATGGCGGTGTGCGCGGCGGCGATCGGTGGCGGTCTGCACGCGGCGCCCACGGTGTTCATCAACGAAATTCACTACGACAACACGGGTACCGACTCGGGCGAGTTGATCGAGATCGCCGGGCCGGCAGGCACTGACCTGTCCGGCTACAGCGTCGTCCTCTATAACGGCGCGAATGGCGCCACCTACGACACGGATGCGCTTTCGGGTGCGATTCCGGATCAGAACAACGGATTTGGCGCCGTGAGCCTGTCGTATGCCTCGAACGGCATCCAGAACGGGTCTCCAGATGGTGTGGCCCTGGTGCAGGGCAGCACGGTCATTCAGTTTCTGAGCTACGAAGGTGTGTTCACCGCCACCAACGGGCCGGCCGTCGGGATGGTGAGCACCGACATCGGCGTCGTGCAGAACGGGAGTGATGCGGTCGGGCTGTCGCTTCAGCTTGTCGGCACCGGCACGACCTACAGCGACTTCACATGGAGCACGCCGTCTGCCCGATCGCCCGGCACGGTCAACACCGGTCAGACCTTCAGCGGTGTCGCAGGCGCCACGATGTCGATCGACGACGTGAGTGTGGCCGAAGGCGATGGCGGGACGGTCGATGCCACCTTCACCGTGACGGTGACGGGCAGCCACTCAGGCATCACGTTCGACATCGCCACGGCCGACGACACAGCGACCGCTGCCGATGCCGACTACGTCGCGCAGTCGCAGTCGGGCGTGACGCTGGCGCCCGGTGCCACGACTTACACGTTCACGGTTGCCGTGATGGGTGACGCGACCTTTGAGGCCGCCGAGCAGTTCCAGGTGGTGCTGAGCAACGTCGTGGGTGCCGGGCTTGCTGACAGCACCGGGGTCGGCACCATCACCAATGACGACGACCCTCCGGTGGTCTCGTCGGATGTCGTGATTAGCCAGGTGTACGGGGGCGGCGGCAACTCCGGCGCGCCCCTGAGCCACGACTTCATCGAACTGTTCAATCGAGGCGCGTCGCCGGTCAACCTCACCGGCTGGTCCGTGCAGTACACGTCGTCGACCGGCTCCGGGTCGTGGCAGGTCACCCCGCTCTCAGGCGGCATCGCGCCGGGCGGCTACTATCTGGTGCGTCAGGCGGCGGGCGCGACGGCCTCGGGACCGCTGCCGGCGCACGATGCGAGCGGCACGATCGCCATGGCCGCCGGCGCGGGCAAGGTCGCGTTGCAGACCACCGTGGCGCCCATTGCCGGTGTGTGTCCGGAGTCGGGTACCGCTGATCTCGTGGGTTACGGCCCAGCGGCGAGCTGCTTCGAGGGCGCGGGTCCGACAAGCGCGACCAGCAACACCACGGCGGCCCTGCGAAAGCGCGGTGGCTGCTTCGAGTCGAACACCAACAGCGTCGATTTCTCCATCGGTGCTCCCACGCCTCGCAACAGCGCGGCACCTGCGCGAAGCTGCACGTTCACGTCGGCCACGATCCACGCCATTCAGGGCAGCGGCGCGAGCACGCCGTACTTCGGCCTCGACGTCACAACGTCAGGCATCGTGACGGCCAGCAAGTCGAACGGCTTTTTCCTCCAGACGCCTGATGAGGGTGATGTTGACGCGTCGACGTCGCAGGGACTCTTCATTTTCACCGGCGCTGCCCCGACGGTCACCGTTGGCGACATGGTCGTCGTCCAGGGCACGGCCGGGGAGTTCTTCACCCTGACGCAGCTTGAGAGCTCGCTGCCGGGTGACGTGGTGGTGCAAACGAGCGGCAATGCTCTTCCCGCCCCAGCCACGGTCACCACCGCGATGCTCGATCCCGCAGGCGCCCCGAATCAGCTGGAACGGTTCGAAGGCATGAGACTGGCGGCTGCGTCCCTGGTGTCGGTCGCGCCCACCGACGACTTCGGCGAAATCGCGACGGTGCTGCCAGGCGTGGCCCGTCCGATGCGTGAGCCCGGGATTCCGCTGACGGATCCCGTGCCGGTTGATCCGATCACCGGTGTGATCGACTGCTGCATCCCGCGCTTCGATGGCAATCCCGAGCGCCTTGTGATCGACACGGACGGCCTCCTCGGGTCGACGCGCACGTTCGTCACGTCGAACGTCACACTGACGGGTGTGGTCGGGCCGCTCGACTTCGCGTTTGGAGCCTACAAGGTGCTGCCGGAGGCTGGATACGCCGCGTCGGCCAACGGGGCCGGCGTGGCCG
>CAYZLT010000192.1:0-6928 GCA_964479175.1 uncultured Solibacteraceae bacterium | reverse complement strand
ATGTGAATCCCACCGCGACCGACGCGCAGGTGCTGCGCGTGGCGCGGATTGTGGCGATCTTCGGAGGCGCACTCGGCTTCGTGCTCGCGTTTTATCACGAGTCTGTCCTCTCGGCCCTCGGGACGTTTTATTCGGTGCTGGGTGTGACGCTCCTTGCGCCGATTCTTGGCGGTCTGTTTCTGCCAAAGGGCGGGCGCGTCGGCGCCTTGAGCGCGATGATCGTCGGGGTCGTGTCGTTGTTTGGCAGCCAGTACCTGCTGGGCCTGCCGAGCACGACGACATGGCTCGCGACCAACCCGGCCTTTGCCTGGGTCTCGGCATCCTTCATCGGCCTGACTACCAGCACACTCACCTACCTGGCCGTCGCCGCCACCCGGAAGTAGATCGCTTAGTGCGCGGCCTCGATCACCTTGGTCGCCGCGTCATCGATCTCCTTCGGCCCCTGCTTTCTCGCGATGACATACGAGATGCCGAAGATGACCACGATGAGACCGAGCGAAATCGCCTTCGGGATGTGGAAATTGATCCAGCCCACCTGCGCGGCGTACTCGATGAAGAGTTTGATGGCGACCCACGCGATGATCACAAACGCGCCGTCGACCAGCGCGGGATATCGCTGCACCAGCGTCAACAACTGACCGATCACCAACCGCATGGCGACGATGCCCAGCACGCCGCCGGTGATGATCACCCACAACTTCGGTGACATCGCCACCGCGACCAGGATCGAGTCCACGGCAAAGACGATGTCGGTCAGTTCAACCTTGAGCACCGTCGTCCAGAACACGGAGAGACCGAGCCAGGCCTTGGCTGGCTTGATGGCGCCGCGCGCTTCTCCCTCCTCGTGGCGGAAGAAGTGGGCGTATGACAACCACATCAGGTACGCGCCACCGACGAGTTTGACCCAGGAATATTCGATCATCTGGGCGGCAAACACGATCGCGAGAATGCGGAAAAGAAACGCCCCGAGAATGCCGTAGCGGAGGGCCTTGCGTTGCTGCTCGCGCGGCAGGCCCAGTACCAGAATGGCCAGCACCAGGGCGTTGTCCGCAGACAACAGCCCTTCGAGCAGGACAAGCAGGCCTATGGTGATGAGATCGGCGAACTGAAAATCGATCGACACTGAGTTTTCAGAATAGCTGAGCCCGGAGGCGATTTTGCTGAATTGCGAAAATCGCCTCCGAGCTCATTTTGACTGACGAGTCATGCGGTTGACATACGCCGTATCAAGGCCTATCCTCGATCCATGGCAGAGTTCTTCCTCATCAGCACAGCGGCTGAAGCGCTGGACATGCACCCACAGACGCTTCGGAAGTACGAACGTCTCGGCCTGGTGCGGCCACAACGCACCGTCGGCGCGATGCGCGTGTATACCAGCGACGAAATGGCCCGGCTGCGGTTCATCAAGATGCTGGTCGATGAACTCGGGATCAATCTCGCCGGTGTGCAACGGCTGCTGTCGGTCGTGGACGTCGCCGAGCGTATTCGCCCGCTGGTCGCTGAAGGGCGCCAGCGTTCACAAACGGATTTGGCTCGGCGGCTGAGCGCGGAACTTGACGAGTTGTTCCGCACGCTGGGCATGCACGGCCTGTAGGAGGACCTGTGGACTTCAAAGACTATTACGCCGTACTCGGCGTGCCGAAGACCGCGTCCGAGGCCGACATCAAAAAGGCGTATCGGAAGCTCGCGCGTCAACATCACCCGGATCTCAACCCGGGCAACAAGGGCGCCGAGACCAAATTCAAGGAGATCAACGAGGCCAATGAAGTGCTCGGCGATCCCAAGACGCGGCAGAAGTACGACGAGCTGGGATCCAACTGGCGCCAGTACGAACAGGCACCGCCGCCCCGACCCGGCGGTCAGCAGGGTCGCACGCGCACGATGACCCCCGAGGAAATGCAGGACATCTTCGGCGGCAGCGAGGGTGGGTTTTCGGACTTCTTCACCACGTTCTTTGGTGGCGGCGGTCAGCGGCCCGGACAGCCCCGCGCCGCGCGTTCGCCACGCGGCCGCGATGTGGAACAACCTTTGAATCTCACATTGGATGAGGCGTTCACCGGCACAGGCCGTCAGCTGGATGTGCAGCGAAACGGTCGATCCCAAAAAGTGGAAGTGCGAATTCCCGCAGGGGTGCGCGAAGGTTCGCGCGTCAAGGTCCGGGGCGAAGGGGAACCTGGCGGCAAAGGGCAACCCGATGGAGACCTCTACTTGGTGGTGCGACTGGCTCCACACGCCCGTTTTGAACGTCGCGGGCAGGACCTGCACACCCGTGTGGCGGTGCCGGTTCCAACGGCTGTGCTCGGCGGCGACGTGGCCATCACCTCGCTCAGTGGCTCGTCGCTCCGGCTGCGTATCCCGGAGCTCACCCCTTCGGGCCGGGTATTTCGATTGAAGGGCCACGGTATGCCGGACCCACGTGAACCCGAGTCCCGTGGCGACTTGTTCGTCACGCTGGACTTGCAGATTCCGACGACGCTCTCGGCCGACGTGCGGGAGCACTACGAGGCATTGAGCAAGATTGCGGGGACATCATGAACCTGAACAAATACACGGAAAAAGCGCAGCAGGCGATTCTCGCGGCCCAGCAGACCGCCGAACGCTCCGGTCACCCGGAACTGTTGCCTGAACATCTGCTCGCTGCCCTGGTCACTCAGGCGGACGGGATCGTGCCGGCCATACTCGGCAAGATGCAGGTCAACACGTCGGCCATCGTGGGCGGTGCCGATGCGCTGCTCAAAGCGCTGCCCAGAACACAAGGTGGCGCGCAGCCAGGTGCCTCGTCGCGACTGCGCGCCGTGTTGTCTGCGGCCGAACAGGAAGCCGAGAGCCTGAAGGACGACTACACGAGCACGGAGCACCTCTTTGTGGCGCTCGTGAACGAGGGCGGGCGCTCTCCCGCCTCCCGATTGTTGGCGCAGCACGGCATCACCAAAGACGCGGTGTTTCAGGCGCTCACGCAGATTCGCGGATCACAACGGGTGACCGATCAGAATCCCGAGGGCAAATATCAGGCGCTTGAAAAATACGGACGCGACCTCACCGAGGCGGCACGCAAGGGCAAACTGGATCCGGTCATCGGGCGCGACGAGGAGATCCGGCGCGTCATCCAGGTGCTCTCCCGCCGCACGAAGAACAACCCGGTGCTGATCGGCGAGCCGGGTGTTGGCAAAACGGCCGTGGTGGAAGGACTGGCGCAGCGCATTGTGCGTGGCGACGTGCCCGAGACCCTGCGCGACCGGAAGATCATGGCGCTGGATATGGGAGCGCTGATTGCCGGCGCGAAGTTCCGAGGCGAATTTGAAGAACGGCTGAAGGCCGTCCTCAAGGAAGTGACCGATGCACAGGGCCAGATCGTGCTGTTCATCGACGAACTCCATACGGTCGTGGGTGCCGGTGCGGCCGAAGGCTCGATCGACGCCTCGAATATGCTCAAGCCCATGCTCGCCCGTGGAGAACTGCACACCATTGGCGCCACCACGCTCGATGAATACCGCAAGTACATCGAGAAGGACGCGGCGCTCGAACGCCGCTTCCAGCCCGTCACCGTGGACGAACCAAGTGTTGAGGACACGATCAGCATTCTCCGCGGCCTGCGCGATCGGTATGAAATTCACCACGGCGTGAAGTTCAAGGACTCCGCCCTGGTCGCGGCGGCCGTGCTCTCCCACCGCTACATCGCGGACCGGTTCCTGCCCGACAAGGCGATCGATCTGATCGACGAAGCGGCGTCGCGGCTGCGGATGGAAATTGATTCGATGCCGGCCGAACTCGACGAGATCGAACGTCGCGTGATGCAGCTCGAAATCGAACGTGAGGCCCTACGCAAGGAATCCGATCCGGCGTCGAAGGATCGACTGGAGAAACTCGAGAAGGAACTCTCCACCCTCAAGGAGGAAAAGACCCGGCTCTCTGCGCAGTGGCAAAAGGAAAAAGGCACGATTCAGATCATTCGTGAGAAGAAGGAAGAGCTGGAGCGCCTCCGCCTCGAGGCCGACCAGGCGCAGCGGTCCGGTGACTATGCCAAGGCCTCGGAGCTGCAATACGGGCGGATTCCAGAACTGGAGCGTGAGGTGGCCGCCCACGATCTTGGCGCGGCGACTGGCAGCGCCGGCCAGATGCTCAAGGAGCAGGTCGACGAAGAGGATATTGCCGAAGTGGTCGCGCGCTGGACGAACATCCCGGTCAGCCGATTGATGGAAGGCGAAGTCCAGAAGCTCCTGCAGATGGAAGAACGCCTCCACGCGCGAGTCGTCGGCCAGCACGAAGCCGTGGTCGCGGTGGCCAACGCGATGCGACGCGCCCGCGCGGGCCTCCAGGATCCCAATCGCCCACTCGGCAGCTTCCTGTTCCTGGGCCCCACAGGCGTTGGCAAGACCGAACTGAGTCGCGCGCTTGCGGAACTACTGTTTGACGATGAACAGGCCCTGATTCGGATCGACATGTCCGAGTATCAGGAAAAGCACACCGTCTCACGACTGATTGGCGCGCCTCCCGGCTACGTCGGTTACGAAGAGGCCGGCCAACTCACCGAGGCCGTGCGCCGGCGCGCGTATGCCGTGGTGTTGTTCGACGAAGTGGAGAAGGCCCACCCGGAGGTCTTCAACGTCATGTTGCAGTTGCTCGACGATGGGCGGCTGACCGATGGCAAAGGACGCACCGTCGACTTCAAGAACACGGTGATCATCATGACGTCGAACCTGCGCGATCAGGAGGCACTGCGGGGACACTTCCGTCCCGAGTTCCTGAACCGCATTGACGAAATCGTCTTCTTCCAGCCGCTGACAAAGGCGGACATCCGGAAGGTGATCGACATCCAGCTGAAGGGACTGCTCACACGCCTCGAGGCGAGGAAGATCACGCTCGAGATGTCCGAGGCCGCGCGCACCTTGCTCGTGGATGAAGGATACGACCCGGTGTATGGCGCACGACCGCTCAAGCGGACACTGCAGCGGCGCGTCCTGGATCCGCTCGCGCTGGGAGTGCTGCAGGGTGACTTCGGCGAAGGCGACACCGTCTACGTGGATGCAGCCGACGGCAAGATCGCGCTGCACCGTGTGGTGACCGCCGTGTGACGATGGGGGCTGGCATCGACCCCAACGCGCGCATCTTCGTCGCCGGTCACACGGGGCTGGTAGGGTCAGCGCTGTGTCGGCGGCTGCGGACCGATGGCTACACGTCTGTGCTGACCGTGGACCGCGCTAATCTTGACCTGCGCGACCAGGCCGCAGTCGAGCACTGGTTCCTCGACCATCAGCCCGAGTATGTCTTCATGGCGGCGGGTACGGTCGGCGGCATCAGGGCCAATGCCACACGACCGGCAGAGTTCATCTACGACAACCTCGCCATGCAGATGGCCGTCACGCATGCCGCGTATCGATCTGGCACGCACAAACTGCTCGTGATCGGCAGTTCCTGCGCCTACCCGAGAGACTCCCCGCAGCCAATCACAGAGGGGGCTCTGCTCACAGGCCCGCTGGAAGCCACCAGCGAGCCGTACGCGCTGGCCAACATTGCGGCGATGGCCCTGGGCCGCGCCTACCGACGCCAGTACGGATGCAATGTCATCTCGGTGATCCCGGGGACCGTGTACGGGCCCCACGACAACTTCGACATCGCCAGCGGTCACGTGCTCCCGGCGATGATTCATCGTCTCCATCAGGCCAAAGTCGACGGCGCGCCTGCGGTCAGCTTCTGGGGGACTGGCACTCCCCTGCGCGAATTCCTGCACGCCGACGACCTGGCTGACGCCTGCCTCTTTCTGATGGCTGAGTACGACGAGGCCGGGCACATCAACGTGGGCACGGGCGAGGAAATCGCCATTCAGGACCTCGCGCTGCTGGTCCGCGACAGCGTGTACTCGGAGGCGGTCATCACCTTTGACCACACGGCGCCAGACGGCAGCCCGCGCAAGGTGCTCGACGTCACCCGTCTGCATCAACTCGGATGGCGCCACTCCACACCGCTGCGGGTCGGGGTCGAACGAACATACCGATGGTTTCTTGAATACTGGACTAAGTCCAATATTTGATTTAGTATCCAATTTGAATGGTTTCCAACGCCGAGCAGTTGCTGCGCCACCACGGCGTCCAAGTGACCGCGCAGCGACTGGCGGTCATCCAGGCCGTGGCCGCTCGACCACACGCCACCGCAGATGAAGTGGCCGACGACGTCCGCGCCGTGATCGGGTCGATTTCCCGGCAGGCGGTGTACGACGCACTGGCCATGCTGGCCGACAAGACCCTTCTGCGGCGGATTCAACCCGCCGGCTCAGCCGCCAGATACGAGGATCGTGTCGGCGACAACCACCACCATCTGATTTGCCGGGGCTGCGGCTCGATGTTCGACATCGATTGCGCCGTGGGCGCGAGGCCGTGTCTGGCGGCGGCCGATGATCACGGGTTCCAGATCGACGAGGCCGAAGTGATTTATTGGGGACGATGTCCGTCCTGCCGGAGTACGTAGTTTTTTTCCAGGAGTAGTTATGGCTGACCAGAGTGGCGAGACCGCGGGCAAGTGCCCGGTGATGCATGGAGACACAACAACAGGCCCCAAGGCGAAACACCAATGGTGGCCCAATCAGCTGGATCTCAAGGTCCTGCATCAGCACTCCTCCAAGTCCGATCCGATGGCCACGGACTTCGACTACGCGGAAGCATTCAAGAGTCTCGACCTCGACGCGGTGATCAAGGATCTCCACGCGCTGATGACCTCGTCGCAGGACTGGTGGCCGGCTGACTACGGACACTACGGGCCGTTCTTCATCCGGATGGCGTGGCACAGCGCGGGCACGTACCGCATCGCGGATGGTCGCGGTGGCGCCGGCAACGGCACGCAGCGGTTTGCCCCGCTCAACAGCTGGCCGGACAACGGCAACCTCGACAAGGCGCGCCGGCTGTTGTGGCCGATCAAAGCGAAGTACGGCCGGAAG
>CAYZLT010000191.1:0-6950 GCA_964479175.1 uncultured Solibacteraceae bacterium | reverse complement strand
GGCAAGGTGCACTGGACGCTGTTCGAATGGCGCGAGACACGTTGGTGTCAGAGGGCCCGCATTTGGCTCTCCTGCTCTTCGATGCTGCGGTGCGGGCGGCACCAGAATCGGGCGCGTTCCAGGCCGAGCGGGAGCGTTGCGTGGCGGCGGTAAGGAAACTGGACGTCGTGGACGCACACGTCGGCGCTGACGGATGTGCCGGACGCGATGTTCGCGGATCCGGTGGTGCGGCGGGGAATGGCTGAGGTCATTGAGCGGGAAGCCGCCGGCAGCCCGGTTGCCTTACCAGGCGCCATTGCCCACCCCTCTGGCGGAAAGCCGTAGCCGCGTGTCCGGGAAGCGGGAGTGATTGTGGCTGAGATTCCAAAGACACTGGGTCGTTACGTCATCGCCGAGCGGGTTGGCCGCGGCGGTATGGGGGCCCTGTATCGAGGCACCGATCCGGTGCTGGACCGCGAGGTCGCAATCAAGGTGATGCACGCCGACTTTTCCGGTGACGAGAACGCGCGGCCGCGTTTCTTTCGTGAGGCTCGCGCCGCCGCCAAACTTCAGCATCGGAACATTGTCACGATCTTCGAGTTCGACGAAGAAGACGGCGTCCCCTACATCGTCATGGAGTTCCTCCGTGGGCGAAACCTGTCGGCACGCATGTCCGCGCCGCCGGCCCTTGCCTTGGAAGAGAAGCTCGACATCGTGGATCAATTGTGCACGGGCCTGTCGTTCGCCCATTTACAGGGCGTGGTGCACCGTGATGTGAAACCGGCCAACGTCTGGGTTCAGGATGACGGCACGGTGAAGCTCCTCGATTTCGGCATTGCGAAGGTCTCGAGTTCGACCATGACGATCGGGTCGGACATCATGGGAAGCGCTCCGTACATGGCCCCGGAGCAGGTCGAAGGTCAACAGGTGGATGGGCGCGCGGATATCTTCTCTGCCGGGGCAATCTTGTACGAGTTGCTATCGGGTCGGCGACCATTTCTGGGCGATTCTGCGACCGCCGTGATGATGCAGATCATCGGCAGCGAACCCTCTCCGATCAGCCAACTCGTGCCTGACTTACCGGCGCCGCTCGTTGCCGCCGTGGGGCGAGCGCTGCAGAAGTCGCCTGACAAGCGATATGCCAGTGCCCAGTTGTTTGCGGCCGACCTGCGTCAGATCCGCCGCTCTCTGCAGGTTTCTTCCGATCTCGATTCCGGATCGTTTGGTGAATCGCGCGCCGCGAAGACCGTCCTCTTACCCGGTCCATCTACTCAGTCGCCAGGGGCGCAAGGCGGACACCCAGCCGACTTGAGCGTCACGCAGTACGAGCCGGCGATCGAGGCGGATGTGGCTGGATCTGCCAGTCAGGCCCCGCCGCAGACCAAACGCCTGGCCGTCATCGTCGCCGTCGTGGCGCTCGTCGTGCTGGCCACCGCCGCAGGTTTGTGGCTGACGAAGGGGCGGCCGGAGGTGGAGTCCGCATCCAGCGCGCCAGCAGCGGTGCAGTCGCCCCCGACGGTCCAGGCCACACCGCCCACACCGCCCGAGGGCACGGCGCGACAGGTGCAACTGACAAGCGAACCTTCTGGCGCCGAGATTACTCAGGACGGAAGAAAGATCGGTGTCACTCCGGCAACCGTCGAAATCGCCGCAGGTGCGCCAGCCCGGTACCGGTTAACCATGCGGAACTACGCGACGCTGAACGTGACGGTGTCACCGGAACAGGCAGCGGTCGGCGCCGCTAATTACCAGCTCAAGCCCACGGATAATCGCGTTGTGACTCTCAGAGCGACTGGCGACTATGAATTCGAGGTTAGGGAAGACCAGAAGATTCTCAGTGCTGCCGCCACACAGCACGAGATCAGGTTATCCGGTATCCACACGGTTCGCCTTGTCGCCCCTTCTCACTATCTGAACCAGTCAGTCCGTCTGGACCCGAACGACGGAGCACGGCGGGAAGTGCCCGTGCCTGTTTTGGGAAGGCTGCAAATCAGAATCAGAGGGGGCGTGACTTGCAGAATCCGGCTGAACGGCCGCGACGAGCGCCGCAGTGACCTGGACATCGTCCCCGGAACCTACGAGGTCACTGCGGATTGCGGCGATGGGAAGCAGGAGTCCCAGTCCGTGACGATCACAGACACCACCACAACCGTGAGGTTTCCGAAGGGGTGACGTGGGCCCGCGGCGCACAAGAAGTCACGGACGGGTTCCACCGGGGTGGCGGTCCGCCTTCCGTCCGGTCGCTGCGGCCTGCAACTCCTCCACTGCCGCTTCTTCTCCGATCGAAAGCTTCAGGATGGACTCGAGCCGCAAGAGCAATAAGGAATCTCGGAATTTTGCATTGGCGCCAAACAGACGCAACTGACCGCCGCGGCTCACCAGAGCCGTCTGCGTGCTGAGCAAGACGCCCATTCCGGTATGGTCGCAATAGCTGCAGGCCGACAGGTCCACCGCGATCAGTCCATCGCTCGAGTCGGTAGCAGATGACAGAGCATCGCGTAACTTGGGGTAGCTGTACCCGTCCACGCGGCCGACCACACGCAGCACAACCACCCGGGCGTTTGAGCTTGCGCGGTCCTTCCTGATCCGAAGGGTCTCCACCACCGAATCGTCGTCAATCGCTCCTGTGCTGCTGGGAGTGTCCTCTGGCGTCCCCGTTGTTGACCGCCTGATCTGCTCGACTGTGATCGGCGGGCCTGTGAACCGGAGCACGATACGGCCGACGCTGATGAGATCACCGTCAGCCAGGGACGCGGACTTCACGATCTTGCCGTTAAGCATGGTGCCGTTGCTGCTCTCAAGATCCGCGATGGTCCAGCCGTCTGTCTGGTGCTGCGAGACGGCCGCGTGGCGCCGGGACACACTGGGCACATCGAGCGCGACGTCACAGTCAGGGGATCGACCCAAGGTAAGGCGTTTTCGGTTGACGAGACTGAACTCACATCCCTCAAGGCCCGGGGGGCCCTGGGTGATGGTGAGAGATGGGGCTACTACCAGGTGTGCCGTGTCTTCCAGGGGTGGTGCGGGGGCGATGGCAACCTTCGGAACTGAGCGCTGAGGGCCAATGTTGGGAACGGCTGCGAGCTGCGGAGAGACGCCTGAAGCGAAACCCTCGGGCCGGAGTATGGTCCCGTCGCCTGCCTGGGTCAGCTCAAAGCACACGTGAATTAAGTAGGGCGGTATCGAGACGATCCCCGCCTGGCCCAGTCGGGCCTCCATGATGCGGACGCCATCCCGGTAGGACCCGTTCGCACTGGTGTCCCGGAAGACCAACTGGCCCTGGCTCACCGTGACCGACGCATGCCTGCTGCTCACGTGCGGATCGCTCAGCACGACATCCGCGGACGGTGAAGAGCCAATGGTCACCGGAGATTTGGAGAACCTCACCTCCTGAGGCGGCAACCCGTCGCGGATCACGGTGAACGTTACGCTCCAGCCAGCCATCATTCCCCCTCACGAGCCGGTGGGCTGCCGCTCGCCGGCGCCGGCCCTGGGACACCCTGTCGAACGGGAGGCGTCCAACCTGTCCTCAACTGAATGGTGCGATAGTAGAGCACAAAGGCGCGCACCCGGTAATACACGGTGGCCTGGCGGTAGCCGAAGGGTTCCAGCAGCGCCAATAACACGATCCTCATACGGTCCGTCAGTCGCGTCAGGAAACCAAACGCTGTCGTCTCGACCGCAATCGCGGCCATTGATACGAACCCGCTCATCACGACGCTGGTGGCGGCAAACAGGGCCGCGCGTTCGCCGGACAAGACGCCGCTCCCCCAGAGTGCAGCGACCACGATCCAACCGAGTCCTTCCAGGATCGGTGCGTACAGCTCGAGCAGGAAGTACGGGAATGCGACGCAACCGATGGTGCCGTACCTCAACCGGAACGCCATGTCTCCGTGCACGCGCAGGGTCGTCAGCAGACCCTGGTGCCACCGGGTGCGCTGCTTGCCGAACTCCGTCAGGCTGTGCGGCGCTTCAGTGAGGCACAGTGCGTCGACGGAAAAGGTGATGCGGTACGGTACTCTCTGATCCCGCAGGTGGCGGTGGAGACGCACCACCACCTCCATGTCCTCACCTATGGCGTGGGTCTGATACCCGCCAATCTCCTGCAGTCGCTGTCGGTCGAACAACCCGAACGCGCCGGAGATGATCAGGTGGGCATTGACGCGATTGAAGCACAATCGTCCAATGGCATAGGCGCGCAGGTACTCCAGCACCTGGAAGCCCTCCAGCCAGCTGGTCGGCAACCCGGTGGAAACCAGTCGCCCGGCCTCGACGGTGCAGCCGTTCTGAGGGCGGATCATCCCGCTCGTGGCAATCGTCAGTGGGTCTTCGACAAAAGGAATTGCGAGGTGGACGAGCGCATTCGGATCGAGGACGACGTCGGCATCGAGCATCAAGACGAGGGCGTGATCCGCGAGGCAGATGCCCGCGTTGAGAGCGTCGGCCTTTCCACCATTCCGTTTATCGATCACTTTCAGCCGGGGATCCTTCTGGCTGACGAACACGCCGCGCACGCGCTGGCTGGGGATCTCGCGAGTCGGGCGATCGTTGGACGGCAGCAAGGCGAACGCATCCCATAAGGCGCCCAGGGTGCGATCGGTGGAACCATCGTTGACGACGATTACTTCGAATTCTGGGTAGTCCAGCGCGAGCACCGAGGAGACCGTTCGAACGATGGTGAGATCCTCGTTGAACGCGGGGATCACCACCGATACCCTGGGCAGGAGCCCACTGTCGCGTGCCATCGCCGCACGCTCACCCGGTGGCACCCGCCGCTGGCGGTGGATCTCGCTGACCGCCAGTCCGATCATCACCAGGTTGGTGCCATGGTAGGCCACCAGTCCCGCGATGAGGACGAGCGACACGATTGAGGCGACCGACTGGACTTCCGGCATCATCGCAGGGTTCCATTTCTCGCACGCCCGCCGGGGGCGGCCGCCGAACGCTCACGTCGCCGGTCTAACAGACCCAACATGGCGGTTGCGTCCACCAGACGTTCCCGCAACGCGGCATCAACCAGGGGAATCTGCCCGACCAGGCTTGCCGATACGCGCGAGTCCGCTGAACACTCGATTGCCTCGATCAGGGCCGCCTGGACACTCGGCGCCTTCTCCACGGCAAACCGGGCCAGCAGGGCTGTGACCACGCTCTCGTCGGGCACCAATGGATAGGTCCGTCGCCATATCGCCGCGATGCTCTTCGCGCCGGCCCGCCTGATGGCGGGCGAGTCATCGGTCAGCAGCGGCACCAGCACTGGAAGTGTCTGAGGTGTGCCGATGAGGGCCAGGCTCCGAATCTGGGGAGCGCTCAGGGCCGCCGACGTCCCGCCCATGCCCATCAGGACCGATTCGATCGGCACGCCTCGCATGCGCTCAAGAGCGTGGTCGATCGCCCGCAGGCCGCGTTCGTCCGCGGTTGCGGCCGCCGCAATCAGCGTGGCCATCGATGCTGCGTCCGCGCGTCGGCTGAGCGCACTCGTCGCTGCGAGTCTGACGGCCAGCGACTGGTCGTGGACGGCGCGCGCCAGTCGTTCAAAGGCGCGCCTGTCGGGAACGTCCGTCAGGGCAACGCAGGCGGCTTCGCGGCAAGCCTGGTGTGGATCAGAGACGGCTCGCATGAGCGCATCCACAACATCCTGGGATCGGACGGCCAGTTGGCGCACGCTGTCAGCGACGATCGGCCAGATGGCGGGCGACATGTCATTGAGCAGCATGGGCGCCGACTCGAGCCGGGACCGAAACACGCGCCTGAACGCCCAGGCAGTCTCGATGCGTCTGTGCGCAGCAGATTTGTCCTGCAGGATGGCCGCAAGGGCAGGGAGCGTGCTGCAATAGTGCTCCGGGGATCGCCCAATGGCAGCCAGTGCTCGGTGCGCCAGCCTGCTGTCTGGTGCCTGGGCGAAGAGCAACAGCAGCGCCGCCAGATCCGACGACGGCAGCACTGCCAGCAGGCGAAGGCACCGCTCGGCACGCGCTCGCCGACGCGAGTGCAGGACCCTCGGTATCCACGCTCCGACGGCGGCGGGCGCGGCCGCCGCCGCACAGGCCTGCAAAGGCGGGCGCAGGACCGCACCGGCCCGCTCGCGACTCGGCCGGTCGAGCCGGCTGAGGCAATCCGCGAGTTCGGGGGCCGCCGCGAGGCATCGCCTTAACAGTCGATCGCTGTCGGCACCGTCGCTGAGGCTCGTCAACGCTCGTCTCAGCCTCCACTGACGCGGATACCGGCCGATCGGCGCTCCCAGTGACTGGCATGTCATACCACCAAGGAGAACCGCGGTTGCTGCCGCAAGAATTGACAACAGAGGGGCCCAAGTCAGACTCATACCTGGCGTTTCCAGGCAAAGGCTACCACCAACTTCAATCGGGTGCCGTCGGCGCGACAGGTTGGTGTAACGCCGTGCGTTTGCGCCCGACCACCCGACGACGATTGACACGGTCACACTTCGCGTGCAAGATGTCGCCTGCTAGGCGAGGCCACGGCAAGCCTCAGCAGAGGAGCTCCCCAACCTGCTCAATGGCGATTTGCTCCTCAGTTACCAGTTGGCGCATTTGAGCCCGGACAGGAGAGATCGCATGACTTTGAGTAAGAGCGCGGGTACGGTTGTTTTCGCCATTTCTGTGGCGATGTTGCAGCTTGGTTGCGCGACGAGAGTAGTTGAGGTTCCCGTCGTTGAGCAGGTCTTTGTGTCCGGGCAGGTCGTCTTCACCGACTCGTTCGACACCGTGAAAGGCGAGTGGCAGCAGGCGTCAGGCGTGTGGGAGACGGCGGGTGGCATGCTGGTCCAGAAGAGCGACGACCCCCGGCAAATGAATTCCCTGCGCTTCATTCAATCACCACGATCCGGTGACGTGACGATCGAGACGAGTGTGCGAATTCGCCTCGATCAGCCCGCGAACCTGACCAACAGTGCCGCTGACGAGGAACTGAAACGGAGCTGGCGCTTCATCATTGGGGCGGGCATCGTGTTCCGG
>CAYZLT010000190.1:0-6984 GCA_964479175.1 uncultured Solibacteraceae bacterium | reverse complement strand
CACCCAGAAGTCTTCGTTGCCCTTGTTGCCCACGCGATACTCGAGCGGAATCAGATCCGTGGCGGCGTCGGCGTCATTGTGGCCGCGCGCGGTCGCCGTGGCCTTGGCGGTGGCGATGACCTTCTTGATGTCCGCCGCCCGGGTAGCGGCGAAACGAATCAGTTCACGCTGGCCGATGTACTGGCCGCGCACCTGATGTGTGTAGGTTTCCTCGCGGGGAATCTCCACCACCTTCGTGCCGTTCTCGGTCACGCGGTGTGAGCCCGACGGCGTCTCGAAGAGGAAGCCGAGCGTGTTGACCATCGCGCCATAGACATGCTGTTTGCGCGGCTCGACCGACGTGGCCGTCCAGCCCGCTTCCCCGTTCACGTTGCCCGGGCCCGAGTACCAGAATCCGTCGTAGTTCTCCGCGCGCAACGCGCGACGAATTGCGCCAATGATCTCGGTGTTGCCGAACGTCGCCAGATCCTGGTCGCCGGCGGGATTCATGTTGGTCTGGTAGGTGAGTGTGTACGGCGCCGCGCCGCCGTGGTGGGTGTCCACCCAGATGTCGGGCTGCCACACGTTGAGCACCTGCGTCACGAGCGCCCCGATTTCCTGTGATTCCAGCTTGAGGTAGTCGCGGTTCATGTCGAAGTTCTGTTCGTTGGTCCGGCGTCGTACCTCCGCCCCATCAGGGTTGATGGTCGGAATGTTGAGCACCACCACGTCATCGAGCAGCGGCCGCAGGTCGCCTTGGACCAGATCCCGCATGATCTCCATGCTGGCGTCCTTGCCGGCGACCTCGTTGCCATGGACGTTGTTGACGATCAGCACAATCGGCTTGTCCGTCTTGAGCACATCCTCAGGCCGATAGATCGGCGGATTCGACAAGACCGCCAGCACCACATCCCTGCCGGCCAGCGTCGTCGTCAGCTTGCGGACGCTCATCAGGTTGGACGCCGCGTCGAGTTCGTAGACGAACTTCATGAGCGGGTCGTAGAGGGTGCCTCCCTGACCGTATTTCACGGCCTCGGCCGGCGTCTGGAGGCGCTGTGCCTGGGCGGTCACGGTCGACCGATCACCGCCGTTGAGGCCATTGAGGCTGATGATCAGCAGCCCGACGCCCAGAGACACTCCGATTCGTGTGTGACGTGTCATAACCAAGTACTCCTGCAGGGGGAAAATCCGTCGCGATTCTAACATCCGTCGAGACACCTTTGTTACGATGACGACAGGAGAATCCGCGCATGGGCGACACGGCTACGCTCGTTGACTCGTTACGTCGCCAGGGCGAGCGTGTCTGGGACGTACTACCGGACATCGGACTGGCGCTGCTGCTGCTGGCCGCGGGTTGGGTGCTGGCCCGGTTTGCGCGCAAAGTGGTGGTGCGCCTGCTGCGCTTCCTGCGGGTGGATGAAGTGGCCGAGCGCGCGGGGTTTGAGGACTTCCTCGTACAGGGTGGCGTGCAGTACACCACCGTCACGCTGATTGCCGGCACGGTCTACTGGCTGATCCTGCTCGGCGTGTTCATCGCGCTGCTCGACGCCCTGGGTGTGCGCGCGGCGGGGGACCTCTTCACGCGGTTGATGCACTTTGTGCCCAATGTGATGCTTGCGGTGGGCATCCTGGTGTTTGGCACACTGCTGGCGCGCGTGGTGGGCGGCGTGGTGACCAGTTATCTGAGCAACGTCGGCAGCTCGACCGCAGAACCGGTCGGCGCGCTGGCCCGGTATGCGATGTTGATTTTTGTGTTGTTCATGGCGGCCGAGCAGGTCGCCATTGGCAGCGCCGTGTTGGTGTCAGCCTTTCAGATCGCGTTTGCCGCCGTGTGCCTCGCGGCGGCACTGGCGTTTGGCCTGGGCGGGCGCGACTGGGCGGCCCGGGTGATCGACAGGCACACCAAGAAATAGAAAATGATCATCGATTGCCATACACACCTGAACTACTACGACGATGAAACGGTCGATGATCTGGCGGGCTGCCTCACCCGCATGCAGACCGCCATGCGGCGCAATCGTGTGGGCGTGTCGATGGTGTTGACCTCCTACAAGGTCACCCCCGGTCGTCCCTCGACTCGGGCGGTCATCGACGCCACCAGACACCTGCCCAACATCCACGTGGTTGCCGGCGTGCCGTGGAAGGCGCTGGGGCAGGAACACATCGACGAGTGGCGTGGCATGCTGCAGGCCGGCGAGATCAAGGGCCTGAAGTTGTACCCGGGCTACGAGCCGTTTTATCCGTCCGATCAGAAGCTGGAACCCGTCTATGGGCTGGCCGAGGAATTTGACGTGCCGGTGATGATCCATTGCGGCGACACGTATTCCCCCACCGGCAAGGTGAAGTTCGCGCACCCACTCCACGTGGATGAAGTCGCTGTGGATTTTCCCAAGGTGAAGTTCCTCATCTGTCACCTGGGCAATCCGTGGTTTCGCGACTGCATGGAAGTGGTCTACAAAAACGAAAACGTGTACACGGACATCTCGGGACTGACGCTGGGTGATTTCTCCGACCGGTTTGAGGCGTACATGCGGCAGCAACTCAAGGAGATGCTGCTGTGGGGCATGAACCCGCGCAAGGTGCTGTACGGAACAGACTGGCCGCTGGCGTCGATGGATTCGTATCTGCAGTTTGTGGACGAGTTGAAATTGCCCCCGAAGGACCGGGCCTTGATGCTGTTCGAGAATGCGGCGGCCCTCTTCAAGCTGGATATTCCGGCCTCTCCCACGGGATTTGGCGCCCTGTTGAGGGGGATTTGAGCGAGGCGTTGCCGCCGCTGCGGCGGATCGACGGGTACCTTCCGCTCGAAGACCATGGCCTCGTCGGTGACGGGTCCACGGCGGCCCTGATTGGTCGCGACGGCTCGGTCAGCTGGTTGTGTGTGCCCCGGTTCGACTCGCCACCGCTCCTCTGTGGGTTGCTCGACGCCCAGCGTGGGGGACACTTCCGGATCTCGCTGCAGGGCGCGACCGGCGGCCGGCAGTACTACGAGCCGGATACCGGCGTCCTGGTCACCGAACTGCAGAGCGCGGACGCCCTCGTGCGCCTCACCGACGCCATGACCTTTGTGGACGGCGCCAGTCTGCTCGACGAACGCGAGATGGCGCGAGGCGAGCTGCTCCGGAAGATCGAGGTGCTGCGCGGCCCCGCGCCCGTCGAGATCGTGCTGGCTCCCAGACAGGGCATCGCCGAACCCGGCGTCCATCTTGACTCGAACCTGTCACTGACCGGCTGGTTCACCGAGGTGATGCTCGACGAAGGTGCCGTCGCCTGGGTCGCCTTGCGGTGGCGCAGCCAGAGTGAACCCGCGACATTTGACGATGTGATGGAGCGGACCCGACGCGCCTGGCAGACGTGGTCGACGTATATCCAGTACGACGGGCCGCAGCGCGCGTTGGTCCGCCGATCGGCCCTCACACTCAAACTGCTCGACTACTTCGGCAACGGCGCCATCGTGGCGGCACCCACATCGTCTCTTCCGGAGGCGATCGGGGGGCCCCGGAACTGGGACTACCGGTACGCGTGGATTCGAGATGCAGCGTTCTCCGTCGACGCGTTGCGCGCGATTGGCCTGGTCGACGAAGCGCGCGGGTTTTTGCACTGGGCGTTGCGCGCGTTCGCCAAGAGCGGCAGCCCGCGTGTGTTGTACACCGTGGACGGCACGGCGCCTGAGCCGGAGTGGATTGACTCGTCGCTCGAGGGGTACCGAAGGTCAGGTCCGGTCCGGTGGGGCAATGCGGCCGCCGATCAAATCCAGCACGACGTGTACGGCGAGATCGTGGACTGCGCCTCGCAATGGGCACGTCTGCAGGGTGACATCAACCCGGAACTCTGGGCGCAGCTGCGTCCGCTGATCGATGCGGCGAGTCTCGCCTGGCGATCGCCGGATCAGGGCATCTGGGAGGTGCGCACGCCAGGACGCGTGTTCACGTACTCCGCCGCGGTCTGTCAGGTGGCATTGGAGCGTGGTGCCTCCATTGCCGAGCGATTTGGTCTTGACGGTGACGTCGCAGGCTGGCGGAAGTCTGCCGACGAAATCCGTGAGGTCATCATCCACGAGTCGTGGGACGAGGACGAGCGGATGTTCACCGAACACCTCGGCGGCGGCAATGCGGACGCGAGCATGTTGACGCTGCCGCTCCGCAAAGTCGTGCCCGCGCTGCACCCCAGAATGGTCTCGACCACGTCGGCGATTGTGCGACGACTGGGCGCCGGCAACGGTCTGTTGTATCGCTATCTACCAAAACACTCGCCCGATGGACTGCCCGGCCACGAGGGCGCGTTTTTGTTGTGCAGCTTCTGGTTGGTGGACAATTTCACGCTGCAGGGGCGCCTCGACGAAGCGCACGCGCTGTATGACTCACTCTGTGCGCGCGCCAACGCGGTGGGATTGCTGCCTGAGCAGATCGACCCACCGACCGGTGCGTTCCTGGGCAACTTCCCTCAAGCCTTCAGCCACGTCGGCGTCATCCAGAGCGGCGTCAGGCTTGCTGCAGCCGCACGACGCTGAAGACTACGACCTCAGAGGTCGGTGGCGCACCCATGGCAACGCCATCGACCTCTGAGGTCGTTTTACAGCACCGCGCCGAGGCGCGCGATCACATCGGCGGTGACCGCCTCACGCGAGCCGGGGATGCTGCACGCGGCGGCGTTGACGTGACCGCCTCCGTCAAACTGCACGGCGACTGACCGCACGCTGACGTCGCCCTTGGACCGCATGCTGACGCGATACTGGGTGTCGGTCTGTTTGCGTACCAACGCTACGGCCATGACGTCCTTCGCCCCGAGCGGCAAATTCACCAAGCCGTCGGTATCGTCGGAGGTCGCGCCGCACGACGCCAGAATGTCATCGTCGTAGTACAGCACCGCGAGGCGGCCGTGATGGTGCAACTCCATCGCGTTCAGCAGCGCGCCGGTGAGGCGAATGCGACCAATCGAGAAGCTGTCGAAAATCTCGCGCGACAGCTGCGCGACTGACAGGCCGGTCGCAGAGATTCGCGCACAGATGCGGAACGTGCGCTCGGAGATGGGACCGTGCCGGAAGCCGCCGGTGTCGGTGGCGATGCCGAGGTAAAGATGTGTCGCGATCTCCTGCGTCCACGGCACGCCAAGCGCGTCGATGACATCGGCCACCATCTCGGCACACGCGGCGGCCGAGGCGTCAAACCAGTTGACCGATCCGTACATGGCGTTGCCGACGTGATGATCGATGTTGATGAGGGTCGGACGTTCAAGACCCGTGACCTCCGGCCGCGTAAGGTCGCCGCACTCCATGACGATGGTGACCTCGTCGGCGGGCGAGAGGCCTTCGATGGCGGGGACCGCGGGCGCGACGATGATGCGGTCCATGCCGGGGAACCCCAGATACGCCGCGGGCGCAGCGTCTTTGTTCACAATCCGGACGTGCTTGCCCAGCGCATCGAGCGCAAACGCCATCGCCAGCTGTGAGCCGATGGCGTCACCGTCGGGTCGTGCGTGTGATGTCAGCAGAAAGTGGTCGTGCGCGCGAATGGCGGCTGCGACGTCGGCCGGGGACCCGGTCATGGTCGCGGAGTTCACGTTCACTCCGCGCTACGTTTGGTCGGATCCACTGGCGCGTCCGGCGCGGCCTCTGCGTGAGCGGCATCAGCGGCGTCAGCGTCAGCGGCGCCGGCACCTTCGGCTTCCTGTGCCTCGCGCTCGCGTTTGAGGTCGAGCAGGATCTGCTCGATGCGGTCCTGATGCTCGATCGACTCGTCGTAGAAGAACTGCAGATCGGGCACACGTCGCAGCCGGATCCGCGACCCGATCTGCCGGCGCAGGAAGGGAATCGCCCGTTCCAGCGCCTTGACGGTTTCTTTTTTCTGTTTCTCGTCGCCCATCACGGTGTAGAGCACCCGTGCGAGCTGCAGGTCCGACGTCACCTTCACGCGAGTGAGCGTGATGAACCCGACGCCGGGATCGTGCACCTGCTGCGCGAGAATCTGGCTCAGCTCCTGGCGAATCTGTTCGCCGACGCGATCAGGCCGGGAGCCCTGAGCCATTACAGAATCGCCGCAATCTTCTGGATGTGGAAGACCTCGATCATGTCGCCGACCTCAATGTCGTTGTACTTGTCGAGACTGATGCCGCACTCCATACCTGACTTCACCTCGCCGACATCGTCTTTGAAACGACGCAGCGAACTGATGCGGCCGGTCCAGAGCACCTTGCCGTCGCGGGTGAGCCGCGCCTGGGCATCGCCCGCGCGGGTAATGCGGCCTTCGGTGACGATGCAGCCGGCGACCGTGCCGGCCTTGGGTGTGCTGAACGTCGCCTGCACCTTGGCGGCACCAATGCGCGCCTCCTGCAGAGTCGGCTCGAGCAGACCCGTCATCGCCTTCTTGATCTCGTCGGTCACGTGATAGATGACCGAGTGATGGCGAATCTCGACCTCTTCACGCTCGGCGACTTCCGCCGCGTTGCGGTCGGGTTTCACGTTGAAGCCGATGATGACTGCCTTCGAGGCCGTCGCCAGCAAGACGTCCGATTCGTTGATCGCGCCGACGCCGGTGTGAATGATGCGCACCTTGACGCGTTCATCCGACAGCTTCGCGAGTGTGTCGGCGAGCACTTCCGCCGAACCCTGCACGTCCGCCTTGATGATGATCGCGAGTTCCTTGAGCTGACCTTCGGCCATCTGCTGCTGCAGCGATTCGAGCGTCATGCGTGACCCACGGGCGCCGAGCGCCTTGGCCTTGGCCTGCGTCTGACGAAAGGTGACGATCTGGCGAGCCTTGATCGAGTCGTCCACCACCTGAAGAATGTCTCCGGGTGAGGGGAGGGCCGACAGACCGAGAATTTCGACCGGCGTGGACGGGCCTGCCGACTTGATCTTGCGACCCAGGTGATCAAACAGCGCTCGCACCTTGCCGTCGACGGTGCCGGCGATGAAGAGGTCGCCTTCGCGAATGGTGCCGTCCTGCACAAGCACAGTCGCCACAGGCCCGCGGCCCTTGTCGAGTTTGGCTTCGAGCACGGTACCCT
>CAYZLT010000189.1:0-7120 GCA_964479175.1 uncultured Solibacteraceae bacterium | reverse complement strand
CGATCAGGCTGTTGCCGCCGACAAACAGCGACAACAGGATCAGGTTGACCGTGTCATCCTGGCCGACGATCAGCTTCTTGAGCTCGGTGATGATCTGCCCGCGAGCGGCATTCATCTTGTCGGCCAGTGCGATGTCGTCCGGCGACTCCATGTTCACGACGGTCTGCGTGTCTACACTCACGATATGGTCCCTTCGCTATCCGCCGGGCTAAAGCCCGGCGGCTCCGTACTTAATGTGTCAGCCCGTAGATGATGTAGTTGACTCCGAGCTTGAACGCTTCGTTGGTTTCACCCACCGCGCGCACGCCTGAGTCGGCAAATTCCCAGAACTCCGAGATGTCGGTGTCAAAATTGGCGATCGCGATCATGCGTTTGGTCGGATCGTTGTCCTCGAACAGACCCCGGAACTTCGGGATGCCGTAGTTCTGGAAGTACTGCGGGATCACGTTCAGGTCGTCGATGTCGTAGAACGAGTGGAAGATCGGATGTTCGGCCGTCAGATCAATCCACCGCGCCTCGGGGTACACGCGCGCCATCTGCATTTCGAGATTGGCCCACTCGTCCCATTGCTGGTTGCGGAAGTCGTCAAAGATCAGGAACCCGCCCTTTTTGACGTAGGCGGTCAACCCGGCCAGTTCGGCCTCGGTCATCGCCCAGTAGCCGGGCTCGGCCATGTACGCGATGGGAAATTTCATGATTTCCGGGTCATCAAACGTGTGCACATTGCTCGCGTCCGTGTAGGGCTTGACCAGCGACACGGCGTTGAGAATCTTCATGAAGTGCCGCTCGCCATAGGGGTAGTCGTGTGACCACTGATTGCCGCGGCTGATGAAGTTCTGATAGCGGACGCGCACGAACGTGAACCGGCCGTCGTACGGCAAATTGCTTTCGAGGCGCACATTGGCGCTGCCGCCATCGCCACGTTGACGTCCGCCCCGTTGCGCCTCAAGGGTCAGGCCGGCACTGATCAGCACGGACGCCACGATAAACGCCGCCGACGTACGCTGTGTTGCGGTCATCGTCATGCCAACCCCCTTGCGCGCCGGTAGATCCACTCGCCGCCGGCAAAGGCGACCAGCAGCAGGAACAACGCCGGCATGTCCCACAGGTCTTTCTCTTCTACGACGGTGACGCCCCGGCCGCTCAGCGTCAGGGCCTCAGCCAGCTTCGAGGTGTCGGACGAGCGGAAATATTGCCCCCCCGTTTCGTCCGCCAGGCGTTCGAGCAGCGACGACCGCAAAAAGGGATCAAAATATTCGCGGTCGCTCGGGGCAGCCCGCAGATGTCCCACGGACGTGCCGAGCGTCTCTCCGTCCCGGGTGGCCGTGACGCGCACTTCGTACGGACCTTCTTCGTCGGGCGCAAACACCGCGCTGTATTCCCCATCACGTTTGACGGTCCAGGACAGGGGGACTTCGGTCACCACCCCCGTGGGTGACCGCACAATCGCCAGCACGCGCGCGTCACTCACGTCCTGGAACGTCTTGTCTGCCACCTGTGCGGTCAGCGTGACCGGCTCGCGCGGCTCCACGCGATCGGGCGACATGGTCACTTCGACGCGGCCGGGAACGCCATCCACCACCCAGCGCAGCAGCCGCTGCCAGAAGTTGTGATGCGTCATGTCGGTGATGGGCATCGACGCATGCATGCGCCACAGCCAGGAGTCCTGCACCGGGAACGACATCGCCTTGCCGCGGCCGTACCGCTGCGCGGCCAGAATAACGAGGTCGGTGCCCTTGGAGTCCTCGCCGGTCAGCAACGTCGACGCGCCCGGTTTCACCGACTGGATGAGGTTCACGCTCGTCAGGGGCGGCAGCTTCCGCCACGCTTCCAGGGAAGCCGCTTCGGTGGCGGCCAGTTGCACGATCGGGTGGGCGGTCCCGGCGCGCGCCGGCCGGATGGACACCTCGGAGAAATAACTGCCGGCCTTGGCGTTGGCCCCGGCCTCGAGCGTGATCGGCAGGACCTGCGCGACCGGTGTGCCGCCCCAGCCGCCCTCGGCAAACGACCGCGCACCGCCCAGCGTGAGCAACCCACCGCCGCGGCGTCCGACAAACTCCGCAATCATCCGCAGTTGCTCGGCGGTAAAGGCACTGGCCTCGACGCTGCCGAGGATCAGCCCGCTGTAGCTGAAGAGCGCCTCTTCGGTGATGGGAAATCCTTCGATCAGTTCGTCAGGGGTGTCGATCCCGAGCCGGAGGAACTTGGGCGGGGCCGAGGGCGTGGCCGCCGCCGTGCGCTGCAACAACACCACCTGGATGTTTGGGTCACTCTCAAGGGCCTGTTTGATGAACTTGGCTTCAAACCGCGGCTCCCCCTCGAGGTACAACAACTTCACACGCCGATCGAGCACATCGATGAGATGTTCGCGCGTATTGTTCTGCGCCACCTGCTCACCGGGCTGCTCGGGGACACGGAATTTGAACCGGCGTGGGCCACCCTCGTCCACTTTGAAGCGCACCTTGATGGTGGACGCTTCTCCATCGGGCGGCATCGTGATGTCCTGCGTGTCCACCACGCGGCCTTCACTCTCCACCACCAGCGGAAACACCTGCCCGGCAAATCCCGTCTGGGTGACAACGACGTCCACCACGAGGGAGGTGCCCTTGAGCGCGGTGCGCGGTGTCTCCACACGGCTCACCTGAATGTCGCGCGTCATCGCTTCATCACCGACACCGACCGGGAACACCGGAAAGGATTCGGCCTTCAGCGACGCAAGGGATGCCTCCAACGCCCCTTCCGAGGTATCCGCACCGTCGGTGACGACGATCAGACCGGAGAGCGGCAATCCCGCCAACTCATCACGCGCGCGCCCCAGCGCATCGCCGAGCCGCGTGCCGGTGCCGGTGAACGACAGGCCGTCGCCCTCGTTGAGGCGCTGCGCGACCGAGGAAAATTTGTAGGTGCGAACGACGAATTTTTCCGAGAGCTGTTTGAGGAGTTGCCCATCGGCCGACGCGAAGTTGTCGCGCACGTAGTTGCCACGCGGCAGACCTTCCAGATCGGACACCTGCATCGACCGCGAGTCATCGAGCAACACGCCGACAAAATTCTGCTGGGGCACCGCGACCTTCAGCACCAGCATCGGGCGGAACAGGCAGATGGCCAGCACGGCCAGTGCCGCGAGTCGCAGCGTGATGACGATCGCGCGATCTCGTGGGCTGTGTCCGCGGATGCCGCGGTACGTGAACAACGCGTACGCGGCGATTCCAGTGGCCACCAGCACGCTGGCAGACATCCACCGGGAACTCCCCCACACAAAGTCTCCTTGTTCAAATACCAGCGGCTGGTACTTGAAAAGGAATTGGAAGACGGCGTCCATCACTGAAAGGCGGATTGTATCCCGTTACCTGACCGATTCGCGCGCACGGGCAAGAATCCGCGCCGAATCACCGGCGGCACCCTGGGCCAGTTCGGAGCGACCACCGCCTCGACCACCAAGTGCCGCCGTGATCTGTTTCACACATGCGCCCGCATCGAAGGCGAGATCCGCTGCGCGCGCCACCACAAGGGGTGCAGGAGTACCGCTACCAGTGACGACCGCCACCACACCGGGGTGAGCCACAATGGCCGCCGCCAGCGTCTTCAACGCGGCCGCGTCCCACCCTGGTTGTTCGACGAGTACCCGCTTGAACGATCCGACATCCTCAGCCTCCGCCACGAGTGTGGCGGCGAGGTGCGTGGCGAGTGCCTCCTGAAGCACCCGCATCGACTTCTGCGCCGCGCGGTTGTCGGTGTGCAGACGCTCCACGGCGTCGGCCAATTCATGCGGGGCGACTGTCAGTTGCCGCACCAGCGCGGTGACCTGATCCCGGAGACGGCCGTGTGACGCCAGTGCGCGGCCGCCGCAGACAAATTCGATGCGGCTGCCCCCCTTGAATCGTTCCCACCCGGCCACGGCGATGAGGCCCACCATACCGGTCCTGGGCACGTGCGTGCCCCCACAGGCTGACAGATCACAATCCGTCACCTCGATCAAACGCAAGATGCCCGACCGGAGGGACTCCTTCCGTAACGGCATCGCCGCCGCTTCAGCCTCGGTGACAAACCGCACCGTCACCTCGCGGTCATCCCAGACCACCTGGCATGCCGCGGCTTCTGCAGCCGCAATCTCCGCTGCCGACACTTCACGTGCGAGATCGATCGTGCAGCTGGTTGTCCCGAGGTGAAAACTTTCGGTGCGCACACCACACGTTCGGTCAAACGCCGCCGAGAGGATGTGTTGCCCGGTGTGCTGCTGCATGTGGTCGAACCGACGCGCCCAGTCGATGTGTCCCTGCACCGTCTCGCCCACCGTGAGAGGACGGTCTACGACATGCACCACTCCCCACGCGTCATCGTCCACCACGTCGCACACGGTGGCGCCACCGAGGGTGCCGAGGTCACACGGCTGGCCGCCGGAGGTCGGATAAAACGCCGTGGATTCGAGCACCACACGTGCCTGAGCGCCGTCGACGCCGCAGCGGGCATCACAATGTACGACGCGTGAGGAGAACGTCTGCTGCATGGAGTCCGTGTAGTAGAGGCGTGTGGTCATGATGTGGGTACCGCAGGAACGTCGAACCAGAAAATGGCGCCGCCGGTGTCGGCGCGCCGATATCCGATACGGCCGCCGTACGCCTCGATGATGCCGTAACTGACCGACAAGCCGAGCCCGGTACCCTCGCCGACGGGTTTGGTGGTGAAAAACGGCTGGAACAGTTTGTGTTCGTGTTCCACCGGCACACCGGGGCCGGTGTCTTCGACCTCGCAGTACACGTGGGGTCCGAGGTCGCGGGTACGCAGCGTCAGCATGCGCGGACCACGTTTCATCGAGGCCATCGCCTGCTCGGCATTGACGACAAAATTCAGAATCACCTGCTGGAACTCCGGAAGGACGCCAAGCAGACTGGCCCGTGAGGCGTCATCGACCACCAGATGGACGCCGAGTTCATCAAGGCGGTGTTGGCGGAGTTCCACCACGGCGGCGATCACGTCGGTCAATCGAATAGGCCCGGGTGCCACATTGTCCTGCCGGCTGAACCGGGCGAGGTTCCTGATGATCACGCTCGCCCGTGCACTTTCCTTCTCGATGAGATCCAGATCGGCCCGTGCGGTCCCGACCACCGACTCGTCGCGCGTGAGCAATTGCGCGCGGCCGGCAATCGCCTGCAGGGGATTGTTCAACTCGTGGGCAATGCCGGAGATCAGGGTGCCGATCGCCGCGAGCCGCTCCTGACGAACGACCTGGCGTTGCAGGAACACGAGGTTCCGCTCCATCTCGGAGAACGAGTCCTGCAGGCTCACCAACTCACTTGACGGCATCTTGACCGCGGGCGCAGGCGAGGAGTCGCCTTCGCCGACGCGCCGCGCCTGACGTTCCAGGGCGCTCAGCCCTCGACGCCATCGGCGCGACAGCAGGAAGGCGATCGCGATGATCGTCACGGTGACACCGACGACGATCGTGTAGTTGCGACGATAGATGGGCCAAGTGCGATCCCAGGCCAGTGATGGCGGCAGGTGCACGACGGCCTGTCCGGACGGCGCGATGCGCACCTCACTGTCGGGCGGCAGTGTGGCCAGCGTGTCGGCCACGATTCGATCCCGTGCATCAGGCGCGTCAGCCACACGTTGCGTGACCAGGGTGGCGACCAGGGCTTCCTCCTGCCGCACGTGCTCCTGATGCTCCGCAAAGGTGGCGCCGGAGGACCGATAGATCAGCGCCAGCACGGGCACACACACCACAAACGCGGCGACGAGAATCTGCGCCCGGATGGAAATCGACACGCGGGGATTCTACAGCGCGGGATCGATCAATCCCGCGGCGGCAAATCCGCCCGCCCGCAGCAGGCAACTGTCGCAGTGCCCGCAGGGACGCCCCTCGGGCGTCGGGTCGTAACAACTGTGGGTCACGGAATAGTCCACGCCCAGTTCCTGGCCGAGCCGGATGATGCCCGCCTTGGTGAGCTGCTGCAGCGGGGTATACAGGCGCAACGGACGCCCCTCGACTCCAGCTTTGGTGGCGAGGCTGGCCAGATATTCGAACGCGGCGATGAACTCCGGCCGACAATCGGGATACCCCGAATAGTCGAGCGCGTTGACGCCGATGACAATGTGGTGGGCGTTGAGGACCTCGGCCCAGGCCAGCGCGAGTGAGAGAAAGACGGTGTTGCGCGCGGGGACGTACGTGCTCGGCACACCAGCGTGACCCAGCTGATCTTTGGGAATGTCCCCGTCGCCGACCAGCGAGGAACCCCCGAAGACCGAAAGATCGACGGCCAGTTCGACATGACGCGAGACGCCGAGCGCCGCAGCGACGCGTCGTGCGGCCTCCAACTCGGCCGAGTGGATTTGGCCGTACCGCAGGGTGAGGGCAAACAGCTCCCACCCCTCACGTTTGGCCATGGCGGCTGCGGTGGTGGAATCGAGACCGCCTGAGAGCAAGACCACCGCGCGCGTCATACGCCTCGTGTCTCGGGAGACCAGATGTATTTGTGCGTCTGGACCTGGAGCCTGGCGGGCAGGTGATCGGCCAGCATCCAGCGCGCGAGTTCCTCGGCGGCCAACACGCCATGGACGGGCGACAACAACACGGCGCCGGCCTTGGACGCCAACTGGTGGGTGGTCACGACCTCGCGTGCGTAGTCGTAGTCGGCGCGGTCCTTGATGACAAATTTCACCTCGTGATCAGGCGACAGTACATCGAGATTGGGCCAGTGCATCTTCGCAGCTTCGCCGCTGCCGGGGCACTTCACGTCCATGATCGCGTGCACGCCCTGAGGCAGGTGGTGAATCGGGAGGTGGCCACCGGTCTCGATGAGCACTTCGAAGCCCTCATCGCACAGGCGCTGCATGAGGGGAATGGCGTCTTTCTGAAGCAGGGGCTCACCGCCGGTCAACTCCACCAGGTGGCACTGTAGCGCGCGGACCTCAGCCATTACCTCGTCGAGCGACATTTTTGCGCCGCCGGTGAAGGCGTACGGCGTGTCGCACCACGAACAGCGCAGGTCACAGGCCGCGAGGCGGACAAATACACACGGGCGTCCGACATGTGTCGATTCGCCCTGAATGGAAAGGTAGATTTCGAAGACTTGCAGCACGCGCTCTCCATTTTAGAGGTTCTGGGTTCTGGGTGCTGGGG
>CAYZLT010000188.1:0-7127 GCA_964479175.1 uncultured Solibacteraceae bacterium | reverse complement strand
GCGTCGTCTATGACCGACGGGTAGTGTTTGGTGAGCCAGTCCGCCGTCATGGTGTTGGGCACACGAATCACCATCTGCGCCCCGGTGTCCCGGATGAGGGAGGTCCGCTCAAACCACGAAAAATAACTGTGGCGATTGACCTTGGTTTCGATGCGCCCAAGCACGGCGTCCCAGATGGTATTTGCCATTTTCGACTGATTTTCGCCCACAAATAAGGCAAAACCCTTGTTTTCCACAGCTTTTTCCACAGGTGTGGAAAAGTGGCGAATCTAGCATACGTCGCCGGGCCCTGCTCGAGCGTGTACATTGACAGGCTTTTTCACACTCCGGTAGCATTTGGGTTTCCCCAGAGTACGAACAAGCTTTGGGTGGGAGTCTTATGAGCGTAACTTTTCAGCCCAACAACCGGCGACGTCGCCGAACCCACGGGTTCATGGTCCGTATGCGTACCAAGAATGGCCGTCTGGTCCTCAAGCGGCGCCGCGACAAGGGCCGCAAGCGTATTTCCGTTTCCACCCGCTAGGCCGCTTGACGCGGCTTGGCGATCCGGGACCCTGATGTCATTGCGGTTTGGCTCGAACGTGCGCATCAAAGCGCGGCACGAGTTCCAGACCGTGCAGACTCAGGGCCGGCGCGTCGCCACCCGGTTTGTCACCCTGCTCGCTTTGCCCAATCAGTATTCCGTCGATCGCCTGGGACTCATTGCCTCGCGCAAGTTCGGCAATGCCGTGATGCGCAATCGGGCGAAACGTCGTCTGCGCGAAATATTTCGTCAGACCGAGCCGGATACGATTGTCGCACGCGGCTTGCTGCCCATCGACGTTGTCGCGATTCCGCGGCGCGCGATATTGGACGCGCCATTCACCCTCGTCGCCGCCGATGTTCGTGCGGCGCTCGACGGACTCCGAAAGGGCCTGACCAACTGATGCCCTGGTCCCGTCGATTCGGCGTGTCTCTCGTACACGCCTATCAACTGCTTCTGTCGCCGTTTGCCGGTGGTGCGTGTCGGTTCGAGCCCTCGTGCTCAAACTACGCCGTCACGGCCATCGAACAACATGGGCTCCTCCGAGGTCTTCGATTGGCGCTGGTTCGCGTCTCGAAGTGCCGTCCCTTTGGTCCGCACGGCGTGGACCCCGTACCGCCGTCCCACTGACAACACATGGAAAAACGCGTTTTTCTTGCTATCTTTCTGTCCTTCGGCATTCTGGTGCTGTACCAGACCTATGTCGTTCCCCCGCCGCCCCCTGCGACGTTGACGACCGCGACCGACAACCAACCCATGGGCACGCCTGTTGCCGGCACGTCGGCGGCCGGTGAGACGGCTCCCCCGGCTGCCGCCCTGGCCGCTCCCCAACCACAAGGCACCACGGACACTCTGCCGATTGACACCACCCCGGCGCGGGACATCGTCGTCGACACCGATCACATCCGGGTGGTGTTCACCACTGAAGGTGCATCGGTCAAGAGCTGGCGGTTGAAGCGGTACTTTGATTCGCGCGAAGAGCCACTCGAGATGGTTCCCGAGCAGTTGCCGCAAGGGTCGGTGCGGCCCTTTACTCTGGCGACCGACCAGGACGCCCTCTCCGCGCGCCTGGCGCGTGCGCCGTTCCGATCGTCGACCGAAGGCACGTTGTCGCTGGGCTCCTCAGCGGGCACCCTCGCCTTTGAGTTCACCGATTCGGCCACCGGCCTGATTGCCCGCAAGAGCTTTCATTTCCAGCCGGACCCGGCACAGCCCTACACCGTGACGGTGGATGCGTCGGTGGATGTGCAGGGCATTGCACGACCGGTGACGCTCAAGATGGGGCCGTCGCTTGGCCGCGGGTTTGGTCTCGGCAGCTCGATGATGCCGAGTTATCCTCCAGCCCCCCTGTTTCATCGGGACGGCAGCGTGGAGCGCCTCAACATCGACGACATCACCACGCAGCCGTCGTATGAAGGCACCCTCCGGTTTGTCGGTGTGGGCGATCACTACTTCTTGTCCGCCGCGGTTCCTGGCACCAAGAGTGTGAAGGTCGAGTACCGGCCGTTGCTGTTGCCGGTGCCCGAACCGGACGCGACCGAGACGGGTGTGACCCAGCGCACCTTTGTGGACTACAGCGTCTCAACCGGCGGCGCCATGTCGATGCCGTTTTACATCGGGCCGAAGGACTTCGACGAACTCAAAATGGTTGATGGCCAGATGGTGCGCGCCATCGACTTCGGCATCTTTGCGTGGCTGGTCGTGCCGCTGCTCCAGGCGTTGAAGTGGATTTATGGCTACCTCGGCAACTTCGGCTGGTCGATCATCGCGCTGACCGTATTGCTCAACGTCATCATGTTCCCCTTGCGTCATCGCAGCATGGTCTCCATGCGCAAGATGCAGGAAGTCCAGCCTGAGGTGAAGGCGATTCAGGAGCGGTACAAAAAGTACAAGATGACCGATCCAGAGCGCCAGAAGATGAACCCCGAGATGATGGCGCTCTACAAGACAAAGGGTGTCAATCCTGCCAGCGGCTGTGTGCCAATGCTGCTGACCTTCCCGGTACTTTTTGCCTTCTACGCGATGTTGTCGGTTGCCATTGAATTGCGCGGCGCGCCCTGGATCTTCTGGCTCAAGGACCTCTCGGTCATGGACCCGCTCTACATCACGCCTGTGCTGATGGGCGCGTCGATGTTCTGGCAGCAGAAGATGACGCCGACGACGGCCGATCCAATCCAGCAGAAGATGTTTCTCTTCATGCCGGTGATCTTCTCCGTCATGTTCCTGTGGGCGCCGTCGGGCCTGGTGTTGTACTGGCTGACGAGCAACATCATGACCATCGGACAGCAGTACCTGACCAATCACCTGATCAGCTCGCCACCCAAAACCACTGGCGGAACCAGTGCGGAACGACGCGCAAAGTCCGTGGGCAGCGCGTCCACGTTGAAGAAGTAGAGGCCACACCATGACTGAAATTCTTGATGCCCGCGTCGTCGACTTCATCACGGACGTCCTTGGTGCCATGGGGCTCACGCTCGACGTGACACTGGAAGAAACACCGGACGCCGTGCGCGTGAACATCACCGGTGAGGGCGCCGAGACGTTGCTGCGCCGACAGGGTGAAACACTCGACGCGCTCCAGGTCATCGTGAACACCGCGATCCGGCGCGACGAACGTGGCGACCGCCACTACATCGTTGACGCGATGGGTTTCCGGCTCGACAAGGATGCCGAACTCAAGAACATCGCTCGCGGTCTGATGGAAAAAGCCAAAGCCGGAGTGCCTCAGGAGATGGGCCCGCTGAATCCTTACTCGCGCCGGCTGGTGCATCTGACCGTGGCCGAAGATCCGGAGATGCGCTCCGAGAGCCTGGGCGACGACTTCCTCAAAATCGTCGTCATCTCCAAGAAGACCGCGTAGGAGGGCCGGTGGCCTTCTCGGCTTTCTCGGCCTTTTCCACGGTGGACACGATCGTCGCGGTGGCGACGCCACCGGGGCGTGGCGGGATTGGTGTGGTGCGCATCGCGGGGCCCGACGCTGTCAGCATCCTGACCACGCTGACGGGCCTTGACGTGTGGCAACCTCGGCACGCTACCTTCACACGTCTCACGAGTCCATTCGACGGCAGCGTCATTGATCACGTGGTCGTCACCTGGTTCCAGGCGCCCCATTCCTACACGGGAGACGATGTGGTGGAGGTGAGTGGACATGGGAGTCCGGCGGTGCTGCAGCAGATCGTCGCGCTCGTCTGTGATCGCGGCGCGCGCCTGGCCGGGCCCGGGGAGTTCACCTTCCGCGCGTACACCAACGGTCGTCTGGATCTTGTGCAGGCCGAGGCTGTGGCTGATTTAATCGAGGCGGTCACTCCCCTGCAGGCACGGGTCGCGGTGGACCAACTCGAAGGCACCCTCACACAACGAATCGCTGAGATCGACACGCAGTTGTTTGAGGTCGCTGCCAAACTCGAAGCGTCCCTTGATTTTCCCGATGAGGGCTACCACTTCATCACGCGCGCCGACGCGCGTGCGGGACTCGCGCGGTCCGAGGCGCTGCTCGACGCGCTGTTGAAGGACGGGCGCCGGGGGCGGCTGATTCGTGAAGGCCGACTGGTGGTGATCGCGGGGCGGCCAAACGTCGGCAAGTCGAGTCTGTTCAACGCGCTGGTCGGCAGCGGCCGCGCGATCGTGACCCCCGTGGCCGGAACCACACGTGACGTGTTGACGGAAAGTGTGGATATCAACGGCGTCCCCATCACACTGGTGGACACGGCAGGTGTGCGGGAGGCACTCGACGAGATCGAAGCGGAAGGTGTTCGCCGCGCGCACGAAGCTCGGGATGCCGCCGCGTTGACCGTGGTGGTGCTTGACGGATCTGTGCCACGGACCGACGCGGATGTGGCCATTCTCAACCTCGTCCGCGCTCCGCGCATCGTCGTGGCGAACAAGAGCGACCTGGTTGGCGGCCCTGCTGGAGGGCCAACGCCCTTGTGCTCCAGTGATCTCGTGGTCTCATCCCATACCGGAGACGGATTGGACGCGCTGCGCCGCGCGATCGTCGCGGCGTTGTCGGGCAACGAAGACCTGCGCGACACACCAATGGTGTCCAATCAGCGTCATCTGCAGTGCGCGCAAACCGCGCGCGAAGCGGTCGGCCGCGCCAGCGCAGCGATTGAGGCCGGTGCCACGGAAGAGATCGTGCTGGCGGAGTTGGGTGATGCGCGACACGCGCTCGAAGCGTTGACCGGGCGACGGACGGCAGACGATGTGCTGGCGCATATTTTCAGTCACTTCTGTATCGGGAAATGATCAATGGCACGCGTGGATTTTGACGTCATCGTGATCGGAGCAGGTCATGCCGGCTGCGAAGCCGCATGGGCCGCCGCGCGCATGGGATGTCGAGTCGGGCTATGCACGCTCTCCCCGGAGACTGTCGCCTTGATGCCTTGCAACCCCGCGATCGGTGGCACGGCGAAGGGACATCTCGTTCGCGAGATCGATGCACTCGGTGGACTCATGGGGCTCGCCATTGACGCGACCGGGATTCAATTCAAGTTGCTCAACCGGAGCCGCGGTCCAGCCGTGTGGTCGCCGCGCGCGCAGGCGGACAAGAAACGGTACGGCGCCTGGGTGAAGGACGCGTTGTCGTCCGAGCCCAACATCACGTGGTTGTTTGAACGTGCTGGTAACGTGCTGGTGGAAGATGGCGAGGTTGTGGGACTTGCGTTTGAGAACGGCGACATGGTCTCGTGTTGCGCGCTGGTCGTCACCACCGGCACGTTCCTGAACGGTCTCGTGCACATCGGCGATGTGCAGCGCCCTGCCGGCCGCGCGGGTGAACCGCCCACCCATCACCTTGCGGAGTCGCTGCGCGCGTGTGGATTTGAGATGGGCCGACTCAAGACCGGCACTCCCCCGCGGCTCGATCGCAAGAGCATCGACTTCAGCAGATTCCTGGAAGACCACGGCGACAATCCGGTTGTTCCGTTTTCGTACGACACCATCGCGATCGCGTCCCCACAAATCGCGTGTCACATCGTTCACACCACAGCGCATGTCCATGCACTGGTGCGAGAACATATTCACCAGTCGCCGCTCTACAACGGGCAGATCACGGGCGTGGGTCCACGGTACTGCCCGTCGCTTGAAGACAAGATCATGCGGTTCCCGGACAAGGAGCGGCACCAGATATTTCTGGAACCGGAAGGCGTGGACGTCGACGAGATTTATGTCAACGGCATGTCGATGAGTCTGCCGGCGTCTGTCCAGGAGACGATCGTGCACGCGATGCCGGGTCTCGAAGATGCGGTCCTGCTGCGCCATGCGTATGCGGTGGAATACGACTTCATTCAACCGACCGAGTTATCACTGTCGCTTGAGGCCAAACGAGTACCCGGTTTGTTTATCGCCGGGCAGATCAACGGAACATCCGGGTACGAAGAAGCCGCCGCACAAGGAGTGATGGCCGGCATGAACGCCGCGCGGCGTGTACAGGCGGAAGGCCCCGTGGTCCTGCGGAGGGATGAAGCGTACATCGGGATTCTCATTGATGATCTCGTGACGCAGGGCTGCCTCGAGCCGTATCGGATGTTCACGTCCCGCGCAGAACATCGACTGGCTCTGCGCATCGACAACGCGGACTTGCGCCTGACGCCTGTCGGACGAGGTGTTGGCTTGGTGCGCGACGAGCGATGGGCGCGGTTCGAGCAGAGAAGTCAGCGGCTGGACCGCAATCGCACGGCGCTCGCCAACACACGCGTGCAGGTTCAGGGGATTCACTCGACGGCCGCTGAGGCGCTTGGCCGACCGCTGGTCACGGTGGACCAGATTGTTGACGCCGGGTGTGAGCTCGATCTTGACGACTCGCGCGAGATCGATCGCGGAACGCTCGAAGCCGAGTGCAAATATCGCGGATATCTTGTCCGGCACGCGCTTCAGCGCGCGCGTGTGGAATCACAGAGTGAGCGCGTGATTCCGGCCGACTTCGAATACACCGGTGTTCCCGGCCTGTCCCGCGAGGTGGTCGAGCGGCTGTCGTCGGTCCGTCCCGCGACTCTCGGCCAAGCCGGTCGAGTCCCCGGCGTCACCCCGGCCGCCGTCGCGATCGTCGCCTCGCGCCTCGCGCGCCGCTGATCGAGATGACAGAATGGGCTCGTGGCTGAGCGCGAGACACTACACCGACTCTCCCGCCGCCTGGCGAAGGCCGGCGCGGAGCCCCCGTCGGACGTGCTCTCCAACTTAGCAGCCTACGTTGAGCTCCTGGCCAAGTGGAATCGCAAAATTAATCTCACCGCGCTGCCGGTCGACCCGTTGTCCGACGATGCGGTGGATCGGCTGATTGTGGAACCAGTTCTGGCGGCCAGGCGGGTGGAGGTCGGCGACAAATTGGCCATCGACGTTGGAAGCGGCGGCGGCTCGCCTGCGATTCCCTTCATGCTCGCCAGCCCAGGGCTGCGGCTGATCATGGTGGAGGTGAAGGTTCGCAAATGTGCGTTCCTCCGCGAGGTGCTTCGCCAACTGGCGATTGAGCGCGGCTCCGTCGAGAATTGCCGCCTCGAGGAACTCCTGCCACGCGCCGAACTTCACGAATCCGCCGACATTGTCACGGTCAGAGCCGTCCGGCCGGACGGCAGATTGCTGAACGCCATCCAGGCGTTTCTTCGGCCAG
>CAYZLT010000187.1:0-7181 GCA_964479175.1 uncultured Solibacteraceae bacterium | reverse complement strand
TTTCGGACAGGACGCCCGGGGCGATCTTGCAGCCGCAACCACCGCCATGCGAGAAAGATGTGAGTTTGATCACGCTCTGATTATCCACCATGGCCGTAACAAGAGCCGACTGCCGGACGCCGTGGCGGATGAGCGCCGATCTTCAAGCGCTGGGTTGGGCGCGCCTTTTTAGCGCTGCCCGGGTTTGTATTGCCGCTCGATGTGCCCGTCCAACTGGGACCTGTAGAAATACACGTCCCGGAGCTGCCCAGTGGCATACCGGTCGGCCTGGTCGTTGAAATGTTTGGACCCCGGTACGCTGTTCAGGCCCCCGGCGGTCACGGCCTTGGCCCGAACCTGGTCGCCGAACTCGACCACGGCGACAAAACTGTTCCCGCTGGTTCCGTACCACTTCTTGGTCCCTGGATAGGCCCGGGCCCCGAACGAGGCCAAGGAGCCCCATCGGGCCGAAGCGAACATCACCGGCGTGCTCGGCTTGGCATCGTCGAAGGTCTGGACGATGTCGGCGGTGAGGCGCTGGAAGCGGTTGATATCGCCCCACGGTGTGCGCCACGTGCCGAAGTCGGCGGCCAGTGTGGTGATGGCGGCGTCCAGCGACTCCAGGCGCTGCTCCGCAGTGGCCCCCGACCGCATGTAGTCGTAGACGCCCTGGTTCGCCGTGCGGGCGTCGGCGGTCACGCGGCGCCAGAGGTCCTCACCGTAGAAGATGGCGACTGACGTCGGGACCGACGTGACCGACCACCGGTAGTCCCAGCCCCGCAGCAGAGCAATCGGCTCGGCCAGCCTGGCTTTGAGAGGGTTGGACGCCGGCAACGCGGCATGTGCGCGCACGAGCAGCGGAATCTGGATCTCGAACTCAGGCAGGTAGCTGTCGTACGCCGCCGCGATCAATGAATCGAGCGTGAAGCCCTTTTTGCCGTCGAGCACCCTGATGGCGTGGATACCGCGGGGATTCTCGGACCCGGAATCCACATATTTCGGGAAGTCTCCCGGCTTCGGGCTGTGTGGCCCGGCCGCTGAGTACGGATAGTTGTTGGTGTTGTAGACCCAGCCGTTGGGTGGGTTCACCACGTTGGGCGACTCGTCAAATGAGAGGAGCCCATTCCATTCGGTGGCCGGGTCGCTTCCGTCCACGGGTTTGGTCCAGTCGAAACGCGCATCCCGACGCGGGATGAAGTTCGAGTGAAAATACGCGATGTTGCCATCGGCATCGGCGTAGAGCGTGTTGTTCGAGGAGTTGGTGTGCAGCGCCATCACCTTCTTGTATTCGTCGATCGTGCGGGCCTTCGTGCGCAGGTACGACTGCATCAGCGCCTTGAGCGGCTCGTGCATCAGGCGCACACTCACCCACTTGTCGTCGGCCTTGCGGACGATCGGACCGCGAGACGTGCGGTAGACGAGGAACGTCTTGGACGCCATGCCGGTGCCGGACTTGTAGGGGACCTTCAGTGTACGTGACTCGACCGGCCGCTCCTGCGTGCCGACGCGATATGTGTATCGCCCGTCGCTGGTCTGGGTCACGGTCTCCAGATATTCGTCAATATTGTCGACGCTGCTCGACGTGTGCATCCAGCCCGCGCGGTCGTTGAAGCCCTGATAGACGAAGAACTGGCCCCACGTGAGTGCGCCATACGCGTTGAGGCCCTCTTCACTCACCACCTGCGCTTCTTCACGGAAAAAGAATGACGTGTGCGGATTGATCAGCAACTGCGCGTTGCCCGAGGCGGTGTTGGCGCCGGCAATGGCGAAGCCGTTCGATCCGGTCGGTTCCTCCGGTGGTTCGAGACCGCTCTGGGTGGTGCGGAGCGTGCGCTGGGCGAGCATGGGTGATTTGTAGAACGCTTCAAGCTGTTCGAGATTGATCTGCTCGATGTCGCCTCCGATGCTGCCCTCGCTGAAGCTCAACGCCATCCACGGCTCAAACCGTGTGAGCACACGCGGCTTCACCTCGGGGTGGGTGTGCAGGTAGTAGTTCAGCCCGTCGGCCCACGCATCCATCAGCGCCTTGAGCCACGGCTCGGCTTTGGCGTACTCCGCCTGCAGTTCGATGGGATCAATGAACAGCCGCATCCGGAGGTCGCGATAGATCGCACTCTCGCCCTCGGCTTCCGCCAGGCGTCCCTGCGAGTTGAGGAAGTTGGTCTCGACGCGATAGAAGTCGTCTTCGGCCTGCGCATACATGAGGCCGAACACCGTGTCCGCGTCGGTCTTGCCGTAGATGTGCGGCACGCCCCAGTCGTCGCGGATGATGGTCACCCCCTCGGCCCGCGCCTTCCACGCTTCGACCTCGGCGTAGGTGTCGGTCTTCGACCCACACGACGCAACAACAAGCGCAATCGTCAGCAACACACACGATCTGGTCAGCAGTGTTTTCATCGGGAACCTACTTGAACCTCTTGTCGAACGAGCTTTTTACCATGGAGGCTTGCGCTACCGGCCAGCGCCGGAGATCCGCGGCAGCGGCACCGGCGGTTTGACGACGGCCTTCTGCGTCTGACGTTCACCACCGGCTTCGAGCGTCACCGTGTACTCGCCGGCAGGCGCGACCGGCGCACCGCCCCCGCGACCGCCACGGCCACCATCTGCGGCGGGTGCCGCAGCGATACGCAGCGGCCACAACACGCGGCGCACGCCGGCGCCCGCAGGCACCTGCTGCGTGAACACCGTCGCACCGGCGGCATTCGTCACGGTCAGCGTCACGGGTCCCGACGACGCCTCCCGCTGCCAGAACACGATCGGCATGCCGTTGGGCTCATTGGGCGTCGCCAGGACATCGTCTCCATACAGCCGATAGTTGCCCCAATCAGTCTCGATGCGAAGGCCCTTGGCTTCCGGCGCAAACAAGTGCAGCGGCTTGGTGAGCACCTCTGCAGTCAACTGCTGCAACGGCGTGATGTCGGTTACCCACAAACCCCGACCGTGCGTGCCCACCACGAGGTCGTTTTCGCGCGGATGAATCACCAGGTCGCGCACGGGCACCACCGGCATGTTCGCCTGGAACGGCGCCCAGCTCGTGCCACCGTCGATGCTCGCAAAGAGGCCGCGGTCGGTGCCCAGGAACAGCAGGTTTCTGTTGGTGCGGTCTTCGACGATCACGTTGGCCGACGCGGCAGTGGGCAGTGTCGCCGTGATGGCGCGCCAGGTGGCGCCAAAGTCGTCGGTGCGATATACAAACGGCCGGAAGTCGTCGCGATGGAATCCCGTGAGCGTCGCGTAGGCCGTGCCGGCGGCATGAGTCGAGGGCGTGACGCGCGTGAACCAATAATCCTTGGGCGCCCCGGCGGCCTGAATGGCGGGCGTCACATTGGTCCAGGCGCCGGCTGGCCCGCCGGACGCGGGCCCACCATTGAGGCCGCGGGTCACATGAATGCGCCCGTCATCGGTCGCCGCCCAGATCACACCGCGGGTATGCGCGGACTCGGCCAGGGTCGTGATCGTGCAGTACCAGACGTTGCCGTCCCCCACGCGTGTGATCGTGCACGGGCTGCCGGCAATCTCAGCGACCGCGCCCTCGGCACTCGTGAGGTCGGGGCTGATCGTTTCCCACGTGGCGCCCTGATCCGGCGACCGCATCACCTTCTGGGCGCCGGCAAGCAACGTTTTTGGATTGTGCGGCGACAGCACCAGCGGCGCCACCCACGTGTATCTGTTGCGCGGCTGGGGAGCCCCGGCCCCTGAGCCTGAGCCTGTCGAAGGGGAGCTTGCCGCAGGCTGCGGCGGCGCGATGCTCGTGCGCTCACCCGTCCGCACGTTCTGCCGGAAGTGCAGACCGAACTGCTGCGTGTTGTAGACCCACTGGCTGTCGGTCGGATCCACGGCGTTGTACATGCCGTCGCCCTCACCGACCGTCACCCATTGCTCGGTGCCGACCGTTCCGGCGAACCCGTTGACCGGTGCCCGCCACGACTCGTGATCCTGAAGGCCGGCGTGAATATGGTACGGATCCTCGTTGTCGAGCGCGACCGCGTAGACCTCTCCGAGCGGCAGGTTCGCATAGTGCTTCACGCTGCGACCGCCATCAAGCGTCTGATACACACCGCCGTCAGACCCCACGAGCAGACGATCGGGATCCTCCGGGTCGACCCAGATGGCGCGGATGTCGCCGAACATGTTGCGGAACATCGACCGATTGCTCTCGAGGTCGTTCCAGGTCTTGCCACCGTCTGTCGTGTGCGCGACCCATACGCTGGTCACCCAGACCTTGTTTTCGTCCTTGGGATCAATCTTGAGCCAGTTGAACGAATACGGTGCCTTGCCGCCGACGTTGATCGTCCGCTCGTGTGTCAACGTCCACGTGCGACCGGCGTCATTTGATCGGTAGACCTCGCCCATCCCGCCACCGACCGCGTTGGGCTGCGGCAGCCCCGGCGGCCGGGGATTGGTGTTCTCCACGAGCGCATACAGGATGTTGGAATTGCCGCGGAACACATCGAGACCAATACGTCCGATATTGCCGGAGGGCAGTCCACCTGCGAGTCGCGTCCACGTGGTGCCCCCATCCGTGGACTTGTGAATGCCGCTGCCAGGGCCACCCTGGCGCAGCCGCCACGCGACCCGTTCCTTGTCGTAACTGGCGGCATAGAGCACGTCGGGATTGGACGGGTCCATGACCATTTCGATGACGCCGACCTCGTCGTTCACGAAGAGCACCCGATCCCAGGTCGCGCCGCCATCACGCGTGCGATACACGCCGCGGTCGGGCGACTTCGTATGCAGCGGTCCCATCGAGGCGACGTACACGACGTCCGGGTTCTTCGGGTGCATCAGAATGCGCGAGATGTGCTGCGTGGGGCGCAGGCCCATGTGTTGCCACGTCGCGCCGGCATCCGTGGACTTGTAGACGCCGTCGCCGGGATACGAATACCGCGCGACAAACGACTCCCCCGTCCCGACCCACACGATGTTTTCATTGGACGGCGCCACGGCCACCGCGCCGATGGACTGCTGGCCGGTGGCGTCAAAGATCGGCTTGAAGGTCGCGCCGTTGTTGTCGGTCTTCCACACGCCGCCGTTCCGGGTGCCCACGTAGAACGTGTACTTGTGCGCGCGCTCCGGCGTGGTCGGTACCGCGAAGTCCGTAATCCACGCACCCGCACGGAACGGCCCCATGTTGCGGAACTCAAAACTGTTGAGCACGTCCGGCGTGACCCGTGACTGTGCAATGACCGTCGCCGCGGCCACGGCCACACACCCCACCACCACACTCCATCGATTCACCATGTGTCTCCCCACTCCGGACGGCGCACTATTATTTGATAATCGTCCCGACGGTCACGTCGAACTTCCGGAAATTCGAATACAGCGCCCGCCCCGTGATGATCGGCTGCCGCGGCGTCGAATACCGTTCGCTCATCAGCACCGGCAGCCACAGATCGAGCTTGGCCTCATGTCCGTACGACACACCGATCACGGCCGACGTGGACCCGGTGGAAATCTTGAGTTCCGTCTTGAGGATGCGACCGCTCTCTTCGTCAATCCAGAACGTCCCCTGAGCCGCCGCGTTGTCGGTGGTCCGGATGACCCTGGGCATCGCGCGTTCCGTGAACCGTACTTCGCGCGCCTCCGCATCGCCCACCTTGGACGTGCCCCCACGCCGGAACTGCGATCGTTTCTGCTCGTCCCGCTTCCCGAAGATGAGCACCATCGTCGGCACATTCACCGTGCGGGTCACCCAGCCGAGATTGTGTTTGGCACTTTCCTTGACGATGGCGTTGACCTGATCGAGGGCGTCGCCGGTCGGTTTCACGAAGAGCTGGATGAGGCGATTGCTCCGGTCCTGCACGGGTTTGCCGTCAACCTCAAACACATCGCGGAAGGCAATCCACTCGGGCATCCCCCCACCCGCAGCCGACCTGGTCAGCAGGAACTCGGATCGGAGCACACGTGATCCCGGCCACAGGCTCGAGGCCCCGGTCACTTCCTGCGTGTAGTGTTCCTCGGAGACGACCGCAGAGAGCGTGCGTTGGTAGGTCTCAATGTAGGTCGCGAGGCGGTCCAGCAGCGTCTCAAGCGGCACGTTCTGCGGCGTGGCCAGCGCGGCCACCGACGTCAATAGCGCACAGCAGAGCTGCAGCCCAAGGGCCATCGTTCTCTTCATGTGTCTCACACCGACGATAGTGTATGCCCGAGTTTGTCCTTCTTGGTCTTCATGTATTTGCGGGTGTCGTTGGTGGCGGCAATCTCGATGGGCACCGACTCCACCACCGACAGACCGTAACCTTCCAGACCCACAAACTTGCGGGGATTGTTGGTCAACAGACGCATGGACCGGATGCCGAGATCGCGCAGAATCTGGGCGCCAATGCCGTAGTCGCGCTGGTCGGGCTTGAAGCCGAGCCGCTCGTTGGCCTCAACCGTATCGAGCCCCTGGTCCTGCAGTTGATAGGCCCGGATCTTGTTGCCGAGGCCGATCCCGCGCCCCTCCTGGTGAAGGTACAAGAGCACGCCCTGTCCCTCCAGCGCGATCCGCTGCATCGCGGTGTCGAGCTGCGGCCCGCAATCACAGCGCAGGGAGTGGAACACGTCGCCGGTGAGGCACTTCGAATGCACCCGCACCAGGATGCGCTCGCCGCTGCTGATGTCGCCCTTGACCAGCGCCACATGGGTCTCGCCGTCAATGCCGGACTGATACGCGAAGATCTCGAATGGCCCATGCACGGTCGGCAGCGCGGCTCTCGCCACCCGGGTCACCATGCTCTCGGTGCGCATCCGATAGCGAATCAACTCTGCGATCGTGATCATCGGCAGCTTGTGTTTTTTCGCGAACTTTGTCAGCTCCGGCACCCTCGCCATCGTGCCGTCGTCATTCATGATTTCGCAAATGACGCCGGCGGGGAGCAGCCCCGCGATGCGCGACAGATCCACGGCCGCTTCGGTGTGGCCGGAGCGCACGAGCACCCCCCCGGTGCGCGCGCGCAGCGGGAAGATGTGGCCGGGACGTGACAGATCACGTGGTGTGGAGTCTCTCCCGATCGCGACTTTGATCGTCTTCGCACGATCGGCTGCTGAGACGCCGGTGGTGGTGCCCTTCTTCGCGTCGATGGACACGCAGAACGCGGTTTCGCGACGGGACGAATTGTCGCTCACCTCGAGCGGAATCTCGAGTTTGTCGAGGCGTTCGGGGGTCATCGCGAGACACACCAGACCACGCCCGTGTTTGACCATGAAGTTGATGGCCTCGG
>CAYZLT010000186.1:0-7202 GCA_964479175.1 uncultured Solibacteraceae bacterium | reverse complement strand
GGATCGATGTTGATGATGCGCGGCATCTCGCGATAGGTGCGCTCGTAGCCGGTGTAGAAGTGGAGCGAGTTCCTGACGACCGGGCCGCCGACGGTGGCGGTGACGATGTTGAGCGAGTTGTCGGGGCGTGTCGCGTCGGTGCGGGGACCCTGGAAAAAAAACGGAAACGCCGACCAGGACTTTTCGCGCCACCGGTAGCCCACGTCGCCGCGGAAGGTGTTGGTGCCCGAGGGCGTGACCGCGTTATAGACCAGGCCCGTGGTGTTGCCGAACTCGGGCGCAAAACCCGACGTCACGACCTGCACTTCACGCACCATGACTTCCGACATCGGCATCATGCGCAGACCCGCGCGGTCGCGCTGGGTGTTGGTGTTGCCGTCCACCTGATAGTTCACGCGCAGGGCCTGACCGTTGACGCTGAATCGCGGCACACCGAACTCGCTGTTCTCCGTGCCGGTGACACCGGGCTGGAGGAGCGCGAAGTTGTAGGGGTTACGCGAGACGTTCGGCAGGTTCGCGATTTCGCGCGACGTAATGTTGCGTCCGACGTCGGTTTTGCCCAGGTCCACCACCGCCGCGTCCGCGCTGACGGTGACCGTTTCGGTCATGCCGCCGACCTTCAGGGCAATGTTGAGCACGACGGACTGCCCGGCCACCAGGCCGATACCCGTCTGCTCATATTTGGAGAATCCGGAGAGCTCAGCGGTGACCGTGAAACGGCCCAGTTGCAGGAGCGGCGCGCGGAACAGGCCGGACTCGTTGGTCACGACCACGCGCTGCGTGCCCGTGTCGGTGTTGAGCACAGTGACGGTGACACCTGGCAATACCGCGCCAGATGCGTCCTTGACCGTACCTTCGATGGTGCCGTTGATTGCCTGTGACTGTGCGAACGCCTGTCCCGTCAGGGCACAGCACGCGACCAGCGCCAGCGCGCAGAGACGCCGAAATTGCATCACTCTTCCTCCTGGATCTGACTTCCTAAAGTCAGTGAACTAAGTCTGTCGGAAGAAGTAGATGCGTTCGCAGCGCGGCTGTCAAGAGGGTGTGAAGGCGTCGGCCTGGATGTACGCGTCGATGACGGCCCGCTCGCCGTCCCGGCCGCGGGTGGAGTTGCCGTGTTCCATGCCCACGATGCCGGTAAAACCCTTCCGGTGGATGTGGCCGAAGACGTTCCGGTAGTTGATCTCCCCGGTTCCGGGCTCATTTCTGCCCGGATTGTCCCCGACTTGGAGGTAGGCGATCTCGTCCCAGGCGGTATCAATGTTGGGGATCAGGTTCCCCTCGGTGATCTGCTGGTGGTAGATGTCGTAGAGGATCTTGCAGGCCGGGCTCGCCACGGCTTTGCAAACCAGGTAGGCCTGGGGGGTGGAGGTGAGGAACATGCCGGGGTGGTTCCGGAGGGTATTGAGCGGCTCCAGGACCATCACCAGGCCGTGCGGCTCGAGAATGGCCGCGGCCCGCTTGAGGGTGTCGACGACCCGCGCCGTCTGGTAGTCGATGTGGGGGCGCCGGTCCACGTGGCCAGCGACGACGGTCATCCATGTGGCGCCGACCCGTTTGGCGACCTCGACTGATTGCTGGACTTCCTTCAGGAAGGCGTCGCGCGGCGCGTCGGTCATGCTCGTGAGCGTGGGTTCATTCCAGTTGATGGTGTGGGCCACAAACACGCCCATCCGCATCTTGAGTCGGCGCAGGGCCTCACCAATACGGTCCTGGTCGGCGACCGTGCGGCCACGCATGCCGTTGTCTTCCAGGGCGGTGAATCCTTCGGCGGCCATGAATTCGAGCTGCGCGACCAGGTCGGTGCCGCTGTGTTCGCGGAACATTCCAAAGTGCGGCGCATAGTGCAGCTTGAATGTGCGTACGGGCTTCGCCTGCCACGCAAACGCCTCGCGCCCAGCAAGCGCCACCCCCGCTCCCGCCATCGCCGTTGTCTTGAGCCACTGTCGTCTGTCCATTGATCGGTTACCCGTTCCAGACGCGGTCGAGTGTGGTTTTGCCGGGCATCGGCACCGGCGGCACGTCCATCGGGCCGTACGCGGCGTGACCGACGGGCGGCGTGAGGTCCTGCTGGGCGTTGAGTGCCTGCTCCCAGGTGATTTCCTGACCCGTGTAGGCCGACTCGCGGCCCATGATCGCGGACAGCGTGCTCTGGGCGATGCCCTTGAGTTCGTTGTACGGTTTGCCCGAGCGGATGCTCGCGATCAAATCCGTGTGTTCCTGCTGGAACCCGTTGATGCGTGGCGAGCCTTCCGGCCGGGTGAAGGTCCACGGGTTGGGGCCGCTGATGCGGCTCGACGCGTTGGACTGCCCCTTCGTGCCAATGAAATTTTCGCCGACTCGATTGGCGGTTCCCGGAATCTGCCGACACATGCTCATCACGCGCACACCGTTGGGATATTCGAAGTCCACGGCGAAGTGATCGAAGATGTGACCGTACTTCGGGTCGGTCCGGAACTGTCGTCCTCCCATACCCGTGGCCTTGATCGGCGTTGCGCCCAGCACCCAGTTCGCGACGTCAATGTTGTGCACGTGTTGTTCGACGATGTGATCGCCGGAGAGCCAGGTGAAGTAGAGCCAGTTGCGGAGCTGCCATTCGGCGTCGGTCCAGGACTCCTGGCGGTCGCGATTCCACAGGCCGCCCTGGTTCCAGAACACCTGTCCCGACAAGACGTCGCCGATCGCCCCGTCTTTGATGCGCGCGATCGTCTCCTGATAATCCGCCTGGTGGCGACGCTGGGTTCCGACGCCCACGGCGAGACCTTTTTTGAGCGCGAGTTCGTAGGTTGCGAGTACCGAGCGCACCCCCGCCGGGTCCACGGCCACCGGCTTCTCCGCAAAGATGTGTTTGCCCGCTTCAGCCGCCGCCGCCAGATGGGTCGGACGGAAGTGGGGCGGTGTGGCGAGAATCACCAGATGGACGTCGGTCGCGAGGACCTTCTTGTAGGCGTCAAACCCGGTGAAGCACTTGTCCTGGGTGACCTTGTACTTGGCGGCGAGGGCAGGATTGGCCGACGTGAGTTTTGTGAGTTCCTCACGGCTGCTCGCCAGGCGGTCGGGCGCGAGGTCGCCCATGGCCACCAGTTCCACGCCCTCGGCGCCGCGGAGGCAGTCCGCCGCCGCCCCCGTGCCGCGACCGCCGCAGCCAATCAGGCCGACACGAATGACGTCCGATCCCTGCCGCAGGCCGATCAGCGGAATACTTCCGGGGAACGCGACCAGTCCGGCGGTGGCCGCTGCGGTGGTCTGGATGAATGTGCGACGGTTGATCTGCGTCATCGAAAATCTCCTCCGTGTGCCCTAGTTCGAACCTTGGACTCCTGGACCACTCGAAGTCCGACAAACGGTCCATCCGACAACCACCACTGACTCTTGGGCAGTTGCGGGTCGCGTTCATTCCACGTCTCATCCTGCACGGCGCGCGCGGCCGGCCCAATCGTGTCGGGCCCGCTGCGGAACGTCCCGCCGCGAATCACCAGCGCGTCGCCCGTCGTCGTCACCCATTCCCCGGCATTGCCAAAGAGGTCGAACAATCCCAATGCGTCCGGCGCCCGCGTGGCGACCGGATGCGCCATCATGCCCGCGTTGCCCGCGTGCCACGCGAGTTCGTTGGCCGTTGCGCCCGCCGTGCGCGTCTTTCCCGACGTGTTATTCCACGCCAGGTCGGCCGCATGCTGCCATTCAGCCTCGGTGGGGAGACGATACTGCCGGCCCGTCCTGAGGGAAAGCCATTTCGTAAAGGAGACGGCGGCATGGCGTGTCACGCTGATCGCTGCGTATCCGGCATGACCCCATCCATAGTCGGGCGCGCCGTAGGGGGCCGATGGGCGGGCGATGGCGTCCACGCCCGGCGGCACTGGTGCTGCCGCATCCAGGCTGAGCGCGTACACGTCGTACATGTCCCACGTCACCTCCGTCTTGCCCCAGTACAACGGTGGTACATTCCCCGCGCCAGGCACGAGCACCATCTCGAAACTCACGAGTGTGTCGGGGATCGTTTCGCGATAGGTTGTCGGCTGTGACTGGGCAAACACGAGTGACGCCGCACACACCACCAGAACGATGGACCACAGCGCTGCTGGGCGTGTCCTTGTCTGTGTTGTTGTCTGCGTGTGTGTCGTTCCCGGCATCGCCAACATCCTACGTCTATCGCCAGGTGTATATGGGGATGGAAGTGCGGATGGTGATGTACGCGCCCGATGAGGCCACCGCGCGCCGGGCCGGGACCGCCGCCTTCGCGGTGATTGCCGACCTCGACCAGCGGCTCAGCGACTATCGCGACACCAGTGACCTGCGGGCGATCGAACGCGCCGCGCCGAACGCGCTTCGCGTCCATCCCGATGTGCTGGCCGTGCTGACCCGTGCGCTGGACGTCGCGCGTACGAGTGAAGGCGCGTTCGACCCGACCATCGCGCCATCGGTCGCGCTGTGGCGTGAGTCGCGCGCGTCCGGGCGCCTGCCGTCTGATGTCGAGATCGCGGCCGCACGTCGATTGGTCGGCTGGGCGCGAGTGGAACTCGACGCAACGCGCCGAACCGTGCGGCTCCCAGGTCCAGGCATGCGCCTCGATCTGGGCGGTATCGCGAAGGGCTACATCCTCCAGCGCGCACTCCACACCCTGCGCGAGCACGGGGTCACTGCCGCCATGATCGAAGCCGGCGGCGACATCGTGGCCGGCGATCCCCCGCGCGGTTCAGAGGGGTGGCGGGTTCAGTTGGGTGCGGAGTGCGCGTCTTTGGAGCCGCCGGGCTTTAGCACGGCGGACGCCAGACGGGCTGAAGCCCGTCTGCTCCGAAGAGCAGGCACGGTGCGGCTTCGCAACGAGGCACTGGCGACGTCGGGCGCCACCGCGCAGTTTGTTGAGATCAATGGTGTTCGGTATTCACACGTGGTCGATCCACAAACCGGACTCGGCCTGACGACGCATCGAACAATTCATGTGCGCGCGCCCGACGGCGCCACCGCCGACGCGTGGGCGACTGCCCTGAGCGTGATCGGCCCCGCGCGCGCCGCGCAGGTCGCGGTGCCAGAGGGTGTGTCGTTTTGTTTTGCGGGGTGACGCGTTGATCGCGGACGTTACGACCAGTCCGCGCAGCTTCGGCTCTGCAGTCCGCGCTATTTTGGGCGCTCTTCCAGTTCCGTCCAGCGGTGGAGGAGGGTGTCGAGGTCGGCCTTGGCCTTCTCAAGGGCGGCGAGTGTGTTGGCGATGACGGTCTTGCCTGATCGATAAAACTCAGGCGCGTCGATCGTGGTGTTCAGTTCGTGCTGCTTCGCTTCGTTCGCTTCGATCTTCGCCGGCAGCCCGTCGAGTTCTTTCTGATCCTTGAAGGAGAGCTTTTTCTTGGCTGTCCCTCCGGACCTCGAGGACTCCGGAACCTCGGGAGCTGGGGACTTCGCGAATCCCGGGACTCCGGGACTTCGATCGCGGGATTGGCGAAGCCAATCGTCATATCCCCCCACGTATTCGCGCACGACCCCGTTGCCCTCGAACGCAATCGTGGACGTCACCACGCGGTTGAGAAATTCGCGGTCGTGGCTCACAAGCAGGACCGTTCCCGGAAAGTCGACCAGTTGCGCTTCGAGCAGTTCGAGCGTCTCCATGTCGAGGTCGTTGGTAGGTTCGTCGAGCACGAGGACATTGGCCGGCTTGGTGAACAATCGCGCCAGCAGCAGGCGATTACGTTCCCCCCCCGAGAGGGCCTTGACCGGTGACTTCGCACGTTCTGGCGGAAACAGGAAGTCTTCGAGGTAACTGAACACGTGCCGCTTCTGTTCGTTGACGACGACCCAGTCGTTGCCGTCGGCGATGGTGTCCACGACCGTGCGTTCCGGATCGAGTTGCTCACGCTGCTGGTCGTAGTACGCGATCTGCACGTTGGTGCCGCGATCCACTTCCCCCGTGTCCGGCTCCAATTCCCCAATCAGCATCTTTAACAGGGTGGTCTTCCCAGCTCCGTTGGGCCCAAGCAGCCCAATGCGGTCCTTGCGCATGATGCGCGTGCTGAAGTTGGCCACCACTGGCGACCCCTGGACCGTGACCTCCTGGACCCCTGGACCCTTGGACCCCTGGCCCCCGAATGTCTTCGAAATGCCTTTTGCATGAAACACCGCTTGCCCCGTGCGTCCTGAGGATTCGATCGAGAGACGCACCTGTCCGGGCACATCCCGTCGAGCGGCGCGTTCGGTGCGCATCGCGAGCAGCGCCTTCACGCGACCTTCGTCGCGCGTGCGGCGCGCCTTGATGCCGCGACGCAGCCACGCTTCTTCCTGCGCGAGTTTTTTGTCGAATTTTTCGTGGGCTGTTTCCGCGATCGCGAGGTCTTCTTCCTTGCGGCGCAGGTACTCGTCGTAGACCGGCAGCACAGGCACGCCCTTGACCGGTGCGGTGCGTCCGTAGGAGGTGAGCACACCGCGATCCAACTCGACGAGACGCGTGGCGACCTTCTGCAGGAAGGCACGGTCGTGCGTGACAAACACCACGGCTCCAGTAAACGACGTGAGCATGGTTTCAAGCCATGTGATCGTGTCGATATCGAGATGGTTGGTCGGTTCGTCGAGCAGCAGGACGTCGGGCTGGACCACCAGGGCGCGTGCGAGGGTCACGCGCCGTTTCCATCCACCGGACAATGTCTCGATGCGCGCATCGGGATCGAGCTCCAGGCGTTTCATCACCTGATCGACCTGTTGTTCCTGCTCCCAGTCTTCGAGACCGTGCAGGAGTGCCAGTTCGTGCAGCCCTTCGGCCACCACTTCCTGCACCGTCGGCTTGGTTTCTCCGGCGTCGATCACGTCCTGTGTGAGTCGTGCGACCTTCACCCCGGGCCCGGTCCACACCGTGCCGTCATCGGGAGCGATGTCGCCCGACAGGATTTTCAGCAGCGTGGACTTGCCCGTGCCGTTGCGGCCGACGATGGCGATGCGTTCGCCCGCGTCGATCTGCAGTGACGCCTCCACGAGCAACGGCAGGTGGCCGAAGGCCATGGACAACTTGTCGGCGATTAACAGGGGCATCTAATTCGAAGTTCCGAGGTCCCGGAGTCCCGAGGTCCCGGAGTTCGGAATCAGGAAAGCGGAGCGGGCCATAGCGTCCTCGCGCAGGGCCGCGGAGCCAGGCGGGGTGCCGGGGCCCCCGCCGATGAAGTTGAGTGCGGAGCGGGCCATAGCGTCCTCGCGCAGGGCCGCGGAGCCAGGCGGGGTGCCGG
>CAYZLT010000185.1:0-7250 GCA_964479175.1 uncultured Solibacteraceae bacterium | reverse complement strand
TGGTGTTATGGCGTCCAGCAGTGATTGGCGGGACTGTCACCAGTGATGACGGTGAGCCGGTCGTCGGCGCAGAAGTGCGCGCGGTCCGACTCGAGTGGACCGCGGGGCGTCGCGTCCCGTCCGACGTCGAAGCGCCCAGAGAGGCGCCCGCCGCGACGACCGACGATCGCGGGGTCTACCGATTTACGTCGCTGGCGCCGGGAGATTATGTCGTGGCGGTGCTCGCGTCTGCGGTTTCTGAACCAGACACGTTTGCCGGAGCCATTCGCGTGGCTGGTGAAATTCCGCGTGCGTACTACCAGACGATGGCGAGTGGAACGGTGCGTTCACTGGCGTTCGATCGCGCATCGCGCGTCGCCGGGCGGGGCACACTCACGCGAACGTTGAGCGACCTCGACGGGTTCGCCACCACCTACCATCCGGCCAGTCTCACCATGAGCGGGGCCGAGACACTGTCCGTGGGATCGGGTGAGATCGAGGACGCGGCCAACATTCAGCTGACGCGGCTGTCTCTGGTGACGGTGTCAGGCACACTCGTCGGCCCCGAAGGGCCGGCTGCGTGGAACGCGGTGCACCTGGTGCCCGCCGATACAGACGATCGGCCGTTGGTCAGCACGGCCGTGGCGATCACCGACGCGCAGGGCCGGTTCGTACTCACCGGTGTGCCGCCGGGGGAGTTTATGGCGCGAGTCGTCCGGTTGCCGTGGCCCACTGACGGCGATCGCTACTCGGTGACCGGTGGCACCGGCGCCATTCCGCGGATTTCGATGGTGTTGGGTGGTCCACGAGCCCCGGCGGCGCCAGACGACCCCGCGTACTTCGCGAACCAGCAGGTGAGTGTTGGCGCCACGCCGATCGACGGCGTCAGTCTCTCGCTGACTCAGGCGCCGCAGGTGCGCGGGCGGGTCGAGTTTGCGGCGACGGGCGCACAACCGAGCGCCGCTGACCGTGCGCGCGTGCGTGTCACCGTGGAGCCCGCCAATGGTCGCGGCGATGTGAACATCGCGGGAGCCCGGCCGACCGAGTCGGGCGAGTTCCTGGCCAGCACCATCTGGCCGGGGCGCTACGTGGTCAAAGCCATGCCGCCACCGGGGTGGTATTTCAAGGGCGCGACGTTGCACGGCCGTGACGTCGCTGACACAGCGCTGCAGGTCGACGAAGACCTCTCGGAGATCGTGGTCACCTTCGTCGATCGCGAGCGCCGCCTTGCCGGAACCGTGCAGGGCGATCGCGAGACCGCACTCGATGCGTCGGTGGTGATCCTGTTTCCGGTCGACGCGCGCGCGCGCCTCGACTACGGCCGATCGCCTCGCACGTTGCAACTGATTGCCGTGAATGCTGATGGCCAGTTCTCTGTCAGCGCCCCGCCGCCCGGCGAGTACTTCGCCGTGGCGCTGCCGGCTGGTGACGCGGACGACTGGAAGAACCCCGCGCAGCTCCAGGCCTGGTCCGCTCTGGCCCAGCGCGTCACCATTGCCGACACACCCACTCCAATCACAATTCGCGTGAGGAGCCGCCGATGACTCCCAACAGACTCGCGACGATCAGCACCTTGGCGATGCTGGTGGTCGCCGGCATGACCACCGCGTGGGTGACGGCACAGATGCCAGCCCGTGATTCGGCCGCATCTCTGCTGCCGCCGGCGGGAAAGGGACGGATCGCCGGTCGCATCACCGAACGCGACGATGTGCCGGTGCGAAGGGCGACGGTCACCATTGCCGGTGACATGCGCCTGACGCGCACCGCCATCACTGACACCGACGGTCGGTTTTCCATCGACCAATTGCCGCTCGGGCGGTTCACCGTGACGGCCACCAAGGCCGGCCATCCCGCCATGTCATTCGGTGCCCGTCTTCCATTCCGGACTGGCGCTGGCGTGTTCGTGGCGGAGGGGGAGTCGGTGGACACGTCGTTCCGGTTGCCCCGAGGCGCGGTGATCACCGGCACCGTACGCGATGAGCGCGGTCACCCGATGCTGGACGTTCCCCTGATGGCCTGGCTGGTGCGTACCTCGCTCGGGGGCCAACGGACACTCGATTTCTCCACGCCAGAGCCCCAGACCTTCATGTCCGACGACCGGGGACAGTACCGCGTGTTCGGGTTGCCGCCTGGCGAATACGTGGTTGGTACGACTTGGTACTTTCGCGGTGTGGGTCCGGATGCGCGGATGCCCGGCGTTGCGGACTATCAGGCGGCGTTTGCGCCACAGCAGCCGCGAGCCCCCGAACCCGCGCGTCCAAGTCCAGCGCAGTTCAACTACGCACAGATCTTCGCCCCGAGCTCTCTGGATCCACTGTCAGGAACCTCTGTCCGCCTCGCAGCGGGCCAGGAAGTTGGCGGGGTCGATATCTTGATGCAGTTCATCCAGAAGGCACGCATCGAAGGCGCCATCGTGTATCCGGATGGCACACCCGCTCCAACTCGTCTGCTGATCAGCCGCCAAAGCTCCGTGTCAGCGCTCAACTCATCGTCGGAGAGTCCGGGGCTGCAGACCGGGCGCGTGGCGTCAGGCGGGCTCAGTCCAGGACCCTACACCGTGTTCGCCGAAGTGCCGGCCACCGCTGACTCGCCGGCATTGTGGGCCAGCCAGGACGTCAACCTGGCGCCCGGTGAAACGGCGTCGATCACGCTGACACTGCAGACCTCACTCGTCATGAGCGGCACCTTGGTGTTCGAGGGAAAGAGTCCGCTGCCCAGCGACATGACCCGGGTGGTGGCGTCGTTTCAGCGGCAAGGGCCGGTGTGGGCGCGGCCATCGGTCAGAGTCAACGCTGAGGGCCGCTTCACGGCGACCGGGATTGTCCCCGGGCGGTATCTGATCACCGCGTCGGTGCCGGCCGGCAACGCGACCACCGGCCCGGTCTGGCGCGTGGCGTCGGTGAAGCTCGACGATGAGGACGTCACCGACCGTCCGCAGGAACTTGGTCCGGGTGCGGGCGCGGTGACGATCACGTTCACCGACGTCGTCACCGAACTGTCTGGCCGGTTGCTCTCTGAGACCGGTGAACCGACCGCCGACTATTTTGTGATCGCCATGCCTGAGGATCGCGCGTACTGGCTGCCGCAATCGCGGCGCATCGTCAGTACCCGGCCCGACGGTCAGGGTCGGTATCTGTTCCGCGGGTTGCCCCCGGGTCGCTATCGCATTGCGGTGACGACCGATGTGGTGCCGCAAGACCTGCGCGAGCCCGCCATCCTCGAGCAACTGTTGCCGCAGTCGCTTCGAGTAACCGTGTCGTTCACGACACCGGCGGTGCTCGATATCAAGACGACCGGCGTGCTGTGAGGACTCGAACCTGATTACCGTGGTAATATACGAGCATGGCTCTGGCACAATCGAAACTCACCGCGCAGGGACAGATCTCCGTGCCTGCGGAAGTCCGTCGGCGTCTTGGTGTCGGACCTGGTTCGGTGATCGAGTGGGATCACGACGGCGAGCAGATGGTGGTGCGTCGATCGGGCCGGCATTCGTCCGAAGAGATCCACGCGGCGTTGTTTCAGACGCCTCCTGACGCGCGCAGCCTGAAGGATCTGAAGGCCGGTGTTCGCCGGCACGTGCGTGAACGACATGCGCGCCGTTGATACCAACGTGCTCGTTCGGCTGATCACCCGTGATGACCCGAAGCAGGCCACACGGGCCGACCAGTGGATTGAAGGCGGCGCGTTTGTGTCACAGCTGGCGCTGGCCGAGATGACCTGGGTGTTGTCCGCCGTGTATGACCTGACGCCTCTTGCGATTCATCGGGCCGTCTCGATGTTGCTCGATCATCGCCAGTTGACCATCCAGGACCCCGAGGTGGTGTTTGCCGCCCTCAACCACTTCAAGACCAAGCCCGCACTCGGTTTTTCGGACTGCCTCCTGCTTGAGATCGCCCGCAAGGCCGGCCACACGCCGCTGGGCACCTTTGATCGCGCGGGCGGAAAACTCCCCGGGGCCGAGCGCCTGGGTTGAGGGTGTGATCAAAAGATCTTTCCGTCTGATGACCCACGAGCCCGACTATCGTTCTGGTGACACGTTGACGTTATGACAAATGCGTCGCTCGCCCAGAGCGACCTCTTCAAGGCCCGGGCGCGGGCGAGCCGAGCATCGCATGCAACATCTTCGCCGTGGGAATCTTTTCCTGCAGGACGGCGCGGTCCATCGCGGTTCCGGGGTCTTTGGCACCCAGGCTGTGCAGCCCTGTGCGTGTGGATGGCACGGAGCAGGTCCTCCGCCTCCTGCATCAGGGCTGCAAGGTCAGGACACACGGGCACGGGCATCGGGTGTAGGCTACACCCTCCTATGAGGTTCCCACGCGCGTGCGGCGCCGTGATGCTCGCCGGTCTCGGTGCCGCGGTGTCGGCACAACGGCCGCAGGGTCCGCCCGCTCCGCCACAGCCCACGTTCCGCGCGACGACCACGTATGTCGCGCTTGACGTACTGGTCACGGATCGCGCCGACCGGCCAATCACCGGGCTGACCAGGGCCGACTTCCGGATCACGGAGCGCGGCAAGCCCCAGGAGATTGCGGACTTCGAGTATGTGTCGATTCCGGTGGAGCACCGGTCGATCGACCTTGCGGCGCCGGTGGCGCCGGCATCCGATATCGCGTCGAACTCCGCGTCTGCCGCACAGAGCCGCGCGATTGCGATCGTCGTGGACGACACCGTGCTCTCGCCCGACAACATTGTCTGGATCAAGCGCACACTTTCGGCGATGCTCGCCACGTTCACTCCAGACGATCAGGTGGCGTTTACCTATGTGCGCAGGTCCGACCTCGGACAGGACTTCACGAACGACGCGGCGCGCCACGCCCGATCGGCCGCGCGGTTGGGCGATGCGATCGGGCTGCCGGGCGTCTCGGTACTCCACCCGGTTCGCGATCTCCTGGTGACCCTCGACAACGTCGTGAACACACTGAAGTCCGCCCGCCAGACCCGGCGTCTGATCGTGCTGGTGGGCACGCGAGGATGCATACCCTCCGGGGACAGTCCGATTGTGCCGATCTGCAAGGGCCTGGTCGATCGCGCCACTGAGGTGGGGGTGCCCATCTACGCCATTGATCCCACCGGCAGTCTCAGCGAGCGGCTCGACGACCCGCTCGCGACGCTCGCCGTGGCCACGGGCGGCCGCCGGTATCGTCAGGCTGAGCCGTGGCTCTCGCCGGCCCGACTCATGGAGGAGAACGGCAGCTATTACATCCTCGGCTACTATCCGACTCCGCTGCGCGCCGACGGCAAGTTTCAGGAAGTGGACGTCACCGTCAACCGGCCGGGTGCTCACGTGCGGGCGCGTAAGGGTTACACGCCCACCGCGGCGAACGCCAGGCCGCTCACGCCACACCGAGCGATGACCGCATCGCTCGGTGAAGGATTGTCTGATCCGGGCTTGCCCATCCGCGCGTTCGTGGCTCCGATCGCGCCTGGCCTTCGCGGTACCACGCGCGCGACCGTCACAATCGAAGTGGCCTACCCCGTGCCACACGGCGGCTTCAGCGGGGATTTCAACGACGAATGGCGCGTCGGTATTCTCGCGCTCGACGCGGATGGCAAGACGAAGGCGTCATTCCAGCGCCCTGTCACGTTCACCGGCACCTGGAAGCCCAGCGCGACCGGCACGTTCGTCGTGCACGAAGTCATTGACGTGCCATCGCAGCCGCTGACGTTCCGGATCGGCGTCACGAGTCGCGCGCTGGGAAAGACCGGCACCGCGCACATCCAGATGGAGGTGCCTGATTATCGCGATCGCGAGTTGCGCGTCAGTCCGCTGGTGCTTGGCGTGCAGAAGAATGCCATCGACACCGCGGTGGGATTGGATCGTTTGCGGCCGCTCGTGCCATTCCAGCCGACGACACGGCGATCCTTTGCCGCGGACGAATCGCTGCGGGTCTTCGCGCGCGCGTTCTGGCGCAGCAGTGCGACGGCCGCGGACGTCGAGATCTCGATTGCCGGCGGGCCAGTCCGGGAACCCCTGCGCTTTTCCATTCGCGGAGCTGAGAGCGCGGTCCGCAATCTCGAAGCTGCGTTCGACCGCACCCTTCCCTTACAGGGCCTGCAGCCCGGCAATTACATCCTGCGGGTCGTCGTGACGCTGCCAGCCGGCGAACCGGTCGTGCGTCAGGTGCCGTTGACGATCACTGCAGCCGCTTCGCCACGATAGGCAGCACCGCGCGCACCTGGCGATCCCAGTAGCGCCAATCGTGATTGCCCGGCTCCTCATGAAACTCGTGGGCGAGGCCCCGGGCCTTCAGCACCGCGGCAAATTCGCGATTGATGCCGAACCAGGGATCGTCCACGCCGCAATCGACATAGAGGTACGGCAGGCCGGTGCTGCCGGCCTCCGCCGCCAGCCGGTACACGTCGTTGTCGCGACGCGTGGCGCTGTCAGGCGGACCAAACCACGCGGTCACTTCCGCTTCCCTGCCGCGTCCGAACACACTGACGGTCCGCGTGGTGTCGAGCGCACCGCTCATGCTGGCCGCCATCGCGAAGGTGCCCGGATGCCGGAACGCCATCTTCATGGCGCCGTAGCCGCCCATCGAAAGTCCGGCCACCGCGCGGCTCTGGCGTCCGGGCCGTACGGGCCATCGGCGTTCCACTTCCTGAATGAGATCCTGAACGATGTAGTCCTCCCATCGTTCGGTCGGAGTGTTGAGGTACCAGGAGTTGCCGCCGTCCGGTGTCACCACGACCAGCCCAAGGGCATTTGCGGTTGCGGCGGCGCCTGAATGCGAGAACCAGTCGGTGTGATCGCCGCCGTGCCCGTGCAGCAGATACACCACCGGGAACCGTGTGCCCTCCGGTGCCGACGGCACCGCCACCGCATACCTCATCGTCCGCCCAAGGGCGGCGCTGTGGAACGACTCGACCGAGGCAACATCGGCGCACGCGGTGAGTGTGGCGACCGTCGCGGTGGCGGTCATGAGCACGATGACAAACGGCAGTTTCATGATCATGGCTAGAAGCTGACGGTCAGCCCGAAGTCGATTCGCCGTGGGTTGGTGACCGATGTCGCCGTCCTGAAAAATGGCGAGGTCATGACCCCGGTGAACCCGCTCAAATTCGCATGGTTGGTCAGGTTCGTGGCACTGGCCGTGAGCACCACTCGATGGGCGGCCACCTGCATGGTGTAGGCCGCATTAAACGACCATGTGTACTGTGACGGCGTGCGCACGGTGTTGCGGCCGACACCGGCGGGCCGGTCGTTGAAGATCACGTCACCGTTGTCGTCCAGGCCGGTAGTGATCGTGTAGGGCGTCCCGCTGTTGGCC
>CAYZLT010000184.1:0-7271 GCA_964479175.1 uncultured Solibacteraceae bacterium | reverse complement strand
TCTTCTCGCGGCGCTTGCGGCTGACCAGGCGACGCAGCGGACCAGAGTCGAGCACCGGCAACAGCACCATCTCCGCGCCCGCCCACAACAGCAGTGGCAACGGGCTCACGGTCAGCGCCGAGGCCAGGGCCACACCACCGAGCATGATCGCCTGGTACTGATTGACGATCAGCTCACGCAGGATGGACCCTGTCGGGAGGTCGTCGTCGGAACGTGCCATCGTGGCGGTTACGACCCCTGCTTCTCGTTCACGCGGGCGCCGACACTCGGCGTGGTGGCCGATTCAGTGGTTTTCACCGGCGAGCTGAGCCCCATCTCCAGCTCGAACTCCTGCAGGATGCCGGCCGCCTTGATCCGACGGGACGTGCGCTCGCGCTCAATGCTCTTGACGTCGATCGAGCCGGTCGCGACCTCCACGGCCGCCTTGGATTCTGCGACTTCCTGCTTGATCTGCTCCAGATATTTGTCGGCCGTCGCGGCCACGCCGTACGACTGGAGTTCGACGATGGCGTCCACGGCCTTTTTCATGACCTGGGCCTTCTGCCGTTCCTTGAGGGCACGCTGCGTGGTCTCGATCTTTTCCTTCAAACGAGCCTTGAGCGATTCCACCGACATCTGGGAGCCCTCGTGGGCTTTCTGGGCGGTGGCCCACTGTTCCTCGGTCGCCGCCAGATCCATGCGGACCTGCTGGAGCTGGATCGCGTCCTCCTCGGCCACACTGCGTGCCTCGGCGCTGCCCTCGCGCAGGGCGGCCTGAATCGCCGCCGTCAGGTTTTTGTCCTGCCGCCGCAGCGCGTCCCGCTCCTCTTCCAAACGAATGACCGTGGCGCGCGTCGCCACCAGCACCGAGTTGAGGCGCGGCATCGTGATGCGCATCTCCTCGATGGCGTCCTGGAGCATCACTTCCGGATCCTCCGCCTGCGAAATGAAAAACCCAAGCCAGGCACGGAATACACGACCCAATCGAGCGAACATCAGAGGCCTCCCTTATCCTTCACCGGCGCGGTGGAGGTCGTAATCGGATTGGGGGACACAAAATGTCCAACGGCCTCGGCAATGCGGCTCTCCTCGATCCGCTTGCGTGTCTGCCACGTCGACAAGTCGTGTTCCTCCCGTGTCACATCCGCGTGGTTCTGGTCGATGCGCGCACGCAATTCGGCCACCCGCTGATTGATCTCGTCTTCCAGACGACGATTCTCGTCCGCGTGTTGCGTCCGGAGCCCCTCCAGATGTTTCTGGAGCACACGCTCGTAGGTATCCAACGCCCGATCGCGCCGCACGGCGTCGTCGACGATCTGCTCCACCTTCACCCCGGCGGCGTCGAGTGCCACCATGATGGACTTCTGCTTGACCTCGGCTGGCAGCGCGCGGATGTGCTCGCTCTGCAGCATCTCGGCCACCTTCAACACGGTGTACCCGTGGCTGGGGGTGGCGATCTGCGCCGAGGCATAGATATCGGAGAAATCCGCATCGGACGTCACCGGCGCGGTAAAGGTCGCGTTGCCCTCGGCATCGGGCACCAGGTCTCGTGCCCGTGGCGGCGCGATCGCATCGACCCCGCCGGGCACATCCGGCGTCACCCCATCACGGGGCGCCGTGACGACAAAATATTCGTACCACTTTTTGCTCACGTCAGGCGCTCTCCAGTGTGCGGAGATTGTAACAGGCTCCCCGGCAGTCGGTGGGGTTCGCCCATGGGGCCTATCTTAACGTCGGCGTCTGCGATATCGTATCGGCCGCCATGCGCACACTCATCGCTGTTGTCGTCACCGGAATCCTTGCGGCCTCGGTCACCACACAGGGTCAGTTCAGACGCGGTCTGATGGCGGAGAGCAAGGAAATCAGCCTCACGCCGGTGGTGCCCCCGGCGATCCTTCTCCCTGAAGGCACCGTGGAGTTGCAGGTGCGCAACAGCAGCACCGCACCGGCCAGGGTGGTCGAACAGGTCCGGGACATGTTCACCAACCAGTTGCGTGACAACGACACACGCCTGCGCCTGGTGGATCGGGGCGGCGACATCGTCGTGGTGGCCACGCTCACGGAATGGAGCGAGTCACGGCGCAACAGCCAGAAATACGTCTCTGAGACGCGACAGGTCGGGACAAAACAGGTCGTGGACAAAGACGGCAAGACCAAGACGGAAGCCGTGTACGAGTACGGGCGCAACAGACCGTCTGTCGTGATCAACGGCGTGGCCGCCATGCGGGTCGAAGTGCGCCGCGCGGACGGCGGCACCCTCGCCGACGAGACTGTGCGCCACACCCTGCAACAGGAGCATCTCGTCGACGCGGGTCCACCGGCGCGCAATATGGTCGAGGACACGCTGGTTGACACCGCCGTCCGCAAAGCGGCCGGACGCATCTCCCCGGGGCGCGAGCCGGTGCTGGCGTTGCTGGCACGCAGCGACGAGGTCGACAGGCTCAACGCCATGGCGGAAGATCGCCGATGGCAGGAGTGGCTCACGGCCCTTGAAGGACTGCCACCCCATCGTGATCTGAAACGTGACGCCTATCGCCTGCACAACCTCGCAGTGGCGCACGAAGCCCTGGCGTATGAAACGCCGCCCGCTGACGGCCCTGCGTCACACTTGGAGAGCGCCACTGGACTCATCAATCGCGCCGCCAAGCAGCACCCCTCGGAGAAGTACATCGTTGAGGCGCAGACACGCATCCGCAACAGTGCGGGCGCATACGCCACACTCGCCACGTTGTATCAGGCGGCGGCTGTCGCTGCGGCCACCTCCGGGTCGGTGAGACCGACACCCGCGCCCGCGCCTGTGACGCCACCGGCCACGCGCACGCCTCCGGGGACGCCGGCGGCGATGACCAACGCCGACGTCATGGACCTGCGCGCAGCAGGGCTCGACGATGACAACATGACCGCCGCCATCAAGGCTGCCGGCAGCGTGAAGTTTGACCTCTCGCCGGCGGGATTGAAAGCGCTGCTCAATGCCAACGTGTCCAACCGCGTGATTGCCGCCATGCGCGCGCGTTCACAATAGACTCCGGTGTGCCTTCGGGCACAGCGCCGCACCGGTCCTTCTGAGAGGATGATGACGCAGGAGTACCAGGGAATGATGCAGGTCATCGATCCTCAACGTTACGATGCGTTCGTCCGGTTGATGGCGCTGCCCGACCCGGCCGATCTCCCACACCGCGGACATATCCTTCGCTGCGAAGGCGATCCGGACCGTCGCAGCACGCGGCTGCCAACCATCCTCATGGGATGGCTGCAGCGACGGCATCTGGACATGGAGGTGGACGCGCCGGTGGCCGGCGCAACGCGCGGTCAGAAACGGCGCCAGCGCGCCGACCTTCGAGTGTTGCGGCCTACCGGCACGTCGAACTGGTAACCCGCCTTCCGCTCGTCGGTGTGCTCTTGGGTACAGATACACACCCACCAACGGCCGTACTGTCACGGTATGCACAAACGTTCGCCCTTCGTCGCGGTCATCACCCTCGTCGGCTTCCTCGTCACCGCCGCGCTGGTCATGGCACTCGGGGCGTCATTATCTGAGCCCCCGGTTGTCTCATCCGTCACCCCCGCGCCGATCGTCGTCAGCGCGTCGGCTCAGGTGCTGAAGATTTCGGGTACGGGCTTCGCGCCGGGCCTCACCGTGGAATTGACATCCCTGGGCAATACCGCGACGTATACCGGCGCCGCAGTGCAGGGACAACGCGCCACGACGTTCGAGATCTCCGCCGTGATCGCACAAACCGGCGCCGCAACACTGGTCGTGCGCAACACTGACGGCGGCGTCTCCGATCCGTTTGCCCTGACCGTAGTGGCCGCGCCACTGCAGCCGCCGACACCGGCCCCGCTGCCTGCCGCCGTGATCGACCGCGTGGATCCGGCGAAGGCCACACGCAGTTCGGTCGCGCAGCCGATCATTTTGAGCGGCTCGCAGTTCGCTCTCGGCCTGGCAGTCACCGTGACCGACCCGACCGGCACGGTGCGCGTCATTGCGGCCAACGCGCTGGAGGCTGTCACGGCGACGGCCGTACGTTTCCAGACCGTGCTGGACATCAGTGGTGAGTACACCTTTACGGTCACCAACCCCAAAGGCCAGGCCTCCAACACCGTCACTGTGGTCGTGACATAGCCTCAGGTCCCTGTCGGGCGGGACCGATTCGACCGATACTCTGGGGACGCCGTCTAATCCCTCGGAGGATCGCCGTGACCAGAATTCACCTGTGTGTCGGAGCTGTTTTATTGGCCGCTGTCGTGGCCACGACGGGTGTGATCGCCCAAGCCAAACGGGATATCGCTGTCACCGCGGTGAAATACCAGTTCAAGGTCTCCGGCAGCACTCGCGCGGAAATGCAGGTGACACAGGACGACCTTGTCCGCATCACGCTGACGGCCGAGGACATTCCCCACAGCTTCACCTTGCCGGAGTACCGAATACAGAAACGGGTCGAACCGGGACGCGAGGTCACCTTTGAGTTCCTGGCGGAAAAGGCTGGCCGCTTCGAGTTCCACTGTTCGCTGACCAACGACAACTGCCGCGAACGCGGAATGGCCGGCGTGCTTATCGTGTCGCCGAAGCCTTTATCGAAGCGTTGATTGACGCTTTGATTCGCTCGTCGGGCGTCGGGTGGCGATGAAACAACCACCGCGTCAGCGTTGATGGGCGTTCCTCTGTCAGGTGCTGCGCCGCCAGTCGACGCACCGCCGTTCGAAACGCCTCGTGGTCGCCCGTCAGCCTGATCGCAAACCGATCCGCCACCCGTTCGTGCGCACGCGACTGCGCCAGGCGGATGGGGCGCAAGACCCACCACATCACCCAACTGCTCAGCGCGATCAGCGGCAACGCGGTCAGACTTGTCAGACTCGGCACGCCCACCGCGGGCCCCGCAGTGGCCACGACCCTGTCAGCCACCCACAGCGCCACCAGCAACACGACGGCATCGAGCGCGGCTTTTCTCCAGAGGTCGTGCCGGGCGTGGTGGGATAACTCGTGTGCCACCACCACCGCGATCTCATCGTCACTCCAGTCGGCGACCATCTCGCGGCTGAGCAGGATGGCGCCGGACCGCCCCACGCCGGTGACCAGCGCGGTGGGAACGGCCGCAGGGTCGTTCCACTCAAGAACGGGCACCCGGCGACCACACGCCTGCTCCGTGAGTTGCGAGAGTCGTTCAGCGAGTGCCTGTCTGGCGAGGGGCCGGCTGCCTGGCGCCACCCTGACCGACACCCCGGCGAGGGCCGTCATGATCAAGAGGATCGGCGCCCCGAGGGCCCCGACCGCGATCCACCACCACGCGCCGAGGTTGGTGAGGCTCCACCACACCACCGAGGCGCCCCCGACGGCGATCACGATGCCGGTGAGCGCGTCCCGCAGTTGATTGGCGACCAGCGTGGAGACCGCGATCCGTCCGCGGCGAAATCGGCGTTCACGGCGCACGGCGGCGACCACGCCGGCGGGCAGGGCCACGGCTTCCCACACCACGACAAGCGCCAGGATGAAGATCAGGAACGCCCAGTCGGCGGAGAGCGACTCCGCCCACGCAGACGCCGACCGCCCGAGTGACGTCAGCGCCACCACCGACAACCAGCCCGCGCCGACAGACAGACGCACGACCTGGGCGCTGCGCCTCAGTCGTTGATACCGCGTGGCAGTGGACTCGTTCAATTCATCTGCACGGAGATCAGCTTCGACACGCCCGGCTCTTCCATCGTCACGCCGTACAGCCGGTCGGCGATCTCCATCGTCTTGCGATTGTGGGTGATGAGGATGAACTGGGTGTGTGACTGCATCCCCTGCAGCATCTCGACAAACCGCCCGATGTTGGCGTCGTCGAGCGGTGCGTCAATTTCGTCGAGCAGACAGAACGGACTCGGGCGGAATTTGAAGATGGCGAACATCAGGGCCATGGCGGTCATGGCCTTTTCGCCACCCGAGAGCAACTGCACGTTCTGCAGACGTTTGCCCGGGGGCTGCGCAATGATGTCGATGCCGCTCTCGACCTGGTTCTCCTGATCGATGAGGAGCAGGCCGGCCTTGCCACCACCAAACAGGGTGGTGAACGTCACCTCGAAGTTGGCGTTGATCGTGGCGAACGCGGCCGCAAACCGCTCCCGCGTAATGACGTCAATGCGCTTGATGGCCTCAGCCGTCTGCGCGATCGAATCGAGCAGGTCCTTGCGCTGCGTCGTCAGGAACGTGTGGCGTGTTTCCAGTTCATCAAACTGATCGATCGCCATCATGTTGACGGGACCGAGGCGTTCGATCTTCTGACGCAGGCTGGTGATGACCTCTTCGGGCGTGAGACTCTCGCCTTCGCCCTGCGCGGGTTCCTGGGCGCTGTCATCGGCCGCTTCCTGCGCGCGTTCCTGAGCTGCCTCTTCATCGTCGGCATCCACGGCACTCGCCGCCGCGAGACGACGACCGGGCGCTTCAAGTTCGCCGGCGGCCTCCATGCGCGCGACCTCGGCGACGACGTCGTCGATGGTCGCGTTGACGACGTCCAGGCAGGTCGCTGCCAGGTGGGTCAGGTCGGCCATCGCCGTGGCCCGGAAGACCTCGGACTGCATGACGGCGGCACGTACCGATTCGAGCGCATGGCGGGCACTGCGAATCTCGGTTTCCCGCACACCGAACTGCGTCCGCAGACCGTTGACGCTGTCGTCAAGCCCCCGCAGGCTTTCGCGCAGGTCGTTGAGCGCGCGCACATCCTCGTCGAGTTTCTGCTGCGTCTCGACCACCGACTGCCGGAGTTCCTCGCGTCGCGCATCCGCGCGCGTCATTTCGTGGCGACGTGACGCGAGTCGCGCCTCGACGTCGGCCAGGGATTCTTCCAGGCGACGTCCTTCGGTCTCGAGCGACGCGACGCGCTCGCTGATCGCCATTTGTTCGGCGCGGGCATCACTGACGCGACGCATCTGGCTCTGGGCCTCGCCACGCGCGCTGTGCAGGCGCGCAAGGACAGCGCCCAACGACTGTTCCGCTTCGACCTGTCCCGTCTCATGAGAGGTGATCGCCAGCAGCGCCTCGTCGCGGCGACGTTCGGCCGCCAGTTCTTCTTCCTCGCTCCGGCGGCGTTCGGTGGACACGAGTTCAATTCGGCGTGCCACGCGGGCCACTTCGTCTCCGGCGCGATTGAGCTGCGCCTGGAAGCCGACGATGGACTTTTCGTGATCGTGCTGCGCGGCCTGTGTGGCGGCGACGTCCGCTTCGCCATTCAGGATCTGCAGGTCGATGCCGGTCACGTCATTGGCGAAGCCGTGCGCGACCTGCTCGGTGGCGTCAACCTGCATGCGCAGGCCTT
>CAYZLT010000183.1:0-7291 GCA_964479175.1 uncultured Solibacteraceae bacterium | reverse complement strand
CCCTCGCCCCCTGGATTCTGACGTGGTGGCAAGGTGCCGAATACGCGACGGCGGCTCCCGCGTTGCGGTGGCTGCTGCTCGGTACGGTAGGCACCTCGCTGGCGGTGGTGGCCGGCAACGTGTTGATCGTCATCAACCAGGCGCGACTGCTGCTCGTCATTTGGGTGCTTGCGGCGCCGGTGAACGTAGTGCTGAACTGGCACTGGATCCCGGAATTTGGCGCGACTGGTGCTGCGGCAGCGACATGTGCCACCGTCGTGTGTGTGCTGGTCCTGAGTCTGATCGCGGTCGCCCGTCACCTGGCAGTACCCCCGGTCGAGGTGGTTGCGTGAGCCAGTGGATCGTGACGGCGCCCGCACCGGCCGGCCGCTACGACGGCATCGGCGACTACACGGCGCGGCTGGCCGGCGCCCTCGCACCACAGGTCCCGACCCGCGTCGTGGTCCCGGGCATGGACGCCCTGCCCGGCCCTGACGAGGTGGCGGGCGTGTTGTACCAATATTCACCACCGCACCGTTCGACCACGGTCACGCAATGGCTCGATGCGCTTGTGGCTCGACACCGCCCGATGGTGGTGACGGTGCATGAATATTGGCCACCCGCGTCGTGGTCTCCACGCCGCGTGGTGTCCCGCTGGCAATTGCGTCGCCATTTGATGACCCTGGCGACACACGCGTCAGCCATCGTGGTGACCCAGGAGATCTATGCGAGGGAACTGCGCGCCGCCGGTGTGCTGGGCGGGCTGCCGACGGCCGTGATTCCCGTGGGCAGCAACATTGCGCGCGTCCCCGGGCACGCCCCTCGTGATGGGGGGCTGGTGATCTTCGGCCAGCCGGCCGCGTTGCAGACGTTGGTGCTCGCCGCTCTGGCGCGCTGGATGGCCGAGTCGCCCGACCGTCCGCCACTGACGTGGATCGGGCGGTCGTCAGACGAAATGCAACACGCCTGGCGCGCGGTGGCGGGCGCCGGCGCCGCGCGGGTCACCTTTGTGGGTGGCGCCGATGAGGCCGTGGTGTCGGGTATCCTCCAACGGGCGACCCTTGGTCTGGCGCACTACGAAAACGGCGCCTCCGCAAAACGGACAACACTGGCGGCGTTGCTGCAACACGGGGTGCCCACGGTGGCGACGATCGGGATCGCCACCGACTCGTGGCTGCGGGCGACGACGGGCCTGTATCCCGTGCCCGACGGCGACGTGGACGCCTTTGTGCACGCGGTGGACGCGTTGTGGAACGACGCTGCCGCCCGGCAACGCCTGTCGCTCGGGGCACAGGCTGTGTACGACGCGCATATGGACTGGCCGCGGATTGCGGCCGCGTATGCGGCATTGATGACGACGCTGACGAAGGACCGTGGATGATTCTTGGCATTTATCACCCCGCGCGCGGGGTCGGGCACGACACCGGTGTGGCCTTGCTGGACCGAGACGGCCGGATCCTCGCGGCGCTCTCCGAAGAACGCTTGAGCCGCGTCAAGATGGATGGCGGGTTTCCCTTCCGGGCGCTCGCGTGTCTGCAGCAGATGACCGGGGTCCGCTGGAGTGATCTCGATGCGGTGGCGGTGCCCTACCTCTCGCCGGCCGATCAGGTGCGTGAGGGTGCGCGCCTGCTGGCCGCCGCCACGTCCGATCCCGCGTTGCTCTCGGCCCAGTGGGCCACCAGGCGTGGACACGATCACTTTCAGGCCGGCATGACGGCGCTTGGCGCCTACGGGTATCTCGACGAGTTCAAGCGGCGATCGGCGGCCGTGCGTGAACAGGACGGTCGCCCGGCCGTGGCGGACTGGCGCGAGTTCCTTGCGGTCTCAGGTCTGGGGCAGGTGCCGCTGGTGCAGGTGGACCACCACCTCGCCCACGCCGCCACGGCCTATTGGATGGGCGGGATCGAAGACGCGCTGGTGATCACGTGTGATGGCGTCGGCGCGCTCAAGAGCGGGATTGTCGCCATCGGCACCGGGACGGATCTCGCTGTGGTCGCGCGGACGTTTTATCCGCACTCCCCAGGGGAATTCTGGGAGGTGATCACGGTGTTGTGTGGATTCCACCACATGAAACACGGCGGCAAGATCACCGGACTGGCAGCCCATGGACGGCCCGATGCGCCGTGTTATGCCGTGATGCAGGCCGCGATCAGCACCGATGGCCTGACCATTCGTACCGCGCTGGATCCGGTGGCGATGAAGGACGCGTTGCGGGAGGCGACGCGTGAAGATATCGCCGCCACCGCGCAGCGCCGCCTGACCGAGGTGGTCGTTGACCTGGTGCGGAATGCCATCGCGAAGACCGGGCGACGGCGGGTAGCCGTCGCCGGTGGCGTGTTCGCCAACGTACGCATGAATCAGGCGATCGCGGAAATGCCCGAGGTGGAGTCGCTGTTTGTCTGCCCGCTGATGGGCGACGAAGGTCTCGGCGTCGGCGCGGCGATGCTGACGGCCGGTCGACAGTTCGGTGTGCGCCCGGCCAGGGTGCCGAGCCTCTACCTGGGACCCGACTATCCCGAGTCCGAGATGCGCCAGGCGCTTGACGCCCACGGGCTCACCTATCAGCGTCTTGAGGACGGGCCGCTGGCCGACGCCGTGGCCGACCGCATCGTGGCCGGCAAAGTGGTGGCGATTGCCAGAGGGCGCATGGAGGTGGGGCCGCGCGCACTCGGCCATCGGACGATCCTCTATCGCACCGGCGATCCGGATGTGAACCATTGGCTGAACGTCCGTCTGCGTCGGACCGAATTCATGCCGTTTGCGCCTGTCACACTGGAGGCGTACGCCGACGCCTGCTACATCGGGCTCGATAAAGCGCGCGCATCGGCGGAGTACATGACCGTCACGTTTGCATGCACCCCGGAGATGGCGGTCCAATCGCCGGCGGTGGTGCATCTGGATGGCACGGCGCGGCCACAACTGATTCGCGAGTCCACCGATCCGTTTTATTTCGCAGTGCTCACGGGGTGTCATGCCCGCACAGGCGTGCCGTCGCTGGTCAACACCAGCTTCAACATGCACGAGGAACCGATCGTCGCCTCACCCGATGATGCGGCCAGGGCGTTTGTGCAGGGACACCTGGACACGCTGGTGCTTGGACCGTTTCTGGTGGATGCATGAACACCGGACGGGTGTCGCGGGGCTGGTGGGTCGCAGCGGTGCTGGCCTGCCTGGTCGTGAACCCCTACGTGCGCGGCGACGGCAACGGCTACTACGCGTGGCTGGTGTCACCGGTCATTGACGGCGATCTGGATTTTACGAATCAGTTCCGCCGCGCGGACCCGCTGTTTCAGACGGTCATGTTCGCCCCGGACGGCACGGCGTGGCCGGAGGTCATCACCCCAACCGGCCGTGTGGGCAATCAGTGGAGTGTGGGGCCGGCGGTGGTCTGGGCCCCGTGGTTTGTGGCGGCCCACGCCGGGGTGACCGTTGCGCGCGCTTTTGGGGCAGACGTTGCGGCTGATGGCTACAGTTGGCCGTACCTGTGGAGCGTCGCCGTGGGGACCGCACTCTATGGCCTGCTCGCCTTGTGGTGGTCGGCGCGTGTGGCCATGTGGCTGGGGTATGGCGACACGTCGGTGCTGGCCGTCCTGGGCATCGGCCTCGCGTCGTCGCTCCCCGTCTATCACGTGTTTTTACCGTTTCATGTGCATGCCCTTGCGGCGTGTACGGTCGCGGCGTTTGTGGCGTACGGCGTGCGTCATCAGCCGGTGTCCCGGCTTGCAGAGTGGGTGTGTTGGGGCGCAATCGCCGGTCTGATGGTGCAGGTGTATCACCTCAACGGGGTCTTTGTGGTGGGCGCGCTCTGGCAGTGGATCCGCTCGGTGCGGAACACGGGGTGGTCACGTGCGGTGGGCTGCGGGATGGCGTTCACGATGGCGGCAGTGGTCGTCAGCCTTCCGCAATTGGTGGGCAAGACGATCGTGTACGGACGGCCGTGGGTGACCGGGTATCAGGATCAATTTTTCTGGACGGAACCGCGCCTCTGGCAAACCGCGTTTTCAGACAATCATGGATGGATGACGTGGACGCCGGTGGTGTCACTTGCCCTGGCCGGGCTGGTGTGGGTCTGGCGAGACCAGCGGTCGATGCGGGTGTGGGTGGTGTGTGCGGCGGTGTTCTACTGGGTGCTGGCGAGTTATCAGAACTGGCACGGCCAGTCCTCCTTCGGCAACCGGTTCCTGATCTCCCTGACCGTGGTGCTGGTCGTTGGTCTGGCGGCGTTGGCCGACCACCTCGGCAAGTCCCCCCGGTGGCCCCGATACGGGACGCCCGTCGTGCTGGGGTTCCTGATCGTGTGGAATGTCGGTTTCATGTTTCAGTGGGGCACCAATATCATTCCCAATCGTGGGCCCGTCAGCGTCATGACAGTGGCGCACAATCAGGTGGCGGTGGTGCCGGAGCGGATCGCGCGGTTTGTCCGTCGATATCTGGGCGATCGCCGGGGTGTGCAGGATGAAGTCGAACGCGGGGATCAATGGGAACGCCGGTCGTATGAAGTGGTGCGGTGAACAGGCATGACTGACGCTCAGCGCCGGCTCGTGATCACGATCTTCCTGTACACGTGTATCGAAGGCCTGGTCGTCAATTTTCTCCACCCGAATCCCATCGCGTACCTGCCCAAGGACGCGATGATTGCGATGCTCTACCTCGGCCTGATGGGTGGGCCGGCCAGTGGCGGCTCCATTGCGCAGTTCAAAGGCCCCTTCACCTTCTTTGCGCTGGTCTGCGTGATGTTTGTGGCGCTGCCCACGCCCGTGGCGCCACTGGGTATGGCCGTCGCCCTCAAACAGCGGCTGTTCTACGTCCCCCTGATGTTTGCCGGATATCACTACATCCGGGGTGACGCGGACCTGGTGCGCCTCCTGCGGGCGATTGCGTGGTCGTCCATTCCGGTCTCCCTGTTCGGGATCTACCTCTTCTTCGGCGGCGCGTTTGCCCTCCAAGACATGGGGGCCGATTACTCGCACGCATTTTATTCGACGACCGGCGCCACATCGGGTGAGTCGTTTTATCGGGTGCCCGGAACCTTTAATTCGCCAGGGCAATACGGCGCGTACCTTTCCATGGTCGCCACGTATCTGGTCGGCTTCCTGCTCGTGCCCGGACTGGCGCCAAAGGACCGGCGCATGATCCTGCTCGCGCTGGTGTTGCTGATCCCGGCGATGCTGGTCTCGGGCTCTCGCACACCGCTGATCCTCTTCTTTGTGTTTTCCGGACTGGTGGCGATCCTGTCAAGGCAGCTGTCCCGTTTTGGTTGGGCTGGCGCCGTTGGCTATTTTGTCATTGTCATCAGTCTCGACTACTTCGGCGGCGGTGTGGCGGACCGCATGGCGTCGATTTTCACCCAGGAAAACGTCGACCGTTTCACCGGCACGTTCTTCGGGCAGTTGTGGGTCTCCCAGTTGATGGCCGATCCGATTGGCTCAGGGCTGGGCGTGGCGACGATCGGCGCGCGTCACTTCAGTCCCCCCGGTACCGTCATCCTCGTGGAGAGTTATCTCGGCATCCTGGTCACCGAGATGGGCCTGCTGGGCCTGTCTGGATTCCTGATGCTGGCCGTGCCGGTCGGCGCGTACATCGTCCGCGCGCGTCCCTGGATGCGGGCCTCGGCCGCGAACTCCATCTGGCAGGCTGGGTTTGTGCAGATCATATTCACGTTGTTGCTGACCATGAACAGCACGGGCCTCGATGCCATTCCCGGCAATCTCTACTTCTGGTTTTTCCTCGGCGTGCTGGTGAAGATGGTGGATCTCGAACGGACCCGGTTGATGTTCGAGAAAGTGGGCAGCGATGCACCGCGGGGACCAGGTGGCTGACGATCGCGTCCTGCACGTGGCCCTGGCGGACGCGCGTGGCGGCGCCGAGGCGGTCGTGGAGACGATCCTGCGTTGGGCACAGCGGTCGCAGTCGTCGCGGTATCAACACATCGTCGCAGTGCCAGCCCGATCCGCGCTGACCGGGCATTGGCGCCGATACGGTCTGACGGTGCGTGAGGTGCCGCCGCTTCCCCGCTTTCGCGATCTGGTCGGTGCGCGTCGACTGGTGGACGGACTGGCCGCGGCGGTGCGGGAGTCGCACGCCGCCGTGGTGCACACGCATGCGATCGCCGGACAACTCTACGGCGGTCGCGCCGCCGCGCAGGTGGGTCGTCCGGTGACCTGGCACATTCACGATCGGCGGGAAACCCGTTTCACACTCGACGGGGTGCTCCATCGCCTGGCATCGAGGTCGCGGGTGGATGTGGCGATTGCGGTCTCTGCGGCGGTCGCCGACTCCTGGCGTGGGCGAGTGCCGACCGATCGCCTCGAAGTGATCCACAACGGCGTGGCGTCCGATCCGGTCGCGCCGGCTCCACGGCCCGCGGGACCGTTTGTGGTCTGGTGCGGTCGACTGCAACAGTGGAAGGGGACCCACGTGTTCCTCGACGTGGCGGCCGCCGTGCGACGGATGGTGCCCGACGTCCGGTTTGCGGTGGTGGGGGGCACGGTGTTTGGCCTGGAGGCGGGTTATCCGGACGCCTTGCATCGGCAGGCCGAGTCGCTCGGCGTGTCCGACGTGGTGGAGTGGGTGGGGCACGTGGATGACGCGCGCCCCTGGTTGGCGGCCGCCGATGTCGTGGTGCATACCTCCATCCAACCCGAGCCGTTTGGCCTGGTCATCGCCGAGGCCATGATGCAGTCGCGCCCGGTCGTCGCATTCCGACGCGGCGGCCCGGCCGAGATCATCGAAGACGGTCGCACCGGTCGACTGGTGCCGCCAGACGATGTGGCGGCGATGGCGGCGGCGGTGGCTGATCTGTTGCTGGCCACGACGCGCCGGGAACAGTGCGGGCAGGCGGGGCGGACGCGCGCGATCGCGTCGTTCGGTGTCGCTGAGATGGTGCGACGGGTGGAATCGGCATACGATCGCGCGCGCAGAGCAACATGAGTCTGAAATCACGGCTGTACAAGATGGCGATTGGCCGCAATGTCCGCCTGGCGGCACCGGTCGACGTGTCCTGGCTGGAACTGCTGCAGTTCTTGTGGGCGCGTGGTGGGCGAGCGCGGCTGCGTGGTCTGTTCACGGCACGACGGCTGGCCGGGTGTGGCGGCCGCTTGTTTGTCGGCCGACGGACGCAGATCTTGTTTCCCCGTCGCCTCACGGTCGGCCGCAATGTACAAATTGGCGACGACAGCTACCTCAATGCGTACGCGCTGGAAGGTATGCGATTCGGCGACCACGTCCGCATTCGTGAGGGCGCGTGGATTCAGGCCACGAGCACCCTTGATCAACCCGGGGTGGGACTGTGGATTGGCGGTGAGACCTACAT
>CAYZLT010000182.1:0-7354 GCA_964479175.1 uncultured Solibacteraceae bacterium | reverse complement strand
GTGTGGACTGGGTGCTGACGCTGGCCCTGGTGCAACTGGTCGGTGCGTCGCTCGTGCTCGCGTCGGTGTCGGGCATTGCGGCGCCTGTGGAGGCGGCGTTGTGGTTGCAGGGGCTGCTGCACCGCGCGGGGATCGGGTTTGCCGTCCCCGCGCTGGCGATGAGCCTGGTCGTGGTGTTGCCCTCGGCACTGTTCTTTGGCGTCTCGTTCCCGATCGCGCTCCGGCTGTGGGTGGCGAGCGACGCAGTCACGGGTGACACCGGACGCCGGATTGGCGTCTTTTACGCGGTGAATCTCGGTGCCGGCATTTTTGGATCGCTGCTGGCGGGTTTTCTTCTGCTGCCCACCATGGGGAGTCGCGACAGTATTGTGCTGCTCGCGTTTTTGTATGTGGCCGGTGGCCTGGCCGTGCTGGCGACGTGTGCGAAACGGCGGCCATTCTTCACCGGCCTCGCTGCGGCCGGGTTGTTCGCGCTTGTCGTGCAGGCGCAGGGCGTGCCCGATCCCCTTGATGTCATGCATCGCCGCATCTACACGGGGCGGCCCGTCATCTGGCAAGACGAAGGCGTGCAGACCACGGTGGCGGTGGTGGGCGGCGCCAACAGCCGCGTGTTGTTCCTGGACGGCCGGCATCAAGCCAACGATGCCGAAGGCATGCTGTTCATCCATCGCCGGATCGGGTTGTTGCCGGCGATTGTGCACGAGCGGCCGGAGCGGGCCCTGGTCGTGGGCCTTGGGGGCGGCGCGACACCTGGCGCGATGAGTCAGATCCCCGGATTCAACGTCGACGTCGTGGAGTTGTCGCAGGGGGTGATCAACGCCGCCGCGTACTTCAGCCATGTGAACTTCGACATTCTGGACCACCCCCGCGTGCACCTGATGGTGGATGACGGCCGCAATTTTCTCCAGCGTGTGCGCACCGGATACGACGTCATCACGGCCGACGCGATCATTCCGCGTCACGCTGGTGCCAACAGTCTCAACTCGGTGGAGTATTTCACCCTGGTGCGGCAGGCCCTTCGCCCTGGGGGACTCGCGCTGCATTGGAATGGCGGGGCCACCGCTGAAGAACATCGCCTGATATTGAGCGCGTTCGCGGCAGCGTTTCCCCACGTCAGTTTGTGGGGCGACGGATCGCTGATGTTGGGATCGATGCAGCCGGTGACGGTCTCGCGTGCACACATCGAGCGGTTGCTGGCCGACCCGCAGATGCGGCAGGTCCTTGCCCTGATGAACGTGGAGCGATTTGACCACCTCGAGCGGATGTTCAGGGCGGATGACGCCGCCGTGCGCGCGTGGGTGGCCGGCACACCGCCGCTCTCGGACAACCGTCCCCTGCTCGAATATTTCGAGTCCCTTCCGCAGACCGAACGCGACCTGTCGAAGATGCCAAGGCGACCAGAGGTAATATTCCGACCCTGAGAGGGATCCGACAGGCGGAGAGTGCTGATGCTGATGGCGAGGCCCGGGGGCGGGGGTCGGCACGCCGCACGGTGGTGCGATCGTCCGATCGCAACGACGGCCGCCCGATCCGCATCCGCACCGGGGGCCGACTGTTCCTCGGCGTGAACGATGATTTCCTCAACGACAACTCCGGAAACTTCCGGGTCATCGTTTATTACTGACCCGATCCGCGCCTTTGGCTGCGCCAGAATCGCCAGACGGGATGGCCCTGCGCCTTCGTCGGCGTTGTAGTCCAACGCGACCGACGGCAAGTCGTAGGCCGACGGCCCGTCTGTCCGCGACCGGACGAATCACGCTGTCGCCATCACCTGTTGTTGAAAAGTGCTCAGCGCTGTTGGATTTTCAGCGGTGGCCGATCCGACTGTCCGGTTTGGGGACATAATCGTCTCGGGCATGAACGACGACGAGACGCGCAGCGGGGATGAGACCCGCCCCTCCGACGAGACCCGGCTCAGTGACACGCCGACCGTGCGGGCGCGCAGCGTTGCACACCTGCATGACGGCGATGAGTTCGGCACGCGCTACCGCATCATCAAACAACTCGGTGTGGGCGGCATGGGCGTGGTCTATCAGGCCTGGGACACCACCCTCAACGTGGTCGTGGCGCTGAAAGTCATCCGGCCCGATGCCACAGCCGATCCGTTGCATACGGCCGACGTCGAACGGCGCTTCAAGCAGGAACTGCTGCTCGCACGGCAGGTCACCCACCGCAACGTCGTCCGCATTCATGACCTGGGTGACATCAACGGCACCACATACATCACGATGTCGTTTATCGAGGGCGAAGATCTCTCGACGATTCTGCGCCGCGATGGCGCGCTGCCCCTTGCACGCGTCCTGCCGCTGGCGCGCGAGGTGGCGGCCGGCCTGGCGGCCGCGCACGACGCCGGCGTGGTGCATCGCGACCTGAAGCCCGCCAACATCATGGTGGACACCGATGGGCACGCCCTCATCATGGACTTCGGGATTGCGGTTGGGGGGGGCCAGGCTCCGGGATCCAGGGTCCCGAGTCCTGGGTCCGATGCGACGGTGATGGCGGCGCCGGCCCACGAATCACCGACGATGAGCGGCGTGAGCGGCGTGGTGATTGGCACGCTGGAGTACATGTCGCCCGAGCAGTCAAAGGGCGAGAACGTTGACCATCGCACCGACATCTACGCCTTCGGCTTGATCCTTACGGACCTGCTGGTCGGACCGCGCGCCCGCGATCCGGGCAAGACGCCGTGGGAAACGCTGACCGATCGCATCTCGAAACCGCCGGAACCGCTGTCCACCCGCAGCACGAACGTGACCGAGGCTGTCGATGCCGTGGTGCTGAAGTGTCTGCAGCTTTCGCCGGACGACCGGTTCATCACCACTGCGGATCTGGTGGAGGCGCTTGAGCGGATTGACGACGAGGGGAATCTGATTCCAGAGCGGAAGCTCTGGACGCCGAAGACGATCGCCGCGGCGGCGGTGTTGCTCACTGGACTGGTGGGGGGCACGTGGTATTTCTCACGCGGTGAGGCGGTACAGCCCACCGAACCGGTGTCCGTGCTGATCGCAGACTTTATTAATCGCACGAACGATCCGGTGTTCACGGGGCTGGTCGAGCAGGCAATGGCGGTCGGTGTCGAAGGCGCGTCGTTTATCACTGCCTATCCGCGCCGCGATGCGTTGCGGCTGGCGGCCACCCTTCAACCCGGTGCCACGCTCGACCCCGGCGTCGCCAAACTCGTCTCGATTCGCGAAGGCCTCGATGTCATTGTTGGCGGCGAAGTACTGATCGAGGGCACTGGCGTCGCCGTCCGCGTCACCGTCACGCGCGCCGAGAGCGATAAAGTGCTGCTCGACTGGACCACCGACGGCACGCCGAAGGACCAGGTGCTGAACGCCGTCGGTCAGGCCGCGGCGCGGGTGCGCGAGAAGCTGGGTGATACAAAGACGGATTCCGCGGCCAGTGACGCAGAGACGTTTACGGCGGCGTCGCTCGAAGCGGCGAAGGCCTACACCGAGGGTCAGGAACTGCAGTGGGCCGGCAAGTTCGAGGACGCCATCGCCGCCTATCGACGGACGCTGACGCTGGACCCGCAGTTCGGTCGCGCCCATGCCGGCATCGCGGCCCTCCAGGCCAACCTTGGCCGGCCTGCGGAAGCCGAAGTGAGCTACCTCGCGGCGCTGTCGCACCTGGACCGCATGACCGAGCGCGAGAAATTCAGGACACGCGGCGGGTATTACCTCTTCAAGAAGAACACCGACAAGGCCTTTGAGGAATTCCAGGCGCTGGTCGCACAGTATCCGGCGGACTCGTCGGGACTGGCGAATCTGGCCGTGACGCAATTCCAGCGCCGCGACATTGTCGGTGCGCTCGAGACCGGCCGGCGCGCGTCCGATATTTTTCCCACCAACGTGATCCGGCGCAACAATGCCGCACTGTTCGCGATGTATGGCGGCCAGTTCGACGTGGCCGTCACGCTGGCCACCGATGCGCTGACGCTCAACCTGCAGTTTGCCAAGGCCTACGTGGCGTTGGCCTTGTCTCAGCTTGCGCTGGGGCACGCCGCAGACGCCGCCGCGACATGGGACCGGCTGGGTGCCATCGACAGCGTTCAGGCGCGAGCGTTTGCAGCAAGCGGCCGCATCGACCTGGCGCTGTTTGAGGGAAGAACCGCAGACGGCCTGCGCCTCATTGACGCCGCGATCGTGGCGGACCGCGCCGCTGGCGACCTCGTCTCTGTGGGTCGGCGCCTGGCGGTCAAAGCCGACGTGCTGCTCGCACAGGGCAACACAGGGGCGGCGCTGAAGGCGGCACGAGACGCCGCGGCCGCGGGTCGCGAATTTGGCACGTTGTATCTTGCGGGCAAGACGATGATCGGCGCGGGTCAGACACCGGCCGCGCTGGAACTGGCTGTCGACCTCGACAACCGGCTGGAGAATGAACCCCGCATCTACGCTGCCCTGCTGCAGGGCGAAGCCGCGTTGGCCGCCGGCCGCGCGCGCGACGCGCTCACGCACTTCGAGGCCGCCCAGAAGCTGGCCGACACCTGGCTCGGACGCCTGAGTCTGGGCCGGGCTTACCTCGCGCTTGGCGCCTTTCCCGAAGCCGCGTCCGAGTTCGACCGATGCATCGCCCGCAAAGGCGAAGCCACCGCGGTCTTCCTTGACGACCTGCCGTCGTACCGACTCATGCGTCCGGTGGACGATCTCCTGAAGCGCGCCCGCACCGGATTGCGACGCTGAAACAAGGAGGGCGCGGCCTTATCGCGGCCCGGGCGCGTACTCGCTCACGATGTGCACGCATGACCGACACCGAGCCTTCCTGTCTCCAGCGGTCGTCGATATCGTCTGTACGCAAATTTTGCGATCGGGCATGTCGTATGGGATTGACATTTCCGCGTACTGCTTCATGCCGGACCACCTGCACGCGCTCGTGACTGCGACGGCCGAGACTGCGGACCTGGCGCAGTTCGTCCGGCATGCCAAGCAGACGTCCGGACATGCGTACCTGCAGGCCGTAGGTAGACCCCTCTGGCAACCTGGCTACTTCGAGCGGGTGCTTCGATCAGGCGAGGACCCTCTGCGGTTGATCGCGTATATGGTCGCCAATCCGCTGCGCGCAGGCCTCACGGCTGAAGCGGGTGCCTACCCATTCTGGGACGCGCCTGGCTACACGCGCTCTGACGTCCTCGACGCCATTGCCGGGATGTCGACCCGGCGGGCCTGAAGGCCACGCCCTACACCGAAACGGCGGCGGGCCTGAAGGCCACGCCCTACACGGAAACAGCGGCGGGGCTGAAGGTAGGCCCGCCGTCTGGGCTTACTGGACGACGAGTCCCTCGCTCCCGAGCGCGCGGTGGCTTGGGACGATGAACGGCGGTCGTCGACGTGCGTGATATCCGTCGCGCGCCTGGGCTGACGAAGCGATCGTCACCTGCGCAACAGGTTCCGGTGGGACGGGGTTGCCGCAGTAGATCTCAATCCGGTCGAGCAGGCCGCCCTGTCCTCCCCCGATCGCGATCACTTCCTCACCGGCCGGGCACATCAGAGAAAACGGCGACGCCAAAGGCGCCGGGTTTCCAACCGTCGCCGTCTGTGTGACGGCCGACGTCACCACGTCCCGGCAGATCGTGCCGAGCGTGTCGACGACATTCCCACCCCACAGGACCTGCCCTGCTCGACCATGCACACCAATCATGGCTGAACCTGCAGGACACATCAGCGTGTTGCCATAGTCGGTGCCCCCTGGACCACCAACGCCACCGGCGAACACCTCGCCGCCCAGCGCGGGGCCCGCCAGAACCGTGCGGCAATAGAAATGGGTTCTGTCGATGTCGTCACCGACGCCACCACGCAGTCCCGCGCCGACCGTCCCGGCCGGGCAGACAATGGGCCCGAACGGGGTGCCTCCGGTTCCACCCGCTGAGCCATCGGGTGCGCCTGGTCCCGGCGGCGCCGGAGGCGCGGGCACCTGCACACACTGCGAGAACTCGGACGTGTTGCCGGTGGTATCGGTCGCCGTGGCCGTGAGGAACTGACCAACCGGCACCGCTTCAGTCAGCATCAGCGTGCTGGCAATGTCAGCGGCGCCATCGCTGGTCCGCGCGAACGTGCCGACGAGCCGCTCGCCCTGACCGAAGCCGCTGGCGTGGCACGCGGTGCCGGCAAATACCTGGATCTCGTAGTTTGAATTCGGCGTCTCGGTGTCCAGCAACATCTCGACGGTGGTTGCGGCCCCGCCCGTATTCACGTTGGACAACGCGGGGAAATTCATCAGCCTGTTCGGCCCCGCGTCAACGTCTCCCACGTCGTTCGCCGTCACGCCGTTGGATCCGAGGTCAATACCGAGATTGGTATTGCCGTAAATCACGTTTGAGCGAAGCGTGTTGCCGGTGTCGGGATCGCCTGCGTTGTAGCCGATCAGGATACCCGCGCCATTGTTCCGGATGGTGTTGCCCGTGCCCGCCGCCCCACCGATCAGGGCAAACTGAGTGCCTTCGACGAGCCAGATGCCCGCCGTGACACTGTGCGCGACCACGTTGCGGCGCACGACCGTGCCGGTCTTGTCTCCGTAGAGGCCGATACCAATGCCGTTGCCAAACACGGCCGTACCAGCGGCATTCGTTCCTACGAAGTTGTCTTCGATGAGGCTGGGCGCTTGGCCCACCGCCCCATCAGTGGACCGGATGCCCGGGTCCTGGTCATGGGCGGCCGAACCGCCGACCACGTTGCCGCGAACGACGTTGTTCGGCGCAGCCACAAAGATGCCCGCGTGGCAGCAGCCGACGTCTTCGGGCGTGCCACCACCCAGCATGCGGGCGTTACCGAGGGCCAGCGTGGCCGACGCGTTCACGCCCACCAGGTTGTTCTCGATGGTGGTGTCGCCATTCGCCCAGATACCGTCGCTCAGGTTGCCCGAGACCTGGTTGCCGTTGCCGGCGCCCGCTTGGCCCACCACCGCACTCGACAGGAACACCTCGATGCCGCGGCGATTGCCGCGCGCAAAGTTGCCCGTCGGATCGGTGCCGATCTTGTTGCCTCGCAACACCGGCGCCACCCCAACGGTCCCAGTCAGATACACACCGGTATTCGAGTTGCCCGAGATGGTGTTGCCCGCACCGTTGCCGCCAATGATCGTGCCCGGGCCTCGGTTTACGCGCACACCGCCGCCGGCGTTACCGCGGTTGCGAGGTCCAAAGTTGCCAACCGGCCCTGCATCCACCCAGTCGGGTCCTCCGCGAGTGATCAGGTTGCCGGCGGCATCAAGTCCGATGATGTTGTTGGTGATGACCGTGTTGGTGACATCGGCGGCGCCGCTGTTCTGAATCTCGATGCCAAACCCATTGCCGCCGCCGACCGCGCCGTTACCGGAGATCAAGTTGCCGTCGATGATCGTCGCGTTCGTCCCGTCGTAG
>CAYZLT010000181.1:0-7414 GCA_964479175.1 uncultured Solibacteraceae bacterium | reverse complement strand
CGGGTCGCGTTCTTCGCCGTTCGAGTCAATCGTCGGCCGGGCAATCCACCGTTCGCGGCGACGTTTGGCCTTGATGCGGTCCAGGCAGCCATTGATGAGGATGCGCGTGAACCAGATCTCAAAGGGGAGTTCCTCGCGGAACGTCCCGAGATGGGTGTAGGCCTTCACGAACGCGTCCTGCACCGCTTCATCGGCGTCGGCCGAGTCACGGACGTAGTGATACGCGATCCGTGCCGCCCGGCGCTGATGCCGTTCCACCAACTCGGCATATCGTTCGCGGGCAGCATCCAGCTGCCCGGCGGCCTGCATCGCCTTGACGTCTATCGCAACTCGCGCGTCGGCTTCCCGAGTGGTTTCACCAGCCATCAACTAATAGTGGATACGCACAGAGGATACGCTTGTTTACCGAAGTCCGGTGCCTGGGTAGTAATGGGTGAGGATGTCGACGAGGCGGTCGCCGCGGCGGGCACGGGCAATTGCCCCAACCTGGCACAGTCCGACGCCGTGGCCGAACCCTGACCCGACCAGTCGGAAGCCAGCCGGTGTCCGGTGCACGGTGAAGCGGGTGCTCATCAGGGCCCTCGCGCCCCGGGCGGCCGTGATCACGGATCGGAGTACGTCCCCGGTGATTGCCCGCTCTCGGGCTCCCACAAGGCGCACACCAGTGACCCGTTCGCCAGGTCCGGTCGAGATCACCTCAATGGTCCGGAGGATCGCCCCCACCGAGGTTCTGGTGTCGCCATTAAGCAGCGTCCGCCAATCTGCCTCGCTGGCCTCAAACGTCCAGGTCCGGTGGGTGAGTCCGGGCACGCGATCCTCCCGAGCCGGCAGATAGGAATGGTTGGTCCCGTTCCAGGCGGCCGCGGGGGTCGTGGTGTGGCCTCCGCAGTCGGCATGAAACACCGCGTCGATAATCGCCTGACCGGCGCGCAGCACCTGGCCGCGCGTCCGTGTGACGGCGCCCTCCGCGATGGTGGAAAACGACGACGTCTTGATCCGGTCCGGCTGGTAGACCTGGCAGTGGGTCGTGTCACACAGGTCGAACCCTTCGGCCGCATGTCGGCCGCGGTGGGCCAGCGCGTAGCTGCGGGCGATTACGGCCTGCACTTCGTAGACACGGGCGGCGGTCGCCGCCGTTTCTCCCGTGGGGGTGATTTCCGACAAGGCGGCGCCCAGGACATACCGTTCAACGGGCACCGACACCACGCGGCCGCTGATTCTGACGCGCAGCGACGTGGCCTGTTCCGGGCCAATCGCCCCGGGCAGCGTTACCCGTCCCGGACCGCAGGCCGCGCCCCACGTGATCATCGTCATCACGGCGGCAACGATGGGCAGTCGGGCGATTCGGGTTTCGTGAATCGCCATTTCATCGTATTTTAATGCGGCTGCTCCCCACGGTCAGGCACTACTTCGTGAATATGACATCCGACGCCGTACTTGTAGTTGACGATGACCCGTTTGTCCTGGGGATGCTGTCGCACGTCGGGAAGGCCCGCGGGATGGAGGTCGTCGGCGTCCAGTCCATCGAAGAAGCCGTGGCGGCGGTGGCGGCGCGGCGGTTCGGTGTGGTGGTGGTGGACCTGCGCCTGGGCACCGGATCCGGTCTCGACGTGATCAAAGTGGTCCGCGACCATGACGTGACAGCTGAGGCGATTGTGATCTCCGCTGATCGGCGTCTGTCGAGTGCGCTTGAGAGTTATGCGCAAGAGGTGTTTGCGTTTGTCCCGAAGCCGTTTGATCCGGCGCAGCTGTTTGCGACCGTGGTGCGTGCCTTCGAGCGGCGCAAGGGCGCGATCGAACGGCAGCGTCTCACCTGGGAACTGCGCCTCCTGAACGAGGTGGCGGGGACGGTGTCCTCGTCGATCGAAATCGACGAGGCGCTGCAGGGCGGACTCGAACGGGTGGCCACGGCCTATGAGGTCCGCTGGGCCGTCCTGCGACTCGTCCCCCTCGACGGCGGCCCTCTCGCCGTGCGCGCCGTGCATGGTGCGCCTGTGGATCTGGTGCGCCAGATGTATGCGACTCGCGAGGAGTGGCCGTCCGACGCCACGATGGTGGACCATCGCCCGATTCGCCGCACCGACATCGCCGGTGAGGACATCGGGCAATGGCGGCAGGAATATCCGCTGCGCAGCGCCGTCTCGGTGCCGGTGATGGCCGGCGACAACGCCCTGGGCGTGTTGACACTGGTCTCGGACGCGGCCGATCGGTTTGACGCCGAAGATGAGCGCGTGCTGATGACCATCGGACGCCAGTTTGGTGTCGCGGTGGCCAATGGTCAGCTGTACGAACGTGTCCACCGCGCGAAGGTCCAATGGGAACGGACGTTTGATGCCATCAGCGATCCCATCGCGCTCTTCGACAGCCAGGCCACGACCATGCGCACCAATGCCGCGCTGGCGGAAATGCGCGGCTGGGCGATTCGAGAGACCCAGGGGCGGACGTGTGCCGAAGTCGGTCTGTGTGGCGGCGGATGTCCTGACTGTCTGGTCGGGCGCACCATCCGTACCGGTCAGCGACTTGATCAGGAAATCACAACTGCCGACGGACGGATTTTTGCAGTCACCACGTTGCCCGTGCCCGATGCGGCCGGCGCGGCCGTGCAGTTTGCCAAGGAGATGACCGCGGAACGGGAACGCGCGCGGCAGTTGCGCACCCTGAGTTCAGAGGTGTCGCTCACCAACGCCGAACTGACGGCGACCGTTGACCGCCTGCGATCGACACAGGCGCAGCTGGTGCAGGCGGAAAAGATGTCGGCCATTGGTCAACTGGTGGCCGGGGTGGCGCACGAGCTGAACAATCCGCTGACGAGCGTGATCGGATACGCCCAGTTGGTGCAGGAAGAGGTCGCGTCCAAACCGGCGCTCGCTGCGGCGGGACAGGGGCTGCTTGATGACGTGGCGCGCATCGTGTCCGAATCGGACCGCGCCGCACGGATTGTGCGCAACCTGCTCACCTTCGCCCGTCGGCAGACCGCCGAGCGCAGTCGGCACGACATCGTGGATTTGTGCGATCGCGTGGTGGACCTGCGCGCGTATGACAGCCGGCTCAAGAGTATCGAGGTGGTCACGCGGTATGCCGACGGTCTGCCGCCGGTGTTTGTGGACGGCGGACAGGTGCAGCAGGCGCTGCTCAACCTCGTGTTGAATGCCGAACAGGCGATGAAGGCGTCGACCATCAAACGACTCACGGTGGCCGCCACTGATGAACCCGCGTGCGGCGCGGTGTTGTTGACGGTCAGCGATACGGGGCACGGGATTGATCCGGGCAACATTGCCAGGGTGTTCGACCCGTTCTTCACCACGCGAGGCGTGGGCGAGGGGACCGGCCTCGGGTTGAGCATCGTGTACGGCATCGTGCGCGACCACGGCGGCCAGATCTGGGTGACCAGCGAACCCGGCAAAGGCACCACCTTTACGATCCGGTTGCCGGTGCGCTGTGAACAGGGCGGGCTGCTCGGTCCGGGGCGTCCCCACCCACTCGCGCTGGTGGCCCACACCGATGCGGTGACCCGCGACTTTGTCGCCGCCGCGTTGGGCGGGTGGGGATGCGCCGTACACGCCGTGCCGAATGTGCGGGAGGCGTTGGAAAGCCTGGCCGAGGACGACATTACGCTCGCGGTGGTGGATCGCTCGGTCCTTGCCGGGGACGCGCACCCGTGGCAGGAGGCGTGGACCCGGGTGCGCGATCGGGTCTCGCTGATCGCGTTGACCCGGGGAGGCGACGATGACGAGGCGCGGGTGCTGCGGGATCAGGCCGTGGCCACCCTGACGGCTCCCTATGATTTGTGCGCACTGCGAGGGGCCCTGCTGACCGCTTTGAAAGCCAGGGCCTGAACGCGCTAAAATGGCACGTTTGTTTGTGCTCCAAAGGAGTCTTTCATGTCCGTTCGTAAAGTCGAGTTGTCAGCCGTCGGGATTCAGAACCCGGGCACGGTGCACTGGAGTCTTGGCGTTTCGGCGCTGTATGAAGAGGCGATTCGGCGCGGCGAAGGTGCGCTATCAGCCGACGGACCGATCGTCTGCATCACGTCTCCGCATACGGGCCGGTCACCCAATGACAAGTTTGTCGTGAAGGAAGCCTCGAGTGAAGCCCACGTGGACTGGGGCAAGGTCAACCGTCCGATCGACCCCGTCAGGTTTGACGCGCTTCACGCGCGCATGATGACGTCCCTCGAGGGCAAGGAACTGTTCGTGCAGGACGTCTACGCCGGAGCGGATCCTGCGTATCGGCTGCCTGTGCGCCTGATCACCGAGAAGGCGTGGCACAGCCTCTTCGTGCACCACATGTTCATCAACGAGCCGAGCGACGAGGTGCGCCTGCAGCACGATCCGCAGTTCACCGTCATCGACATTCCGAGCTTCAAGGCCGACCCGGCGGTGGATGGTACGCGCAGCGAGACATTCATCCTGCTGAACTTCGCGAAGAAGCTCGTACTCATTGGCGGCACCAACTACGCGGGCGAAATGAAGAAGTCGATCTTCACCGTCATGAACTACCTGCTGCCGTTGCGCGACACGATGCCGATGCACTGCTCGGCCAACGTGGGCGAGGCCGGCGACGTGGCGCTGTTCTTCGGGTTGTCGGGCACCGGCAAGACGACGTTGTCGAGCGACCCGCATCGTGGTCTGATCGGTGACGATGAGCACGGGTGGAGCGCGGATGGTGTGTTCAACTTCGAAGGCGGCTGCTACGCCAAGACCATCCGCCTGTCGCGGGACGCTGAGCCGCAGATCTACGCGACCACCGAACGTTTCGGCACATTGATCGAAAACGTGGTCATCGATCCGGTCACCCGCAAGCCGGATTTTGACAGCGACGCCATTACCGAGAACACGCGCTGCGCGTATCCGTTGACGTTCATCGACAATGCGGTTCCGGAGGCACGTGCGGGACATCCCACCAACATCGTGATGCTCACCGCGGACGCCTACGGCGTCCTGCCGCCGATTGCGCGCCTGTCTCCCGAAGCCGCGATGTTCCACTTTCTGTCGGGGTACACCGCCAAGGTCGCCGGCACCGAACGCGGCGTCAAGGAACCGGTTGCGACGTTCAGCACGTGTTTTGGCGCGCCGTTCATGGTGTGGGATCCCAACGTCTACGCGAAGCTCCTCGGCGATCGCATTGCGAAACACAACGCGCGCGTGTGGCTGGTCAACACCGGGTGGACCGGCGGCGCCTACGGCGTGGGCACCCGCATGAAGATTGCGTACACCCGCGCGATGATCAACGCGGCGTTGTCGGGAGCGCTCGACACCGTGGGCTTTGACCGTGATCCCATCTTCAACCTGGATGTGCCGAAGAGCTGCCCGAATGTGCCGGTGGAAGTGCTCACGCCGCGCAACACCTGGACGGACCCGGCCGCCTACGACGCGCAGGCGAAGAAGCTCGCGCAGATGTTTGTGGACAACTTCAAGACGTTTGAAGCCACGTCGACGGCCGCTGTGAAAGCGGCGGGCCCCATTGCCGGCTAGCTTCGAAGCGGTCATCGGGCTGGAGATTCACTGCCAGCTGCTGACCGGGACGAAGATCTTCTGTGGGTGCCGTACCGCGTTTGGTGCGGCACCCAATTCGCACATCTGTCCCGTGTGCCTGGGCCTGCCGGGCGCGTTGCCGGTGCTCAACCGGCAGGCGGTGACCTTCGCGATCCTCGCGGCACTGGCTCTGGAGTGTGATCTCCAGCCGATCTCGATCTTCGCGCGCAAGAACTACTTCTATCCAGACCTCCCCAAGGGCTATCAGATTTCACAGTACGACCGGCCGATCGCGCTGGGCGGACGCGTGCGTCTGTCCGACGGCGACGTGCAGCTCACGCGCATCCACATGGAAGAGGACGCGGGCAAATCGCTGCACCACGGCTACGCCGACTCGGACGTCAGCACCTATCTCGACTTTAATCGCGCCGGGACGCCACTCATCGAGATCGTGACCGAACCGGTCCTGCGTTCGGCGGCGCACGCGGCGGAGTGTTTCACGCGACTCAAGGAAATCCTGGTGGCCATCGGCGTCAACGACGGCAACATGGAAGAGGGCAGCCTGCGGTGCGACGCCAACGTGTCATTGCGTCCGGTCGGGCAGCAGGCGTTCGGCGCCAAGGCCGAGGTGAAAAACGTCAACTCGTTCCGGTTCCTCGAAAAAGCGATCGAGTTCGAGATCGAGCGTCAGCGCGCCGTGCTGGAGTCGGGCGGACGCGTCGCGCAGGAGACCCGCCTCTGGGACAGCGAGACCGGGACGACGCAGTCGATGCGGTCCAAGGAGGAGGCCAACGACTACCGCTACTTCCCGGAACCGGATCTGCCGCCGCTTGTGGTGACCGCTGAATGGATCGAGCAGGTGCGCGCCGCGATGCCGGAACTGCCGGCGGCGCGGGTCGGTCGCTTCATCCAGACCTACGGCCTGAGCGCCTATGACGCCGACGTGCTCGGGCGCCTCCTGCCCGGAGCGGCGACCTACTTCGAGTCGGCGGTGCGGGCCGGGGCGGTGGCCAAGACGGCGAGCAACTGGATTCAGGGCGAAGTGCGGCGTCTGCTCAAGGACGCGGGGCGCGAGAGTGTCGCGGACGCGCCCGTGCCCCCCGACGCGCTGGCTGAGTTGACCTCACTGGTCGACACTCAGGTGATCAGCACGTCGGTGGCCAAAGAGGTCTTTGAGGAAATGTGGACGACCGGCGCGTCTGCCAGGGCGATCGTCGACGCACGTGGGCTGGCGCAGATTGGCGACACGTCGGCACTGCTGGCACTGGTCGACGGTGTGATCGCCGCACACCCTGGCCCGGTCGAGCAGTATCGGTCCGGAAAAAAACAGACGTTCGGATTTCTGGTGGGTGCTGTGATGAAGGCGTCTGGGGGCAAAGCCAACCCCGCCTCCGTGAGTGACATCCTGCGGGGACGACTGGAATCCGAGCAGGGGTAGTTGACACGGTCATTCAACCTGTCTTACTTTGGGGTGTCCACTTCTACGAATGGCTGCAAAGACCCGCGTGGCAAGCGTCGATGTTCTGATGGTGCACTGGCCTCTGGCCGGCGCCCCCTGCCACTGTCTGTCGGCGTTCTTCAAGGAAGAGTTCGTCAAACACCATCTCTGCCTCAACGAACAGCGCGAGTATTACTCCGACCTCGCTATCGCTCAGGCCGAAGACGCCCTCTCGCAAATCCTCGCCCAGATCGACCAGCTCTGTCAGCGTGAAGACGCCTGCGAACTGATCGCCGACCTGCTCAAACAGATCGATTCGGTTACGAACCTCTCGGCGTGGACGGACCCCGAGCAGTTGCACTGACGCTGGTGCGGGGTTCAAGGTTCTACGTTCCGGGTTCAGGGTGCCGTTCTTGGTTCCCGCAACCCAGAACCCCGAACACGAACGCTGAACCTCAAGACTTGACTCTCCAGATCGGAAGCAGGAATGTCCTCTAAACAC
>CAYZLT010000180.1:0-7482 GCA_964479175.1 uncultured Solibacteraceae bacterium | reverse complement strand
CCCTGCCGGAAGGGCACGTCCTCGTCGCCACGGGGCACTGCCCCACCTGCCCGGACGAGGCGTTCGGCCAACTCGTCCAACTCCAGCGTCGTCATCCCCGGGGCGACGACGCCTTCCAGCTCCGTGAGGATCTGGGCAACCAGTCGATTCGCCGCGCGCATCCGCGCGATCTCGGCGATCGACCGGCAGGCAATCACCGACGCGCTCCCAACGCCGAGGCCACCGCCGCCGCCAGGTCGGCCGCCACGCTGTCCTCGGTCTGATCGCCGTCGATCGACCGGAACGTGCCGCGGCGTCCGTAAAACTCCTGAATCGCCTGGGTGCTGCGCTCATACACCAGCAGCCTCTCCCGCACGACGTTTTCGTTGTCATCGTTGCGCTGCACCAGCGCCCCGCCGCACTTGGGACACACGGCCGCTCCCGGAGGGGCGCCCACGCCGCAGGATCCACAGATTTTGCGACCGGCCAACCGCCTCACGAGAATCTCCATCGGCACTTCGATGTCGACAATCACGAGTGGGGCCTTTTCGTCGACCATCCCGTCGAGTGCCTGCGCCTGCACCACGGTGCGCGGAAAACCATCAAGCACGAACCCCGCGTCCGCGTCAGGTCGCTCAAGGCGCTCCCGCACGATGCCGATCATGATGTCGTCGCCCACCAGGCGTCCGGCATCCATGACCTCGCGCGCGACGCGACCCATCTCGGTCCCGGCCTGGACGGCATCCCGGAGGATGTCGCCGGTCGAGATCTTCGGCAGCCCGTGGGTGCGCGCAAAACGCGCGCCCTGGGTGCCCTTGCCGGCGCCCGGGGGCCCCAGCATGACAAGGCGAACGGCGACGTTGCTTCCAAGGGTCACCCTCGTCGGCCTCGGATTCGGGTCTTCTTCATAAACCCGTCATAGTGGCGCATGATCAACTGTGACTCCACTTGTTGCACGGTATCCATCGCGACGCCCACGATAATCAGCAGCGATGTGCCGCCGAAGTAGAACTGCACGTTCATGCCGTTGGTGAACCAGCCCGGCAGGATCGCATCGAGCCGCTCACCGATAAAGGGAATCGGCTCGACCTTCACACCCGTCAGCAGGAACTCCGGCAACAAGGCGACGGCGGCGAGGTAAACGGCGCCGGCCAGCGTGATGCGCGCGAGGATTCCGTCAATGTATTCGGCCGTCCGCTTGCCTGGACGAATCCCGGGCACAAAGCCGCCGTACTTCCGCATGTTCTCCGCGACATCATCCGGATTAAAGATGATGGCCGTGTAGAAATACGCGAAGAAAATGATCATCGACACGTACATCAACACATACAGGGGATACCCCTGCGAGAGCTGCTGCACGATACCCGACGCCATCGTGTTCTGCGTCAGCATCGGCATCGACGCAATCGTCGCCGGGAACGCGAGAATGGATGACGCGAAGATGACCGGCATGACGCCGCCGGTGTTCACCTTCAGCGGAATATGCGTGCTCGCCCCACCCATCATCCGGCGCCCGACCATGCGCCGCGCATATTGCACGGTCACCTTCCGGTGCGCGCGCTCCACAAAGACGATGAAGGCGACGACGGCGACCATGAAGATGATCAGGGCGATCAGCGTGAAGAGGTTCATCTCACCGGTCTGCAACTGCTGCAACGTGCCCGTGATTGCGGTCGGCAACCCGACGACGATACCGGCGAAGATGAGCAGCGACATGCCGTTGCCGATCCCGCGTTCGGTGATTTGTTCACCGAGCCACATGACAAAGATGGACCCGGTCGTCAGGGTCATCACGGTCATGAGGCGGAAGGCCCAGCCCGGGTTGTACACAAGCGGCAGCCCGCCGCTGATGTTCGTGTTGCTCTCGAGGAAAAACGCGATGCCGAGCGCCTGGATGATCGACAGCAGAATCGTGCTGTAGCGCGTGTACTGCGTGATCTTCTTGCGACCGAGATCGCCTTCCTTCGAGAGGCGTTCGAGGTACGGCCACACCACCGTCAGCAGCTGCAGAATGATCGACGCGCTGATATACGGCATGATGCCGAGCGCGAAGATCGTCATCTGCGACAGGTTGTTCCCGGAGAACATGTCGTAGAGGCCGAACATCGTGCCCGCCGCACGCGCGGCGATTTCCTCGAGCGCCACCGTATTGATGCCCGGTGTCGGGATCTTGCTGCCGAGGCGGTAGACCGCGAGCATGGCAAAGGTGAAGAGCACCCGCCTGCGCAGTTCCGGAACGGCGAGGATGTTTTTGACGCTATCCATACGTTATCCGGCGATCACTTCAGCCACGCCGCCGGCGGCCGCGATCTTCTCGGCTGCCGTGCTGCTGAACTTGTGCGCCCGCACCGTCAGCTTCTTGGCAAATTCCCCACGCGCCAGCACCTTGATGCGGGCGCGCGCGTCACGCACGAGACCACGTTCACGCAGCACCTCGGGCGTCACGTCGGATCCGGCATCAAACACCTCAGCCAGCGTGTCCAGGTTCACGATCGCGTATTCCTCGCGGAACGGGTTCGTGAAGCCGCGCTTGGGCAGGCGCCGATGCAACGGCATCTGGCCGCCTTCAAAACCGCGCTTGAAGGAGAAGCCCGAACGCGACTGGGCACCCTTTTCGCCTCGACCGGACGTCTTGCCGTGGCCGGATCCCGGACCACGACCCACGCGGGTCTTGGCATGTTTGGCGCCCTTGGGCGGACGCAGGTTATTGAGTGACATGGGTCTACTTCTCCCCTTCGACGTGTACCAGGTGCCGCACCTTGCGCAACATCCCGCGGTTGGCGATCGTGTCGGGCACTTCAATCGTGTGCCGGATGCGACGCAGACCGAGCGACTTCACCACGACCGCCTGGTTCTTGTTGAACCCGATCGTGCTCTTCAGTTGCGTGACCTTCAACGTTGCCATCGCCTACGCTCCCACCAGATCTTCGAGATCCTTGCCGCGCAGCCGCGCAACATCGGCCGGATCCTTGAGGCGCGTCAGCGCATCAAAGGTCGCACGCACCACGTTGTGCGCGTTGGGCGAGCCGAGGGACTTCGTCAGCACGTTGTGAATGCCGGCCGCTTCCACCACCGCGCGCACGGCGCCACCGGCGATGATGCCCTTGCCGTCCGGCGCGGGCTTGAGCAGCACCGAGCCGGCACCGAAATTTCCGAGCACCGGATGCGGAATCGAGGTCCCGGCCATCGGCACGCGAATCAAGGCCTTTTTGGCCGACTCGATCGCCTTCTTGATGGCTGACGGCACTTCCTTCGCCTTGCCGATGCCGAACCCCACCACGCCGGCGCCGTCACCGATGACGACGAGCGCGCTGAAGCTCATGTTCTTGCCGCCCTTGACGACCTTCGTGACGCGTCCGATGCTGACGACCGTGTCCTTGAGGTCCATCTGCGACGGATCGATTTTTTCGCGGTAATCCATATATTCGCTCCGACCTAAAACTCGAGCCCGGCCGCACGCGCCGCTTCAGCGACCGCACGCACCCGACCGTGATACAGATTGCCGCCGCGGTCAAACACCACACGGGTGATGCCTTTTTCCTTCAGCCGCTCGGCAATGACTTTGCCCAGCGCTTCGGCGCCCGCCTTGTTGCCGCCACGCACCGTGCCGGTGAACGTGGCCTTCAACGCCGGTTCCGTGCTCGACGCCGCCGCGATCGTGTGACTGGCGAGATCGTCAATCACCTGTGCGTAGATGTGGGTCTCCGATCGGAACACCGCCAGGCGCGGCCGCTCGGCCGTGCCTGAAATGCGCTTCCGCTGCCGGAGGCGGATACGTTCGCGGCGATCTTTTGTGGTCTTGATCTTCATGGCTGTACTCCAGGCATCACGGCGCTTACGCGCCGGACACGCTTCCTCCGACGCGGCGCTTAAGCACCGGTCTTCCCAACCTTCTTCTTCAGCACTTCGCCCATGTAGCGGACACCCTTCTGCTTGTAGGGGTCCGGTTTGCGCAGGCGACGGATGTTGGCGGCCACCTGGCCGACCAGCTGCAGATCCACACCGGTCACGGTGATGTGGGTCTGTTTGTCGACCACCACATCAATGCCCTTCGGGATGTCGAACACCACGGGGTGCGAATACCCGAGCGCGAAGTGGACCTGCTGGCCCTTCAGCTCCGCGCGGTAGCCGACGCCGACGATGTCGAGCTCACGCTTGAAGCCTTCGTTGACACCCTGTACGGCGTTGGCGACCAGGCTGCGCGCCAGTCCGTGGAACTTGCCGAGGGCCTTGTCCTCAGTGTCGGTCACGGCGACCAGCTCGGCACCGTCAAGTTTAAAATTAATGCCCGGAGGCACGGCCTGCTTGAGCGCGCCCTTGGGTCCCTTGACCTCGACGACGCCCTTGCCCACGTTGACCGTGACGCCCTTGGGCACTGGAATCGGTTTCTTGCCAATTCGAGACATATCAGTTTCACCAGATGTTGCAGAGAACTTCGCCACCGACGCCGGCCTTGACCGCTTCCCGGCCGGACATGACGCCATGTGACGTGGTCAGAATCGCCGTGCCAAGGCCACCCATGACCCGGGGCACGTCGTTCCGACCGAAATACACCCGGCGGCCCGGTCGACTCACGCGCGAGATGCCCGTGATGACCTTCTCGCCGCGTGGGCCGTACTTCAGGGAGATGCGAATGACGGGGCCCGTCTCATCGGCGGCCTCCACCATCTTGAATCCCTGGATGTAGCCTTCGCGCTCCAGGATTTTTGCGATCTCCGCCTTGAGGCGGGACGCCGGGACATCCACGCGGGTGTGCCGCGCGTTCACCGCGTTCCGGAGTCGGGTCAGCATGTCTGCGATCGGATCGGTCATTTTCTTATCTCTCAGCTCGTCGATCTTCGTCTGTGTCTTCTTGGCCGGACGTTACCAGCTGCTCTTGATGACGCCGGCGACTTCGCCGCGCAACGCCAGTTCACGGAAGCAGAGGCGGCACAGCGCGAACTTGCGCATGTAGGCACGCGGTCGTCCGCACTTCTTGCAGCGGTTGCGCGCTCGCACTCCGAACTTCAGCCCCTGGGCATCCTTGACGCGTTTTGCAGTAGTAGCCATGTTTTACCTGAATCTCTGCTCTTAATTCTGGCGGAACGGCAGGCCAATCAACTGCAACAGCCGTCGCGCTTCTTCATTGGTCTTGGCCGTTGTCACAACCGAGATGTTCATGCCGCGGGACTTGTCGACCTTGAGGTAATCGATCTCCGGAAAGATCAACTGGTCTTTGAGGCCCAGCGTGTAGTTGCCGCGTCCGTCGAATCCGCGCGGCGAGATGCCCCGGAAGTCACGCACACGCGGCAGCGCAATGGCGATCATCCGGTCGAGGAAGTCATACATCCGCTGTCCCCGCAGCGTCACCATCGCCCCGATGGGCATGTTCTGACGCACCTTGAACTGCGCGATCGACTTCTTGGCGCGGGTGACCGAGGCCTTCTGCCCCGAGATCTTGCCGAGTTCCTCGGCGCCCGTGTCCACGATCTTGCTGTTCTGGGTCGCTTCACCGAGGCCCATGTTGATGACCACTTTCGTGATCTTCGGCACGGCCATGATGTTGGTGTACCCGAACTCCTTGCTCAGAGCCGGCACGACTTCCTTGCTGTAACGGTCCTTTAACCGTGACGCGATTTTTGCTTCGGTCATTTGTCGACCACTCCCTTGCACTTGCGGCACACCCGCACCTTGCGGCCATCCTCGAGCAACTGATGCCCGATCCGCGTCGCCGCGTTGCACAGCGGGCACACCAGCTGCACCTTCGAGGCATACACCGAGGCCTCGCGCTCGACGATGCCGCCCTTGACGTTGCGTTGGGGGTTCGGCTTCGTGTGTTTTTTGATGACGTTCACGCCCTCGACGATGATCCGATTTTTGGTCGGCTCCACCACCAGGACGCGACCCTTCTTGCCGCGATCACGTCCCGTAATCACGACGACGTTGTCGTTCTTCTTGATGGGTGACTGCAGACCCGCCATCACAGCACCTCCGGCGCCAGTGAAATAATCTTCATGAATCGGCGCTCACGCAGCTCGCGGGCCACCGGACCAAACACGCGCGTGCCCACGGGCTCGCCTTCGTTGTTCACGATCACGGCCGCGTTGCGGTCGAAGCGGATGTAGGACCCGTCACGGCGACGCAGTTCCTTGCGCGTGCGCACGATGACGGCGCGCACGACCTGCCCCTTCTTTACGGTCGAATCCGGGGTCGCTTCCTTCACCGACGCGGTGACAATGTCACCGATACGGGCGTAGCGGCCGGTCGACCCGCCGATCGGGTTGATGACCAAGATCTTTCGCGCGCCGGAATTGTCGGCGACATCGAGGACCGATTGCATTTGAACCATGGCGTATCTCCTGAATCTTTCTGGTTAGGCGCCGCCGCTTAGAAGCGGGCGCGCTCCACGATACGGGTCACGACCCAGCGCTTGCTGCGGCTGAGCGGTCGCGTCGGCACGATGGCGACCATGTCGCCCACCTTCGCTTCGCCTGCTTCGTCGTGCGCCATGAAACGCGTCGTGCGCTTGAGCTGCTTGCCGTAGCGCTCGTCGCGCACCTGGCGCTCGATGGTGACCACCACGGTCTTTGCCATCTTGTCGCTGACGACCTTGCCGGTAATTTCTGTCTTCGCCATGGTTACTTCCCTGCACCCTTCTCACGAAGGATGGTCTGAATGCGCGCGAGTTCGCGGCGCAGCGGACGCATCTTGTTGGCCGACTCGGTCTGGCCCATGGACTTCTGAATCCGCATGCGGAAGACCTGATTGTCGAGGTCCTTCATCCGCTGCGTGAGGTCGTCCACCGTCAGACCACGAAGTTCGGTGCGCTGTTCGGCGACCTTCATGACACTTTCTCCTCTGCAAACCGCGTCGCAAACCGCGTCTTCATCGGCAACTTCGCCGACGCCAGACGCATGGCCGCGCGGGCCTCGACCTCTGACACGCCTTCCATTTCGAACAGAATGCGCCCCGGCTTGATGACGACGACCCAGCCTTCCGGCGCGCCCTTGCCCTTACCCATGCGGGTTTCCTGGGGCTTCTTGGTGATCGGCTTGTCGGGAAACACCCGAATCCAGATCTTGCCGCCGCGTTTGATCGACCGCGCCATGGCCACACGTGCGGCCTCAATCTGGCGGTCGGTCATCCAGCAGGGTTCCAGCGCCATCAATCCGAAATCGCCGAACGCCACCGTGCAACCGCGATACGCCTTGCCGCGCATCCGACCACGCTGCTGTTTGCGATACTTGACCTTCTTGGGCATCAACATGATGCAGTCCTTTTATCCTTACGCCCGGGCCGCACGACGCGGCTGCCGGTACTCTTCTTCGCGCCCGACGCGCGGGGTGAGCCGCTCGCCCTTGTAGAGCCACACCTTGACGCCAATGCAGCCGTAGGTGGTGAATGCCTGTGCGAATCCGTAGTCGATGTCCGCACGGAGCGTCTGCAGCGGCAGCTGCCCGTGCAGATACCACTCCGACCGCGCGATTTCCGCGCCGTTCAACCGGCCCGACACCCGGACCTTGA
>CAYZLT010000179.1:0-7510 GCA_964479175.1 uncultured Solibacteraceae bacterium | reverse complement strand
GAATCTGCCGTCGCGCAGTCCGAGTCCGGAAGCCCGGCTGCTCCACAACGAGCGGCGGCAGCGTCTGAAGAAAGCGATGGTCCAGTTGCCGGAACGCCAGCGGCTGGTGTTTGTGTTGAGTCATTTTGAAGGACGGACCTCTCGTGAAGTCAGCGCCGTAACCGGCCTGAACGAGTCCACCGTCCGAGTGCATTTGTTCCGGGCCATTCGTCGGCTCCGCTCGCTGCTCGCACCGGGCGCCGAGCTCCCGACCAAAGCCGTCGGAAGTGAAACAACGGCAGTGAAAGGCAGGGTTCGTCATGGGTCTCGCTGACCTCGTATTGCGCCGCGGACATCTCTCGGAAGGCGCATTGGTGGACGTCTGGACCACCGGCATCCGTCCGGCACACCTGGACTCGTGTGACCCGTGCGCGACACGCGCCATTGAATTGAGCCGCTGGCTCGAAGACGTGCAGGCCATCGGCCGCGCGGACGCCGACGCCGTGTTCTCGGAAGAACGTCTCTCCACCCAGCGTGATTCGGTCATGAACCGACTCGCCCAGCTTGATCGCCGATCGAAGGTCATCAGCTTTCCCGCCGCTGCGCCCTCGACGCGCGAAGTGGCGGCGGGCCGTCGGGGCAGCCCCGGCTGGTTGCTCGCCGCCACTTCTGTCTCTTATACACATCTGACGCTGCCGCAGCCGGTCTGATGATCGGTGTCGTGTCGATGGAACTGAGCCACATGATCCCGTTTGGTGGCTCGGACCAGCCGGCCCCCCTGGTCGCCACCGCGCCTGCCCAGATGCCTGGGATGGACGATGCCAGTTGGTTGGACATCACGTACGACCGGCCCTCAGTCGGCGGACTTCATGCGCTCGACGAGATGACCCCCCGCGTCGCGGACGTCATGCTGGCATCCAATCGATAAACTCGGGGTCCAGGGGTCCAGAAGTCCTGGAGTCCGGTAAACTAGTCCTTCTGTGCCCCCCATTATTTTCCGCAAGGGTCTCGATATGAAGGCGGCGGTGGCCGGCCAACTGGCTGCCGCCTACGACTCGGCCATCGTGGACGAGCTCAAGCAGTCCGGCTTTGTCCGCACCCACGGGCGCCTCACCATCCATCTCGCGAAGGAATTTGGCTTCTGTTACGGCGTGGACCGCGCGGTGGACTATGCCTACCAGACCCGCAAACGGTTCCCCGACAAACGGGTCTTCCTGACCGGCGAAATCATTCACAACCCCCACGTCAACGATCAACTCCGCGCCCAGGGCATCCGGTTCCTCACCGACGCGGGCGAAAGTGGGGCCGTGCTGGGGCGAGACGATGTCGTCATCCTGCCCGCGTTTGGTGTGTCGGTCGGCGACATGGCCAGGCTCGACGCCCAGGGCTGCACGCTCGTGGATACGACCTGCGGATCGGTGCTCACCGTCTGGAAAAACGTCAAACGCTATGCCCAGGACGGCTTCACGTCGGTCATCCACGGCAAGGTCACCCACGAAGAAACCCGCGCCACCGCGTCCCAGGCCACGCAATACCCCTCCGGCCACTTCCTCATCGTCCTCAATCACGAAGAAGCGGCGTTTGTCTGCGACTACATCGTGCACGGGGGTGACCGGGCGGCGTTCCTGGCGAAGTTCGCCACGGCCGTCTCCCCCGGCTTTGATCCGGACGTCCACCTCCAGCGCATCGGCTGCGCGAACCAGACGACGATGCTGATGAGTGAGTCGCTGGAGATTGGTGAGATGTTCGGAACGGCGATGGCCCGGAAGTTCGGGGCGGAGGCACTCCCCTCTGCCTTCAGGGCGTTCGACACCATTTGCAGCGCCACGCAGGAGCGCCAGGATGCGGTCATTGCCCTGCTCGATGACGTCCGCCTCGACCTCATGGTGGTGATCGGGGGCTATAACTCCAGCAATACCTGCAATTTGGCAAAAATCTGCGCCGACCGGTGCCCCACCCTGCACATTGCCGACCCGGACTGCCTGGTGTCGGCACGGGAGCTCAGGCATCGGCCGATCGGGAAACCGTCAACGGCGGCCGTTCCCGAGGAAATCGCCCTGAATTGGCTGCCAGATGGCCCCGTCACCCTCGGCCTGACGGCCGGCGCATCGACCCCCAACAACATCGTCGGACAGGTGATCGGGCGCCTTGAGGCGCTGGCCGCCGATCCCACCCCTTCGTAAACAAGCGATTTTCGCCGGGCGTAAGAGAAAGGTGTGAGGACCAGACTTTTGGTGATCGGCGTGGTGGTGTTTTTTGCAGTGCTGTGGGCCCCCAGTCCCAGGGCGGCAGGTCCCCAGACCACCGAAGCGCCCAAGACCCAGCAGTCACGACCCGATCAGAATCGCGGCAACAGCCAGCGGCGTGCGCCGTGGTGGAAGGATGCCGAGGCGATGAAAGAAATCGGCATCAGTGGGGACCAGTCCAAAAAAATTGATGACCTGTTCCACAAGGGGCTGCCTGAGGCCATGGCGCATGACCGTGAGCTCAAGAAGCAGGAAGCGGAACTGCATCGACTGATCAAGGAACGCACGGTCGGCGCCGACGTGATTGCCGTCCAGGTGGATCGCGTCGAAGCGCAGCGCACCACCCTGAACAAACGACGGACGGTTATGCTCTACCAGATGTACCAGCTGCTCTCCGCGGACCAGTACGCGAAGCTGGTGGCCTTTAATGAGCGGCGGAACAACGGACGCGGCAACTCATTCCGGTAGACAACGTAAGAACAACGGTATTCAGTAACCAGGCAGGTGCGCAGCGCGCCACGGCGACGCTGTCCAAATGGAGCAGGCAGATGACGAAGCAGAAGGCACACGGAATGGCATGGGCGGTCGTAGCGGCATTGGCCGTTCCGGCGATGGCGATGGCGCAGGCAGCGGGGCCGCAGACGGCGACGCCGGCGGGCAGCATTCACATTCAGCAACAGGATCGATACGTGGTCGGCCGCGCGTTGCCGCCCGAGGTGCCCGGCACCCAGCGCATCGAGGTGACACTGGAGCAGGCGATTGAACGCGCGCTCGAGAAGAACCTCGATATCGCGAGTGCGAAGCTCAATCCACAGATGCAGGACTATACGCTGCAGGCCGCACGCGCGAATTTTCGCCCGACGCTCAACGGCAATTACAGTTACCGGAACTCGTCGCAGGTGTCGAGCTCACAGCTCGACGGCGGTGCGCGCGTGACCAGTCAGGTGAACTCGTTCGGCACGTCGATGAGTCAGCGCCTGCCGTGGCAAGGTGGACAGGCGTCGTTCAACTTCACCAACAACCGGAACGCCAGCGACAATGCGTTCTCGACGCGCAACCCGAGTTATTCGTCCAACCTGAACCTTCAGTACACACAGCCGCTCCTGGCGGGCCGCACGATTGACAGCCAGCGTAATGCGTTGCGAACGGGTGAAATTCAGAAGACCATCGTCGACATCCAGCTGCAGACGCAGATCGAGAACATCAAGAATCAGGTGCGCGTGCGGTATTGGGCGCTGCGCCAGTCGATTGAAGCCATCGAAATTCAGCGCCGTGCGCTCGCGCTGTCGACCCAGCAACTGGCCGACCAACGGATCCGCGTCGAAATCGGCACGTTGGCCGAAATTGATCTCGTCCAGCAGGATCTGCAGATTGCGCAGGGCGAACAGAGCCTTCTCGCGGCCGAAATTGCGTGGCGCAACGCGGAACTGGCGTTCAAGCGACTCCTGGTGGACAGCACAACTGACGATTTCTTCCGCGCGACCATCATTCCCACGGAACTGCCCTCCTTCGCCGAGCAGACGGTGAACATCCCCGACGCGGTCAAGCGCGCCATCACCGAACGCACCGATATCGTGACGGCACGCCAGCAGTTACGCATCACTGAGATGGGCCTTGAACTGTCGAAAAATGGCATCATGCCCAGCCTCGGTCTCACCGCGAGCTACGCGCTGGCCGGCATCGGCGGCAACGAATTCCAGCGTTCGGGCCTCGGCGGTGCACCGGTGCTCATCAATGAAAGCGGTTACGTTGACGCCCTTCGTTCCATCGGCGCCTTTGACACGCCCACCTGGCAGCTGGCGTTCAACTTCAGCAAGCCCCTCGGTCTCTCGGCGCAGAAGGCGAACCACCTCCGGTCCGAGCTGCAGTACCAGCAGTCACTGACCAGCCTGAAGTCGACGGAGTTGAACATCGAAACGGCCGTCACGACCGCGGGCCTCGATGTGCAGAGCACCTACAAGCAGTTGCTGGCCGCGCAGAAATCCCGTGAAGCCGCCGAGCGCACACTCGAGGCGGAACTCACCCGCTTCGGCGTCGGCATGTCCACCAACTTCCAGGTCATTCAGTTGCAGAACTCGCTGACCAGCGCGCGCAACAACGAGCTGTCAGCCACGATTCGATACATCAACGCCGTCGCCGAGTTCGACCGCGTGCAGCGCATCGGCGGTTAGTGGTTTTATGAAAAAACTCGTCGTTGTCGGCCTTCTCGTACTCGGCGCAGCCGGCACGTATTACTACACCACCCGCACAGGGTCGGCCGCCGGAACACCGGCGGCCGGCGCGCCGGCCGGCGGGGGCGCACCAGGCGGCGGCATGGGTCGCGGAGGCTCCGGCCGCCCGGCGCTGACCGTCGATACCGCCGCGGCCACGCGGGGCGAAGTCATCGAATACATCACCGTGGTCGGCAATCTCGTCGGCCAGTCAACCGTGGATATCGTGCCGCGAGTGGCGGGTCGCATCGACTCGCTGACGGCCAAACTGGGCGACCGCGTCACGCGTGGACAACAGGTCGCGAAGATCGAAGATCGTGAATTGCGGCAGCAGGTGATTCAGGCGGAACAGAGCCTGGAAGTGAACCGCGCGACGGTGAAGCAGCGTGAAAGTGATCTGCAACTGCGCAGGACCACACTCGCCCGGCAGCAGGAACTGCTTGCCAAAGGTCTGCAGACTCGTCAGGTGATCGAGGACGCGGAGGCGGGGTTCAACTCGGCCGTGGCGGCCGTCGACCTCGCCAAAGCGCAGCTCGCACAGACAGCAGCCCGCATCGACGAACTCAACATCACGCTCTCGAACACCACGATCGTCTCGCCGGTGGACGGCTTTGTCGGTCGTCGCAACCTGGACCAGGGCGCGTTTGCCGGCGCCAACACCGTTATCCTGCAGGTCGTCGATATCGGCACCGTTCGCATGATCTCGAACCTCGTCGAAAAAGACTTCACGCGCATCACGCAGGGTGTGCAGGCGCTGGTGGAAGTGGACGCGTTTCCCGGTGAACAGTTCGCGGGTGTCGTGAGTCGTGTGGCGCCGGTGTTTGACGCGGCCACCCGGACGGCCTCCATGGAGATCGAAGTCCCGAACCCCGGGTATCGCCTCAAGCCCGGCATGTATGCGCGCGTCCGATTGACCGCGCAGCGCAAAGCCGATGCCCTGATGGTGCCCCGCAATGCCGTGGTGGACAGCGAGGGACGACGCGGCGTGTTCCTGCCCGACGGTCAGACCGCGAAGTTCCAGCCGGTGCAAACGGGTCTGCAGGACACCAACAACGTGGAGATTCTCGAGGGGCTGACCGAAGGTCAGCGTGTCATCACCACCGGCGCCCTCGCGCTGCGTGAAGGGGATCGGATCACTCCGATGAACATGCCCGGCGGTGGCGCCGCGGGCCGCCAAGGCGGCGGGCGCTCCGGCGGCCGCGGTGGACAGTAACCCCCGGTAACCCAACGCCCAGCAGTTCGGAGCCAGTGTCATGAGTATTCCTCGTCTTGCCATTCACCGCCCGGTCACGATGTTCATGGTGTCGTTGATCGTCATCCTGCTCGGGTTGATTTCCGTGACGCGGCTGCCGGTCGACCTGATGCCCGATGTGTCCTTCCCCAGCCTCACGGTGCGCGTCGGGTATGCCGGCGTCGGCCCCGTCGAGATTGAGGAACTGGTCGTGCGGCCGCTTGAGCAGTCACTCGCCGCCGTGCCGGGGCTTGAACAGGTGAACTCGACGGCCAGCGAGGGCTCGGGCACCGTGCGCCTGAACTTCGTGTGGGGCACTGACCTCAACGAGGCGGCGGATGAGGTCCGGACCCGTGTCGATCGCGTGCGAGGCCGACTCCCCGACGACGCCGACTCGCCCACCATTTTCAAGTTTGACTCGAACTCTATGCCCATCATCGGCATCGGTGTCGAAGGCGACTACGACCGCGTGACGCTGCGCGAGATGGCGGAGATCGATCTCGTCCCCCGCCTGGAGCGCGTCGAGGGTGTGGCCTCGGTCACGGTCGACGGCGGCCTTCGGCGCCAGATTCGTGTGGAACTCTCGCGCGAAAAGATCACCGCGCTGGACCTGCCGGTCGATCGCATCATCCAGACCATCCGCACCGAGAACCAGAACGTCCCGCTTGGCGAAGTCAACGAAGGCGACACCACCTTCCTGCTCCGCTCCTCAAGCCAGTTTGATTCGATCGACTCGATTCGGAACCTCATTGTCTTCACGCGCGGCAGCGTGCCAGTCTACCTGCGCGATATCGCCGAAGTGCGTGACACCACCGAGGACTTCCGGTCGTTCACGCGCATCAACGGCAAGGCCGGCGTGCGCATGCGCGTGACCAAACAGTCCGGCAAAAACACGGTCGCGATTGCCGAAGACGTCAAGGCCGAGATCGAACGTATCAATCGCGACGTGCAGGGCCTGCGACTGACGGTCCTGGAAGATCAGTCCAAGTTCATCGAACAGTCCATTTCGGCCGTGCGGGACGCCGCCATCTTCGGCGCCATCCTCGTGATCATTGTCATCTTTGCGTTTCTGCGGAACCTCCGCTCGACGTTCATCATCTGCACATCGATTCCGATTTCGATCATCGGCACGTTTGCGCTGCTCTACTTCGCGGGTTTCACGCTCAACACCATGACGTTCGGCGGGCTGGCGCTTGGCGTCGGCATGATCGTCGACGCCTCCATCGTCGTCCTGGAGAACACGTTCCGGCACATGGAGATGGGCAAACCGCGCATGCAGGCGGCCATCGACGGATCTGAAGAAGTATGGTCCGCGATTCTGGCGTCCACACTTACGCACGTGGCCGTGTTTGTGCCGCTGCTGTTCCTCTCGGGCGTGTCGAGCATCATCTTCACGCAGCTCGCCATCGTGGTCATCTTCTCGTTGTCGATGTCGTTGTTTGTCGCGGTCACCATCGTTCCGGTGCTCTGTTCGCGCTTGCTGGTCCTGCCCAAGCCGGTCTCGGAACGCTCGGGTCTGTCCGGAACGTTGTTCACCGCCAGTGAACGGGTGCTCGACGGTCTGGACAGCGGGTACCGCCGCGTGCTGCACACCGCGCTCCAGCACCGTCCGACCATCCTGGCCACGGCGACCGGCCTGACCCTGGCGGCCATCCTCATCCTGCCGACCATTCCGGCGGAACTCATGCCCGCGACCGACGAGGGCGAAGTCTCCGTGAATGCCCGCCTGGCTGTCGGCAGCCGCATCGAGCGGTCCGAGGCCATCGTGCGGCAACTGGAAGAGATGGTTGCCCAGCATGTGCCCGAGATCACGGAAGTGGTGTCCTCGGCCGGAGGCGGCGGCT
>CAYZLT010000178.1:0-7524 GCA_964479175.1 uncultured Solibacteraceae bacterium | reverse complement strand
GGGTCGAAGAAGACAAGGACGGCGACGACATCGTCGACCAGTGGGAGACCTGGGAAGGCGGCGCGCTCAAATACGTCGAATTTGATGAGGGCAAGGATGGTCGTCCGGACCGGCGCTTCACCTACACCAACGGCGCGTTGGTGCTCATCGAGAGTGCACCGGACGCCAAGGGCGTGTACACCCAGCGCGTCGTGCCGGGGGGGCGGTAACCGTCATGCTGCGTGTGGCGTGTGACCTCGATGGGACTCTGGCTGATCTCTCGAGCGCGTATCGCAAGGTTGAGGAACAGGTGCATGGCGACTCCGACGGCCTGGTGTGGGACGCCATCCGCAACATCGAGAACTTCTGGGTGGGCCTCGATCCGATCGAACCTGGCATCGTCCGACGCCTTTTTGAAGTGTCGAAGCAGGCGAAGTGGGAGCTGCTGTTTGTCACGCAGCGACCGGGCACGGCCGGCGACTCGGTGCAGCGTCAGACGCAGCAGTGGCTGGTGAATCAGGGATTTGAAACACCCAGTGTGTTGACGGTGCCTGGATCACGCGGCAAGGCTGCACAGGCGCTTGACCTCGACTTTCTCATCGACGACCTGCCCCGCAACTGCATCGACGTGGCGTCTGACTCCCGATGCCGGCCGCTGCTGGTCGCGCGCAATCCCGACCAGGAGACGGAGCATGCCGCCGCCCGCTTCAAGATTTCGGTCGTGCATTCGGTGTCTGACGCGCTCGACATTATCGAGGCCAATACACCGCAGCTTCGCGAGACGGGCCGGAGCCAGCTCTGGCTCCGGCGACTGGGCCTGGGCTAGAGCGGTTTCCACACGCGTGTAGCCCCGCCAATGTTGGCTACACCAAACCGAAAACGGCTTTAGGCTCCGAAGACACGACCCAGGGTGTCGATCGTGATGTCGTCGAGTGACGACACGACGTGGTGGGCGTCGGTCAGTGCGGGCGCGGCGTAGCTGGTGGTGATCTCGATCGTGTGCAGGCCTGCGCCACGGGCCGACTGCAGACCCCAGGGGGAATCCTCGATCGCGAGGGCTTCGTGACCGTCCACCCCAAGCAGGTCCACGGCCCGCCGGTAGGAATCCGGTGCCGGTTTGCCTTCCACCACATCGTCGGCTCCCACGATCACGGAAAAGTAGGAGCGGAGATCGTTCCGGTCGAGGATCCATTCGATCTCGCCGCGCAGCGATCCGGAGGCGATGGCCAGCGGGAAGTGATCGGCGAGACGTTCGATGCAGGCGCGCGCCGTGGGATACAACACCTGGCCGGCGTCGGCGAGCGCGGCGTACCGCGCTTCTTTGTCTCCCAACAACATGTCCAGCGTCGCCTGGTCGAGGGTGACGCCTTCACGCCGGGCAAACTCGGTGACACAGCCCCGGTCGTCGTAGCCGAGGAAAAATTCGTAGTACGCCGCATCGGTGAGCGTCCAGCTGCGGGTGGCCAGCGTGTCGCGCAGCGCGACCAGGTGCAGGCGTTCGGTATCGGCGAGCACGCCGTCGAAGTCAAAAACGATCGCGCGCAGACTCATCGCGCTTTGTAGTCCGCGGGCAACTTCTCGCCGGAGAGGATGGCGATGTCGAGGCGGTTCTCCCTGGGCGGCACGGGACAGACGTAGCTGATGTTGTAGACGCAGTACGGGTGGTAGGCGCGATTGAAGTCGATGTCGTAGAGCCCAGTCGGTGTGCGGTCGAGGTCCAGATATCGACCCCCGCCGTAGGTGGTGTCACCGCTCGTGAGGTCGCCAAACGGCACAAAGAGGCGGGTGATGACTGTGGTGCCCTCATCGGCAAATGCCGTGAGCGTCAGCGGTTTGCCGTTGAAGGTGAAGCGCAGTGCGCCAACGCGCTGCATCCGCCGTTTCTCCTCGGCCGAGGTGGACAACTCGATCACCGTCGTGTTGGAGCGATCCTCATCGAGCCGCGCGGGCATGCGGTAGAGCGAGTTGATCGGGAAGTAGGGTAGACCCGTGAACACTGCGCGGTCTTCGGGCAGAAGCGGGGAGTCCGCGCTGGACTTGAGCATCGTGTCCTTGTCGGTCCGCCACGCGAGGACGTCGCGGTCGTACCCCGTGTCGTCCATCGGTTGCGGTCCCGACGTACACGCCGCCAAGAGGCCCACCATCACCGCCACAACCATCACACGCATAGGTCAGATTATATCGTCACAGGAGGACGACCTCAGAGGTCGGTGGCGCCGTGATGCGTACGCCACCGACCTCTGAGGTCGTTTTCAAAAAATGTAGGCCCTCTTCTCGAGCGCGGCGTCGGCGAGGCGCCGACGGATGGCGATGGTGTTGACCGGGCTGACCTTGAGCACCCGGCGCAGGGCGGCGAGCATGGTGCGCTGGGTGTCGCCGGTGGTCATGGCCTGAATGGCTGTGCGCGCGGCGGTATCCACGCGCAGGCCGGCGTCGTGCAGCAGCAACGCCGCGGTCTCCTGCTGAAGCGCGGCGGTCGGCAGGCCCTTCACCTGGCTGCGTCCGGCGCGCAGCCAGGCGCTCTCGGCCACAAACGTGTCCATCAGGATGTCCGAGGCCAGCATGAGAACTTCCTGCTGCTCTTCGACCTTCATCGCGTAGGTCTGCATCGCCAGTCCCATCACCATGATGGCCGCTTTTTTCATCGACGCAATCTGCGCCACGGCCGGGTCGCCGGCGTCGGTCTTCGGGCCCACGTTGAGCAGTTCGCCCTGCAGCGCCTGCGCTGCGGCAATCAACGGCAGTCCGCCCTTGAGCGCGCGCTTCATGATCATGCCGGGAACCAGCAACCGGTTGATCTCGTTGGTGCCCTCGAAGATGCGGTTCACACGCGCGTCGCGATAGTGACCCTCGGCCGGGTAATCGTGCACATACCCGTTGCCGCCGTGGATCTGCACGTTTTCGTCCAGCACGTAGTCGATCATTTCGCTGCTCGCGACTTTGAGGATCGACGCCTCGATCGCGTACTCCTCCAGTGCGGCCAACGCTGCGGCTGCCGACCCGCCACCGCGCTCAACCGCGTCGTCAATCAGCCCGGTCGTGCGATAGAGCGCGCTCTCGACACCAAACGCCCGCGCGATCATGTCGCCGAGTTTGAACTTGATCGCTCCGAACGTGGCGATGGCCTGACCAAATTGCCTCCGTGAGGATGCGTAACGCACCGCTTCGCCGATCGCCATCTTGGCGCCGCCGCTGCACATGCCAGCCAGCTTGAACCGGCCGTAGTTGAGCACATTGAACGCAATTTTGTGACCTTTGCCGACCTCACCCAGCAGGTTCTCGGCAGGCACGCGCGCATCTTGAAGAATCACGGGCGTCGTGGACGACCCGTGCAGCCCCATCTTGTGCTCTTCCTTGCCGTGCGAGACGCCGGGGAAGTCCTTCTCCACGATGAACGCCGAGAACTGCTCGCCGTCGACTTTCGCAAAGACGATGTAGATGTCGGCGAAGCCGCCGTTGGTGATCCACATTTTTTCGCCGTTGAGCACCCATGAACCGTCCGCCTGTTTGGTCGCCTTGGCGCGCGCGCCAAGGGCATCCGACCCCGAGCCGGACTCGCTGAGGCAATACGCGCCGACGAGTTCGCCCGAGACGATCCCGGGGAGATATTTCTTCTTCTGGTCTTCGGTGCCAAAACACAGGATCGGAATAATCGCAAGTCCGGTCTGCGCACCAAACGTGGTGGCAAACGACGCGCTGCCGCCGATCACCTCCCCGACGACAGTTGCGGCCGCCTTGTCGAGGTCGATCCCGCCAAACTCCTCGGGCACGTCGGTGCCCAGCAGTCCGAGGTCGCCGCAGCGCTTGACCATGGCCCGCGCGAGCGCCCAGTCCTTGGTCTCCATCTGCGGCAACGCGGGCAGGAGTTCCTTCTCCAGGAACTCCGCAGCCGTCTGCGCGATCAGCCGATGGTCGTCGCTCAGGCCCTCAGGGGTCAGCATCGTGTCGTGGGTCGTCGCCGCAAACAGCCATTCGGCGCCGCGCGTGGAGGTCGTCGTGGTGGTTGACATCATTTGGTCCGTTCAAAAATTGCCGCTGCGCCCATGCCGCCGCCGACACACATCGTGACCATGCCGTATCGCCCCTGGCGGCGCTGCAGTTCATAGAGAAGAGACGTCGTGAGCCGCGCACCCGTGCAGCCAAGTGGATGGCCGAGTGCGATGGCGCCACCGTTGACGTTGAGGCGATCCGTGGCGATGGGGATCTCCTTGGTGCAGGCCAGTGCCTGCGCCGCAAACGCTTCGTTGAGTTCCACAAGATCCATCTGGTCGATCGAGAGACCCGTCCGTGCCAGCAACTTCCGGATCGCCGGCACTGGACCGATCCCAAACAACTCCGGTTTCACACCTGCCGTGGCGTAACCCACAAACGTCGCCATCGGCGTGAGGCCAAGGGCCTCGGCCTTCGCGCGGCTCATGACGATGACGGCGGAGGCGGCGTCGGAGGTTTGTGACGAGTTGCCCGCCGTGACCGTGCCCTTGGCGTGAAACGCCGGCTTCAGCCCCGCCAGAGCTTCTGCGGATGTCTGACGGCGCGGACCTTCATCGGTGTCCACGCGCACGATGCCGTTGAGCGTGGCGACATCAATCGGGACAATTTCATCGGCGAAGCGCCCGGCATCAATCGCCGCGAGTGCCCGCTGATGACTCTGCAGCGCGAACGCGTCCTGGGCCTCCCGCGAAATGTCGCTCTCGCGCGCGTGGTTCTCGGCGACCAGGCCGGTCGACAGATACACGTCCGGATAGTCCCGGACGAGTGTCGGGTTCGGCGCGACTTTGTGTCCACCCATGGGCACCAGGCTCATCGATTCGGTGCCGCCGGCGATCACGATGTCTGCGCTCCCGGTGGCGATGCGGCCTGCCGCCTGCGCGATCGCTTCGAGTCCGGACGCACAAAAGCGATTCACCGTGACCGCCGACGCGGTGACGGGAATGCCGGCGCGCAGGCTCGCAATCCGCGCGACGTTGAGGCCCTGTTCGGCCTCAGGCATCGCACATCCCAGAATCACATCGTCTATCAGCGCCGGATCGAGACCCGGAGTGCGAGCGAGCAGTGCCGCGATCACGTGTGCGGCCATGTCGTCGGGTCGAGTCGTGCGCAGGACCCCGTTGGGGGCCTTGCCGATGGGGGTGCGGGCCGCAGCGACGATCACAATGTCAGTCATGGCAAATCTCCCAACAGGTCGGCAAGGGCTTCACCCAGTTCCTGGGTCCGGCCCTCGAAGAGATGGTCCGCGCCCTCGATGACGATCAGGTCCTTTGGCTCCTGAAGGCGCGCATAAAAAGTGCGGAGGTCTTTCAGCAAACACAACGTGTCGAGGTCGCCCTGCACGAGAAACTTTGGTTTCGTGCTCTCGAGTGTGTGGACAAACGTCAGGCCGTGGCCCGAGACTGGAGGGGCAATCCCAATCAACGTCGAGACGCGTGGGTCCGTGGATCCGGTCTCAAGTGCCACCCAGGCGCCGAAGGAAAACCCCGCCGCCCAGAGCGGAAGGTCGGGGTAGCGGTCGTGCATCTCGTTTAACGCGCAGCGGAAGTCATCAATTTCTCCGACGCCGTTGTCGAACCCGCCGGCACTGGTGCCGACACCCCGGAAGTTGAATCGCAGCACGGCACACCCAAGACGCGTCAGCGCTTTGGCGGACTGAAACACCCCACGCGTATGCATCGTGCCGCCGAGCGTGGGCATCGGGTGCGCCAACACAACGGCCACTCGGGGTGGACCATCGGGCAGGTCGAGTCGCGCTTCAAGCGGACCGACGGGACCGGGAACTGTCAAGACCATTGAGAAACTCATCCACGAGTGCGGCAAACGCCGCGGGTTGGGTGACCAGGCCGATGTGTCCCGTGCGGGGGAACAGTGCGGCCGTGGCACCGGAAATCAACGAGAGGTAGTCGCGTGTGCTTGTGGTCGGCACCACACGATCCAATGCATCATCACCAGTAATGATGTGGGTGGGCGCCTGTATGTGCGCGCATTCAGACGCGAGGTCGCGGCCCTGCCACTCGCGCACCCAGCGCGCGGACTTCCACGGATGCATGGGCCGACGCGCCACCTGCCAGCCGTAGGTGGCGAGGAAACGTAGTCTCCCCGGCCACGAATCGATTGCCGTCCACACTTCGGGCAGCAGACGTTGCAGTGCACGCGCGGCAAACAGCGGGAACAGTGGCAGCAGCGAGAGGGGCCGGTTCACGAGCACGGCCTCGGACTGCCCAAGCCTCATTCGTGGCGACGGCGCAGACACCAGCACCAGCGCCGCCGTGCGTTCCGGGCGTGTCGCGGCGTAGTGCAGCGCAACCAGACCGCCAAACGACACGCCGACAATGGCGGCGCGCCCGGGGCCGAAGTGATCAATGGCCTTGTCGATTTCGGCGACCCACTGCGCGAACGGATCGCCACTGCCGTTGTCCACATTCAGCGAGAACGTCCGCACCTCACGCGTCTGCTGCAATGCCTTCATCGCGGGCGTCATCCACTCGGCATGACCCTGGATGCCCGGGATGAGGACGATGGGGAGGCTTCCGGGAAGGTTGGAGGTAGAAGGCAAAAGGCCATAGGTACGGGCCGGATCGGCGCCGTCTGCACCGTTCTCCTCCGTACCTATGCCCTTTGGCCTTTCCCCTTTAACCTTCATCAAGCCTTTCCCCTTTTACCTTCATCATCAGTTCCGCAGCGTCTTGCCCGTCTTGAGCGTGTAGGCGATCCGTTCCTGGGTTTTGGGTTCGCCGCAGAGGCTGAGGAAGGCTTCGCGCTCAAGGTCGAGCAGTTGCGTTTCGGTGAGCGTGGTCGCGTGCGGCACATTGCCGCCGGTGAGAATCCACGCGAGTTTGCGCCCGATCACCGCGTCGTGATCACTCACGCGACCGGCGCGGTGCGCGAGATGGACGCCCAGCGACAATGTGGCGTACGTCGATGGACCACCGACCGCGATCGATGTCTGCAGTGACCGTGGCGTGTAGCCTGTCTGCGCCAGCGAAAGCGCGGCGGTCTTGGCATCGGCGATCAGCCGCTCGCGATTCATCGTGATGCCGTCGCTTTGGCGAAGATACCCAAGGCGTTTGGCTTCGGGGCCGCTGGTTGACACCTTGCCAAACGCGATCGTCTCGAACGCCGTCTGAACGTCGGCCGTGCGGATGAGCATTTCCTTGGAGCCACCGCCGGCAGGAATCAAGCCCACACCCACCTCGACCAGTCCCATGTAGGTTTCAGCGGCGGCCTGCACATGGGCACCATGCAGGCTGACCTCGCACCCACCACCGAGGGCCAGTCCTCCGGGCGCCACCACCACGGGCACCGCCGCCAGCTTCAACGCCATCGTCGCCCCCTGAAACGCCGCCACCATCATCTCCACGTCGTCCCAGTTTTCTTCCTGGGCTTCAAGAAGCAGCAGCATGAGGTTCGCGCCGGCCGAGAAGTGGGTGCCATCGTTGCCGACAACCAGTGCCTGGAAGTTTGTTTCGGCCTCGCGCACGCCCGCGTGCAACATCGCGATCGTGTCGCCGCCGATCGCGTTCATCTTCGAGTGGAACTCAACACACAGGACAC
>CAYZLT010000177.1:0-7527 GCA_964479175.1 uncultured Solibacteraceae bacterium | reverse complement strand
CGTGCGCGGGATCGATGGTGAGCGAATAGTCCAACTGCTGGAGGGCACGGTCCGCCTGATTGCTGGCGTAATAACTCACGCCCAGGTCCGTGCTCGCGTTCACGTTTTTTGGTTCGAGTTTGAGCGCCGCTTCATACCAGGACGACGCGATGTCGTATCGTTCGGCGTCGAAGTAGAGGTTGCCGAGATCCACGCGAACCAGGGCGTTGTTGGGTTCGCTGTTGGCCTGCCGTTCAAGCGCTGAGGCGCGTTGCACGTCGAGCACCGGCGGCGGTGGCGCGTCGGCGGGCAGCTGCGCGGCAGCCTGCGCGGTGGGCGCGACGGCGGCAGTGGCGGTGGCCGGCGCCTGCTGCGTGCCGAGGATCCACCCGATCACCAGACCAAAAAAGACTCCCGAAATGGCGTAAACGAATGCTTCGCGATTCACACTCTGGATTCTAACACCGCGAGATAGTCACGCACCGACCGGTCCAGTCCGACATAGAGGGCGTGGCTGATGAGCGCGTGGCCAATCGACACTTCGTCCAGATAGGGCAATTCGCGGAAGAGGACGAGGTTGTTCAGGTCCAAATCGTGCCCGGCATTCACCCCCATGCCCAGCATGTGCGCCAGTTCAGCGGCGGCGGCATACATCTGGAAGCTCTCACGCCCTGACGCGGCGCTCTCCGCACACGCCTTGGCGAACGGCTCGGTGTACAGCTCCACGCGATCGGCCCCGAGGCGTTTGGCCCAACGGATGGGTGCCTCGGCCGGGTCCACAAACACACTCACCCGAATCCCCTCAGCGTGCAGCCGCGCAATCACGGCGGTCAGGCGTTCCGGAGAGGTCTGCGCCGACCACCCGGCCTGACTGGTGATCTCGCCTTCCTGCACCGGCACCAGTGTGCACTGCGCCGGACGGGCGGCCACCACCAGATCCACGAAGTCCGCGCGGGGGTCGCCCTCGATGTTGAACTCGACCCGATCGCGCACCGGCGCCAGGCGAGCGGCCAGCGCGGCCACGTCCGCGCGGGTGATGTGCCGTTCATCGGCACGTGGATGTACGGTGATGCCGCGCACGCCGGCGTTGAGGCACACATCGACAGCCTCGATCACGCTGGGCACCGCGCCGCCGCGCGAGTTGCGCAACGTCGCCACCTTGTTCACGTTGACACTGAGTTGGATCATGCGATGGTGTTTCTCACAGCGTCCGCGACTTCTTCGGCCCACGCCTGCACGGTGGCCTGATTCTCGCCTTCGATCATGATGCGCAACAACGGCTCGGTGCCCGAGTACCGGACGAGCAGACGCCCGCGCCCGGCCAACGCCTGCTCCACGCGCTGCATCGCCTCCGCCACCGCAGGCACGGTGGCGACATCCACCTTCTCGCGCACGCGCACATTCACGAGTGTCTGCGGGAAGGTCACCAAATCAGCGGCCAGATCCGCGAGTTCACGCCCCGTCTCCGCCATCACACGCATAACCGCCAGCGCCGTGGCCATGCCGTCACCAGTAAACAGATGCTCGGCGAGAATCACGTGCCCCGACTGCTCGCCACCCACGACGTACCCGTCGCGCAACATCGCTTCGCTGACGTATTTGTCTCCCACCGGTGTACGCAGCATGGTGACGCCGCAATCGCGCAGCGCAATCTCCAAGCCGATGTTGCTCATGACGGTGGCAACCACGGTGTTGCCCGTGAGGCGGTTGTCGCGCTGATAGTGCAGGCCGAGCATCAGCAACAAGGCGTCACCGTCCACGATCTGCCCGCGGTGGTCGACCAGAATCGCGCGGTCACCATCACCGTCAAACGCCACGCCCATCCGGCAGGCGTTGTTCACGACCGCCGCCGCGAGTCCCGCTGGATGGGTCGATCCGCACTTTTCGTTGATGTTGCGACCGTCGGGCGTGTCACCAAGGGTCACGAGCGAAAAGCCGAGTCCCTCAAACAATCGTCGCGCCGTGGTCGTCGTCGATCCGTTGGCCATGTCGATGGCGATGCGCGCACCGGACAGCCCCTTCGGATCAGGCAGCAGCAACCGCGTGTGCGCGAGGTAGGGCTCAATGAGATCCTCCACCTGCACGTGGGCCTCAGTGCCAGCCGGTACCGTCCACGAGTGATCGGCGATGATCGCTTCCACTTCGCGCTCGGTCGCTTCTCCGAATTTTTCGCCACGGCCAGAGAACACCTTGATGCCGTTGTCGTGAAACGGATTGTGCGAGGCGGAAATGACCACGCCAAGATCAATTTCCCGCGTCTTGGTCAGATACGCCACACCAGGCGTCGGGATCACGCCGGCCGAGATCGTCACGGCCCCCTGTGAGTCGGCGCCACGCGCGAGTTCCCGTTCAATCCACTCCCCGGATTCGCGCGTGTCACGCCCGACCAGCAGCCGCGCGGGCCGGTCCAGCTTCAACGCTTTGACGATCGCGGCGCCGATGCGTGCGACCGTGGGGGGATCCAGGGGCCGAACCCCGGCGACGCCACGAATGCCATCCGTTCCGAACAACTGCTCCGCCACTCAGCGCTTCTCCGGTATCTCTGATTTGCCTGGATCTGATTTGACGATCACGACGGTGACCCGCGCGTTGCGTGGCTCGCGTAGTCGCAACGACGCATCAGCCACCCCGATATTCACCATTTTCGAGACGTTTGCCGTCGCGCCCTCGATCGTCACTGTCTCGGTGATCGCCTGCTTGAGGTCTTCAAGCGGCCGGGTCGGACCGACGACCATGACTTCTTTGGGGTCGACGGTGATGCTCTTGACGACAAACCCCTTGGCGGGTTCGCCTTCAATCGACGCCCGGACCGGCAGCATCCGCTCTCCGGTTTCCTCCAGCGTCAACATCACGGTGGACGGAAACACCTGCGTCACCTCGACACCAAACGGCGTGGTCACCTGGTTGGTGCGAAGGTGAAACACTCTCGACCCCGGCCGTGTCTCCGTCAGATCGATCGACACCAACACGTCGCCTTGATCGCCGGTCAACTGACTCGCGCGTCCACGCAGATGCACTTCCACCGAGTCCGGCGCGCCCGGGGCGATCTCCAGATCGGCCGGCACGCCGCGGAAGACCAGCGGCACACGCACACTGCGCTCCACGACCTGGTCACTGCCCACAGTCATCCACAACAACGTGCCGAGGCCCGTGGCCATCACCTTGAGTCCGAGGTTTCTGAATGGATGCCAGGCCATGTGCTCAGACACCCCCTGCCACGACGGGCTTTCGGTACAGGACGAGTTCGTGGAGACGCGCGCGCAATCGTTCCGGCGTCAGCCCCCGTTCGATCCGGCCGTCGACGGCCAGCGACACTTCGCCGCGCTCCTCGGAGACGACCACTGCCACGGCATCCGATTCTTCCGTGACGCCAATCGCCGCGCGATGTCTCGTGCCGAGCTCACGATCAAACGTCGGGCTCACTGTCAGCGGGAGGAAACACGCCGCCGCCGCCACGCGGTTCTCCTGAATGATCACCGCGCCGTCATGCATCGGCGCACCCGGGTGAAAGACCGTCGTCAACAAGTCGTAGCTGACCGCAGCGTCGAGCGGAATGCCGCTCTCCACGTAGTTGCGCAGCCCAATCTCCCGCTCGAGCACGATCAGCGCACCGACGCGGCCCTTGGCCAACAACCCGGCCGCCGTGAGCACCTCTTCAAGGGTTTCGTCCGATTCCTTCGTGCCGGCGAGGTAGCGAAAAAACGGCGCGCGGCCCAGGTGCGACAACGCGCGCCGGATATCCGACTGGAACAACACGATCGCTGCAAACCCGACGTACACAAACAGATTCCGGATGACCCAGTTCACCGTCTGCAGCGGGAACCGTTGCGAGGCGTAGAACAGCAGCAGGACCACCGCGGAGCCCAGGGCCATCTGGGCCGCACGAGTGCCTCGAATGAGCTTGAGGCCTTCGTAGATGAGAACGGAGACGACCAGGATGTCGATGACATCCCACCAGTTCACCGGGGGCCGCTGAAAAAGGGCGGTGATCTGGTCCATAGTCGCCCGGCTAGCGTATCAAATAAGGTTCCGGGTTCAGCGTTCCGGGTTCAGGGTGCTGTTCAAGGTGCTTGGTTCAGGGTGACCAGCGCGTCGGTGACACGCACGACGTCCACCATCGCCTTCACGTCGTGCACACGGACGATGTGGGCGCCGAGCCAGATGGAGGTGGCGACGGCCGCCGCGGTTCCCCACACACGATCGGCAGGCTCACGCGGGCCCAACGCCGACTGCAGGAAGGACTTGCGCGAGGGGCCCGACAGGATCGGCACACCCAGCGAAGCGAACGCGGGCAGCGCGGCCAGGGCGGTCATGGAGTGTTCCGCGCGTTTGGCGAACCCCAATCCCGGATCCACGATCAGCCGGTGGCGCGCGACGCCTGCGGCCTCAGCCACGGCGATCCGCGCCGCCAGTTCCTCGCGGACCTCGGCCACGACGTCCTGATACACCGCACGGTCGTACATGGCCGACGACCGACCCCGGTGATGCATCAGGATGGCGGCGACCCCATGGCGCGCCACAACCGCGGCCATCTCCTGGTCGGCTGCAAACGCCGTGACGTCATTGACGACCGTCGCGCCGAGCGCAATCGCACGTTCGGCGATCGAGGCTTTGTAGGTGTCGATGGAGATGGGCACGGCGACACGCCCCCGGAGCCCCTCGAGCACCGGCCCTATGCGTCGCCACTCTTCGTCTGCGGGCAGCGGGGCGGCACCTGGCCTGGTGGATTCACCGCCGATGTCGAGGATGTCCGCGCCATCCTCGACCATCTGCATGGCGTCGGCGATGGCGCGGTCTGGATCGATGCGTTCCCCGCCGTCGGAAAACGAGTCCGGAGTGACGTTAACGATCGCCATGACGAGCGTACGCGCGCCAAGTGTCAGCACCAGACCCGACGACAGCGGGATCCGGAACGTCCGACGGGTCACGTCAGGCCTGAGTCGCGGGCTTGTGCAGCGGCGTCACGAGTGTCGGGCGGTCGGCCGCTTCATCACGCGGTGCACCCTCGACCTTTGGCGGCGTCGGCAGTGCTTCCAGCGGTTCGCCGCTGACGATCTTGCGGACCTGCTCGGCGTCCAGCACCTCGCGCAGCAACAACTCATCAGCGATTTTCAGCAGGATGGCCTTGTGCTCGGTGAGCACCGTGCGCGCGCGGTCGTAGTTGGTCAACACGAACCGCTTCACCTCGGAGTCGATCCGGACGGCCGTCTCCTGGCTGTAGTCCTGCGACTTCGTAATTTCGCGGCCGAGGAACACCTGTTCGTCGCGTTTCCCGAACGTCAGCGGCCCCATCTCGTCGCTCATGCCCCACTCACACACCATGCGGCGCGAGAGTTCGGTGACACGTTCGAGGTCGTTGCCGGCGCCGGTGGTCAACGCGCCGCTGGTGATTTCCTCGGCGATACGGCCACCGAGCAGAATCGCCAACTGATCCATGAGGTAGTCGCGCGAGTAGTTGTGCTTCTCCTCGGTCGGCAACTGCATCGTCAGGCCGAGGGCCATGCCGCGCGGCACGATCGTGACCTTATGGATCGGATCGGCGTGCGGCAACATGACCGCCAGCAACGCGTGCCCGGCTTCGTGAATCGCCGTGACGCGTTTTTCGGCCTCGGTGATCACCATCGACCGGCGCTCGGAGCCCATCAGGACCTTGTCCTTGGCGTGCTCGAAGTCGGCCATCCTGACGACCTTCTGGTTGTACCGCGCCGCGTTGAGCGCCGCTTCGTTCACCAGATTGGCGAGGTCCGCGCCGCAAAAGCCTGATGTGCCGCGGGCAATCACGCTGATGTTCACATCGTCGGCCAGTGGGATCTTCTTGGTGTGCACCAGAAGAATGCCTTCGCGGCCCTTGAGGTCGGGGCGATTGACGACGATCCGGCGGTCGAATCGGCCCGGGCGCAGCAGGGCGGGGTCGAGGACGTCGGGACGATTCGTCGCCGCGATCAGGATGACGCCTTCGTTCGATTCGAAGCCGTCCATCTCGACGAGCAACTGGTTGAGCGTCTGCTCACGCTCGTCGTGACCACCGCCCAGGCCCGCGCCACGGTGACGACCCACCGCATCGATTTCGTCGATAAAGACGATGCAGGGCGCGTTCTTTTTGCCCTGTTCAAAGAGGTCGCGCACACGTGACGCGCCGACGCCGACGAACATTTCGACGAAGTCGGAACCGCTGATGGAGAAAAACGGTACGTTCGCCTCACCGGCGACCGCGCGCGCGAGCAGGGTCTTGCCCGTGCCCGGCGATCCCATCAGGAGCACGCCTTTCGGGATACGGCCTCCGAGCTTCTGGAACTTCTGGGGCTCACGCAGGAACTCGATGATCTCCTGGAGCTCTTCCTTGGCTTCGTCCGCGCCGGCCACTTCCTTGAACGTGACCTTCTTCTGGGTGGAGGACGAAAGTTTCGCGCGGGACTTGCCGAATGAGAGGGCCTTGTTGCCGCCGCTCTGCATCTGGCGCGTCATGAAGATCCAGAAACCGATCATCAGAAGGACCGGCGCCCAGAAAAACAGGAACTGCGTCCAGCCGCCGGTGGTTTCTTCACGCGCGTCCAGCTGGACGTTCGCCTTGTTCAGGCGCTCGTAGAAATTCGGGTACTCCACCGGCAGGTAGGAGCGGACGCCCTTGCCCTGTGGATCATTTTCGAGCGGCAACCCGCGGAGCTGACGACCGGTCAGCTCGACCTTTTCGAGTTGGCCCTTGTCCACGCGATCCATGAACTCGGTCAGGCTGATCTGCGTCTCGGTCTGTCCGAAGTTGGCGGTCACCTGCCAGACGAGGGCGGCGAGCACAATCATGCTCGTCCAGAAGAGAAAACCTTTGATCGTCGAATTCATGAATTTACCAGTTTCCTGACCTTCAAGGTTACCACGCCGACTCGGACCACCTGTTCAGTCCGACGCGATCCCCGGCCTGATGGTTCCTGCCAGAGACATGAGCCTCACTTCGTTAGACACCCGTTCAACCCGGACGCCCGGCAAATCGAGCGAACCACCGCCCTGGACACGTCTGGCCAGTCTGAGTACCGCCTCGATGTGCACCGCCGACCACGGCCGGTCCGGCGCGATCGTCGCCGCGACCAACCGGACCACCCGGCGCGCCAGGGGCGCGGGCGCGGACGCCAGTTGATCCCGCACGAGCGTCACGGTTTGTCCCGCGTGCGGAGCCCCTTCGCGAGCCTGTTCCGGACGGGATTGATCACCTACGACGAGGCGGGCGGCCAACGAGATGGCCGCGTCCTCGAGAAATTGCTCGTCCTCTGCGGCATACGCCGCAAAACGCGCTACTGCTTCGATGCCGCCGGGGGCGATCTGTGTCGCGACCCGTTCGACCGCCGGCAACAACTCGTGCCGAATCAGGTTGCGCGGAATGGAAACATCGCTGTTGGACGCATCCTCCCGCCAGACTTCTCCCAGTTGGACCAGCGCGGCCCTGAGATGGTTACGGCGGCAATCGAGTAATGGACGCACCACCCGACGATTGGCGGACCGAATGCCCGACACGCCCCGCAGGCCACCCGACAGGTACGCGTCGCCGTACGTTTGTAC
>CAYZLT010000176.1:0-7541 GCA_964479175.1 uncultured Solibacteraceae bacterium | reverse complement strand
GGCACGGCCGGCAACATCCCGATGATGTCGCACCTGGTCAAGGGCGACTACTTCCTCATTCATCACACGACCGCCGACACCATCGATCGGATCACACCGAAACAAATGTCCGACAACGCGGCCGCCATCGCCGTCATGACCTACGTGGTCGCCGAGATGGCCCCGCGACTCCGGTAGGGCTGCTGCAGCCCGCGCGACAAGTGTTGAGAAATTTAAACTTGTAGTTTATATTTCTCACAACATGAAACACATCAACCGACGTCTTGCGAGGCCGCTCGCACTGGCGATTCGCGCCTTCCCAGCGGTGGTCCTGACCGGCCCTCGCCGCGCGGGCAAGACGTGGCTGCTCCGGCATCTGTTTCCTGACGCCGCGTATGTCCTGCTTGAGGACCCGGATGTCGTCGCGCGCCTGCGCTCCGATCCGCAGGGATTCCTCGACGGGCTTGCTCTCCCGGCGATTCTCGACGAGGTTCAGCACGTCCCCGAGGTGTTTGCCCATGTCCGTTCGCGTATCGACCGCGAACCCAGGCGGACGGGCCGGTGGATCCTCACCGGATCCCAGGAGGCGCCGCTCATGCAGGGCGTCGCGGAGTCGATGGCGGGGCGCGCGGCGATCCTGCAACTCTACCCACTGTCGGCCTCGGAAACGCCGAAGGTCTCGGTGTTGCGCGGCGGGTATCCTGAAGTCCTTGCCCGCCCGGCCAGTGCGCGGCTATGGTTTGGCTCGTACCTGCAGACCTACCTCGAGCGTGATGTCCGCGCCATCACCGCAGTTCGGGATCTGGCCACGTTCCGGCGGTTTCTCGCGCTGGTGGCCAGCCGTCATGGGCAAGTCCTCAACAAGACGGGCCTCGCGGCGCCGCTCGGCGTGAGTGTGCCCACCATCACGCAGTGGCTCAGCGTCCTGGAGATGACCGCGCAGATCCTGCTCGTGCCGCCCTTCTATGAAAATCTCGGCAAGCGGCTGATCAAATCCCCGAAACTCTACCTGACGGACTCGGGACTGGCCTGCCATCTGCTCGGCATCGATTCGGCCGCCGAGTTGGCGAAGTCGCCGTTTCTCGGCAGCCTGTTCGAAGGGTTCGTCGCTGCGGAGATCGTGAAAGCGCAGGTCAACACGGGGGGCCGGCGCGAGCTCTATCACTTCCGCGATGAACAAGGGCTTGAAGTCGACTTTGTTGTGCCTGGACGTAGTGGTTCGCTGGCGCTGGTCGAGTGCAAAGCCACACACACCATCATGCCCGCCATGGCCGCGCCGATGCGCCGACTGCGGGACGCGATCAGTCAGTCGCGAAAAAAGACACGCGTCGACATGTTTCTCGTCCATCAGCCGCCGAAGTTCGCGGCCCCGACCACGGCGATCGCTCCGGGCGTGCGCGCGCTCCCCTGGCGGGACTTCGTCGACACACTCGACTGACCCCAGCGTCGCTGTGGATCACGCGCGGATCGCGCCTACCGTCCGCTGAGCGCCTTCGGCCAGTTCTGCACCAGCGTGAGCGGCCGCACGGCGCGCGCCTCGCTCGTGACGAGTGCGAGAATGCGGCCGTCCTTGGCGACGTCGTACGAATATCCGCGGCCGACGATGATCGGCATGATGGCTCGCGGTGGACCGAACCGGAGTGCGCCATCGACGTCGGTCACGTCCACAACGGACAAGATGTTGTCGTCGGCGTAGTACAGCGATGTGCCATCGGTGCTCCACGACGGAATCGTGCCGCGCGCGGCCACCTGCTGGCGTCGTCCACCGCCAGGAAAGGCCTCGACAAAAATACCGCTCACGGTCCCGCTGTCGGGTGCCGCCTGGAATACCACCCAGCGCTGGTTGGGCGACAGTTGCACATTCTGGGCGTTCTCGAGATCCTTCACGTACTGCGTCGCGGTCCGCTCCTCCGGCTTCGCCGTCAGCGCCAGCGTCCACACGCCGCCAACGCTCGATCCGGAATAGACCATCGTCGAACCGTCAGTGGTCCACGCGGTCACGCGGGGCGTCGCGAGCCTCCCTTGGTCGGGCGGCGTCGTGAACAGGATTTCTTCGCTGCCCCCTGCGGCGGACCGGCGGGCAATGGCGCCGACGCCGTCGCGATCGATCCCGTACGCGATGTCGCGGCCGTTAGGTGACCACACCATGAACGAGGTGACACGACTCGTCGGCGTGGCGAACGTCACGCGGGCGCGCGCGGCAGTAGCGAGATCCACCCTCCAGAGATCCAATCGGCGCTCCGCATCGATGACACCCACCATCACAGAGCGCTCGTCCGGGGACAACAGGATGCCCCGCGCGCTCCCCATGTCAGCCACAATCGCCGCGCGGGTGCCGCCGCGGTCGAACCATGCCAGGGTCGTCGCAGAGAGCGCCGCGCCGTCGAGGTAGAGCAGTGCCCCGCTGTCAGACGCGGAGAACAGGCCGACGGGGTCACCGAGCAGGGTCTGCACGCCACTCGCGACCGCGACCGGCGTGCCGCGCAGCGTGCGCGTCGAGAGATCGAAGGGCTGCGCAAGCAGCGTCTGCTCACGCATGAAGAGCAACCGGCCGTTGGCGTAGACGGCCTGCGAGGTCGCGGTTGTGACCGCCACGTCAGATGACCCGTCTCGTGCGGCGACGCGAATCTCGTTCTTGGTGCGGTTCAAGTACAGAAAATGCCGGCCGTCGGGCAGCATGTGCGGGGCCCGGGGATATTCTCCCATCACCAGGGACTTGGCCGCGCCGCCGCCGATCGAGACCTCCATGAGCTGCCCGCCGGCGTCGCTGGTGTCGTACAGCACCGTGCCGCCAGGGCTCCAGTGCGCGGCGCGCACGTAACTGGCATGTGCAATCACCACCGGCGCGCCGCCTGACAGATCGATGCGCTCAATACGTCCTCGCGCGGCGCTGTAGTACCCGAGCGATTGACTATCGGGCGACCAGAACGGAAACGACGCGCCGTCGGTCCCCGCCACCGGTCGCGCGGCCATCGCATCAAGCGGCTGGACCCACAGTTGGATACGGCCCTCGGACGATCGCGCCGAAAACGCGACGAGTCTTCCATTCGGAGAAATCACGGCCGCGCCCACGGTGACGTCGAAGTCGAATGCGGCGCCGTCGGGCGGCGGGATCATCGTACGGACGACGTCAGGCTCGTCAGGCTCGGAGGGGGTCGGCCGATTGAGGTACGCCAGACCCAGCACCAGGGCGGCGACCGTGGCCGCGCCGGCGACTGCCCACGCGAGCCGTGGCGACCGGGACCAGCGGCGCGAGCTGCCCGGCCCGATCATCGCACTGCCCGCCGGCGAAAACACGGTACTGAACGCGCCGCTGAGTGCCAGGCGCACGCTCTGCATGTCGCCAAACCGTTGCTTCGGGTCGCGCTCGAGGCATCGACGGATGACGCCCACGAGTGCGGGTGCGTCCGTGGGCAAGCGCGTCCAGTCCGGCTCGCGCGCCAGAACCGACGCGAGGACTTCGGTGACCTCATCACCTGGAAACGCACGCGTGCGCGTCACCATTTCATACAGCACCGCACCAAACGCCCAGACATCAGCACGGCGATCGACGCGCCTGCCCTTCGCCTGCTCGGGCGCCATATACGCCGCAGTGCCGAGGATCATCCCCATTTGCGTCATCGCCGGCGACGTCATCGTTGTCTGGTTGCTGCCAGGACCGGAATCGTCCGGCGCGGAGGCCTTCGCAAGGCCGAAGTCGAGGACCTTCACGGTGCCGTCGGCGCGGACCTTGATATTGGCGGGCTTCAGATCGCGATGGACGATGCCCTGCTCGTGCGCGGCCTCGAGGGCTTCGGCGATCTGGCGTGCGATCGCGAGGACGTCACCGACCCCGTCTGTCGCGATCAGATCCGCGAGCGTGGGCCCTTCGACCAGCTCCATCACGAGCGCGGTCATCGCCTGAGTCCGCTCGAGTCCGTAGATCGCCGCGATGTTCGGGTGATTGAGCGCCGCCAGAATTTCTGCTTCGCGCTGAAACCGCGCGAGACGATCGACATCATTCGCCACGGCCTGCGGCAGCACCTTCACGGCGACGGTGCGCTTGAGGTTGGTGTCTGTCGCGCGGTAGACCTCCCCCATCCCACCGGCGCCAAGAGCGCCGGTTATCTCGTACGCTCCGAGCCGCGTGCCAATCGCGAGAGTCATCGGCCGGGAGTGTATCGCGTCCAGAGCCGCGCTACTTCGTCGTGTAGACCAGATATCGCGCGCGTTTCAGGTCTTCCCCTTCGGGCTTCACCGCATCCAGCGTCTTGAGATCGCCGATAGGCCGTATTAAGGGGTTGTCCCTGACATAACCTCTCCTTATCAGACACGGAAACACCCGCTGAACTCGTCGAGAAACACACCCAAGCGGCGCAGCAGCGCCCGTGCGGAATCCGTCGTCATGATCGCGACGGTACGGAATCCTCCCGCGACGTACAAGTGAAATCCCCGCCTTCAGGCGGAAACCCTCAAATCCAACATGACAAAGTAGTGCTAAGCTACCCTCAATACGGCAACCGCGGTTCAGGGCGCTGCATGTGACGTTCGCCAATCCGGAGGCGCGGAGATCGCGGCCCTCGTTGGCCGGAAGGACTGATCGATGAGTCTCGCGGTCGGAACGAAGCTCGGCCCGTACGAGATCGTCGCGCCCATCGGCGCAGGCGGAATGGGCGAGGTCTACCGCGCGCGCGATACACGCCTCAATCGCGATGTCGCGATCAAAGTGCTTCCGCCCGAGGTTGCGGGTGATCCCGATCGGCTGCGCCGCTTCGAGCATGAGGCGCGTGCGGCCGCGGCCCTCAATCACGCGAACATTCTCGCCGTCTTCGACATCGGCAAGGAAACGACTCCCGATGTCGTGTCCTATCTCGTCACCGAGCTCCTTGAGGGTCGTACGCTGCGCGATGTCCTGACGAATGAAAAGCTCGCGACCCCGCGCGCGCTCGATCTCGCGGCGCAGATCGCCGACGGCCTTGCCGCCGCGCACGCGAAGGGCATCGTCCATCGCGACATCAAGCCGGAGAATCTCTTCATCACAACCGATGGGCGCGCGAAGATTCTCGATTTCGGCCTGGCGAAGACGACAGACGTATCAGCGGCCGAACAACTGCCCACGCAAACAGGGACCGCGCCCCACACGGTACTCGGTACCGCCGGCTACATGTCGCCGGAGCAGGTGCGCGGCCAGCCGGCCGACTGGCGCGCCGACATTTTCTCGTTCGGCGCGGTGCTCTACGAAATGCTCACCGGCCAACGCGCGTTCAGCGGCGCGACGGCCTTCGAGACGATGACGTCGATCAGCCGCGACGTGCCCGCGCCAATCGCGTCCCTCCTTGAACGTCCACCGCCGCCCGCGCTCATTCGCATCGTCGAACGCTGCCTCGAGAAAGCGCCGGCGACGCGATTTCAGTCGACGACGGATCTGGCGTTCGCGCTGAAGGGTGTGTCGCAGATCGATTCGAGCGGGATGAGCGGCGCTCCCGCGCTTCCAGCCCTGGCCTCAGCACGGACGGTGCCGCTCTGGCGGCGCGCGGTGCCATGGGCGATGACGGCCGCCGCGCTGGTCATCGCCGCGACGTTCGCATGGCGCAGTGCGAACGTCGGACCGTTGGCATCCGTGTATTCAACGCTCGACGCGCCTGAAGACTCGGTGCTTGCTGAGACGGGTTTTGGCAGCAGCGTCTGGCACACCCCGATCGTGTTCACGCGTGACGGTCTGTCGCTCATCATCCAGGCGGAACGTACCCTTGTCATCGAAGGCAAGAGCACGAGGAAGTCGCAGTTGTTCTTGCGGTCACTTGATCGACCCGACGCGCAGCCCATCGCCGGAACCGACGACGCGTATGTCCCGTTCGTGTCGCCAGACGGCAAATGGATCGGCTTCTCGGCTGTGGGCGAGATCAGGAAAGTGCCGATCGCGGGCGGGGAGGCGACGACCATCTGTGAATGCGGCGCCCGCCCGTACGGTGCGGCCTGGGGCGTGGGCGACGTCATCGTCTTTGGCGGCTCAGCATCGCGCGGCATCATGCGCGGCTCGGCCATCGGCGGTACGCCGGTCGCGGTGACCGCGCCGCCTCCGCCGGCCAGCCATCGGAGGCACGTTGCGCCGTTTGTCTTGCCGGACGGCAAGCGCATCCTGTTCTCGGACGTCTCCACCCAGGACGCGAGCGATTCGCGCCTGATGGTCCAGTCCCTCGACGGCGGTGACGCCAAGCTCGTCGTCGCTTCGGCCACCGATGGCCGGCTGCTGCCGTCGGGCCGGTTGGCGTTCATGCGGCTTGGCACGCTGATGACCGTCGAGTTCGACCTCGCGAGCGCCCAGACCATCGGCGACGCCGCGGCTGCGATGAGCGGCGTGATGCAGAGCGGGTTGAGCGGATATGGCGGGGTGGACAACACCGGCGCCGGCATGTTCGCGGTGTCGAGCCTCGGCTCGCTGGCCGTCATCAGGGGGCCTCTGCTGGGTCCGCGTGACCGCCTTATGATTTGGGTGACGCGCGACGGCCAGCGATCCTCCGCCGAACCCGCGAGCGGCGCGCCGGCGGGCGCTCGTCATCTCTTCAGGATCTCGCCCGATCGATCGCGCGCGATTGTGCAGCTACTCACGCCGCTACGCGATGAACTGTGGCTGGCAGACTGGACGAGAAACGTCTGGACCGCGTGCGGCGATTGCACCACTACGCGCGGCGCTGCTGAATGGTCACCCGACGGCCGGCGTCTGCTGTTCGGCAAGAACGATGCGCTCGTCGCGCACACGCTCGACTCATCGGCGCCGGACCAGGTAATGGTCCGCGAGGCGGGTCGGTCCCTCCTGCCGTCGGGCTGGCTGGCTGACGGCCGCATCGTCTATCTGTCCTCGCCCGACGAAGCAAACTACGAAATCAAATACCTCGAGCCGGGCGGAAGCGCCGGCCAGGTCGTCGTGCCGCTCGGCATGGGGACGGATGCCAACGTGTCAGCCGACGGCCGCTGGCTGGCCTATCTCTCCAAGAACAACGTGTTCGTGCAGGCGTTTCCGGGCGCGGGGTCGCGGACGCAGGTGTCCACGGGCAGCGTGTGGAATCCGAAGTGGTCGGCGGACGGCCGAACGCTCTATTACATGTCATTCGACAGCGTCTTCGCCGCCGACATCGCTGCCGCCGGCACGGCCGGAACACCACGCGAACTGTTTCGGCATCCCGTCGGGCAGAATCAGTCCTGCTTCGTTGTTCGCTGTTACGACATCTCGTCAGACGGACCGCGGTTTCTATTTTTTGACCGGACGACAAACCCACCCGAGTCAGTCAGGCGCATGGACCTGGTGACGAACTGGACCGCGACGCTCGGAAAGGGGCGATGACATGTCGCTGACGAGCGGATCCCGTCTTGGCTCGTACGAGATCGTCGCGCCGATCGGCGCCGGTGGCATGGGCGAGGTCTATCGCGGGCCCGATACGCGGCTCAACCGCGACGTCGCAATCAAAGTGTTGCCAGAAGCATTCGCGAAGGACGCCGATCGCCTCGCGCGCTTCACACGCGAAGCGCAGACGCTGGCGTCGCTCAATCACCCGAACATCGCGCAAATCTACGGGATTGAAAGC
>CAYZLT010000175.1:1633-7573 GCA_964479175.1 uncultured Solibacteraceae bacterium | reverse complement strand
GCTACGTCGGACTCCCGCTGGCCGTCGAGGTCGGACACGCCGGGTTCACTGTCGTCGGCATCGACCTCGACAAACGCAAGGTCGACGAGATCAACAACGGCATCTCGTACATCCAGGACGTGCCGACCGAGGCCGTCGCGAAGTTGGTGAAGGCAGGCAAGCTGTCCGCGACGACCGATCCCGGTGCGACTAGGGACCTGGACACGATCAACATCTGTGTGCCAACGCCGTTGCGCAAGACCAAGGACCCGGACCTTTCGTTCGTGGTGGCGTCGGCAGAGGCCATCAAGGGGCACCTGCATCCCGGAATGCTGGTCGTCCTGGAATCAACGACATACCCCGGCACAACCGAAGAAGTGGTGCAGACGATTCTCGAGACCACGGGCCTCAAGGCCGGCAAGGACTTTTTCCTCGCGTTTTCTCCCGAGCGTGTCGACCCTGGCAATCCGATCTGGAATACCAAAAACGTTCCGAAGGTGGTCGGCGGTCTCACGCCCGATTGTTCCGCTCTGGCGGCCGCGCTGTACACCGCCTCGATCGACCGCGTCGTGCAGGTCAGCTCACCGAAGGTCGCCGAGATGGTGAAGCTGCTTGAAAACACGTTCCGCGCGATCAACATCGGCATGGTGAACGAACTGGCGATGATGTGTGATCGGCTCGGCATCAGCGTCTGGGAAGTCATCGACGCGGCTGCCACCAAGCCGTTTGGCTTCATGCCGTTTTATCCCGGCCCCGGCCTGGGCGGTCACTGCATCCCGATCGATCCGTTTTACCTCTCGTGGAAGGTCAAGGAAGTCGGCTTCGAAGCGCGGTTCATCGAATTGGCCGGCCAGGTGAACAGCGCGATGCCCCACCACTCGGTCGAAAAGGTCAGCGATGCGCTCAACGAACTCGGCAAGGCCATCAAGGGGGCCAACGTATTTGTGCTCGGCGTCGCCTACAAGCGCGACATCGACGATGTGCGCGAGTCGCCGGCGTTGGACGTCATGGCGCTGTTGCTGAAAAAAGGCGCGAAGGTCACGTATCACGACCCGTGGGTGCCGCACATCGACGGCGAACACTGGAACGGTGGCCAGAACATGTCGTCCATTCCGTACTCTGCCGCAGCCGTGGCAGACGCCGACTGCGTCGTCATCCTCACCGATCACAAGTCCTTCAATTACGAGGACATCGTCGCCGGCGCCAAGGCCGTCGTGGACACGCGCAACGCCGTGAAGTTCGCGTCGCCGAAGGTCTTCAAACTCGGAGCGCCGTCACCACGGACGTGAGCACCCTCCCGACGCTCGCGATAACAGTCGGCGATCCGTCGGGGATTGGCCCAGAAATCGCCAGTGCGGCGTGCGCGGACCCTCGGGTTCGTGCGGTGTGCCAGACACGCGTGTACGGTCCTGCGACGACGGAGGCACTCGCACTATATCCAGTCGGCATCGTGAATGCCGCGTCGGGTCGGCGTGCCTACGAGGAGATCCTCCGCGCGGTCGAGGATGCACGCGCCGGTCGCGTCGACGGCATCGTGACCGCGCCGATCAACAAGGCGGCATTTGCCGCGGCCGGCCTTCCCTGGAAGGGGCACACCGATCTGCTCGCCCATCTGTGCGGCGTCGACGAAGCCGCGATGATGTTCTGGTCGCAGAAACTCCGCGTCGTGCTGGCGACCGTGCACATCCCGTTGTCTGAGGTGCCGGGCGCGTTGACCCGCGACAGGTTGCTACGGACCATTCGACTCACGGCTTCGTCGCTGCCGCGCTTCGGGATTGCCGCGCCCCGCATCGCCGTGGCCGGGCTCAATCCCCATGCGGGGGAGGACGGCCTCCTCGGCAGCGAGGAGATCGCGACGATTCGCCCTGCCATCGAGATGGCTCGTGCCGAGGGTGTGGATGTGTCTGGACCATTCCCCGCCGACACGTTGTTCGTGCGCGCAGCCCGCGGCGAATTTGATGTCGTCATCGCCTGTTACCACGACCAGGGCCTCGTGCCCGTAAAGCTGCTGTCATTCGGCCATTCAGTGAACGTGACCCTGGGGCTCCCCATCATCCGCACGTCAGTCGACCACGGCACCGCCTTCGACATCGCCCGCCAGGGCAAAGCCGATCACGGCTCGATGGTCGAAGCCATCTTGTTGGCCGCCCGACTCGCAGCCCGTACCTTTAGCCTTTGCCCTTGAGCCTTCAACCTGTGCCCTGTCTCCCGTGATCGCCGTAATCGGCGCCGGCGTCGTCGGCCTGTCCTGCGCCCTGTCCCTCCTGCAGCGGGGCAAAGGCGTCGTCGTCCTCGAACGTCACCGTCGCGCCGGCCTCGACACGTCCACCCACAACAGCGGCGTGATCCACGCCGGGTTGTATTACCCACCAGGATCGCTGAAAGCCACCCTGTGCATCGAAGGCCGCGATCGTCTGCGAGCCTTCTGTGCGACGCACAACATCCCGCATCACACGTCGGGCAAGTTGGTGGTGGCCACCGACAGCAGCGAAGAACCGGAGGTCGACAAACTCGCCGCCAACGCCGCGGCGAGCGGTGTCGAGGTCGAAGTGGTCGATGCCGCATTTGTCCGGCGTCGCGAACCCAACGTCAGGGCCACGCGCGCGCTGTGGTCGCCGCTGACCGCATGGGTCGAAGCTGAAGCGTATGTGAAAGTGTTGCAACGTGAGGTGGAGCGTCTCGGTGGCCACGTGTTGCCAGGCTCCCCGGTCGTGGGCGTGGCGCCAGCCGGCGATCACGTGGCCATCACGACGCCCCTTGAAGTGATCGAGGCCGATACGGTCGTTAACGCGGCCGGCCTCTACGCCGACGACGTGTCTGCGTTGTGTGGTGGGGAAGTGTTCACCATTTATCCGTGTCGAGGTGAATATGCCGAACTCACACCCAGAGCGTCTGCGCTAGTGAACGGCCTCGTGTACCCCGTGCCTCATCACACCGGGCATGGCCTCGGTGTGCATCTCACGAAGACCGCGCAGGGCACCGTGTGGCTCGGGCCGACCATTCGGTATCAGGATCGCAAGGACGACTACGAGGAGGGCCGTCAGCCCGTCGAAGCTTTCCTGGAGGAGACCCAGCGGTTGTTGCCGGCCGTGACGCTCGCGGACCTGCGACTGAGCGGCAGCGGCATCCGCGCCAAACTCCATCCGCCCATGGAGAAGTTCGCGGACTTCATGATCCGCCGCGACGCCATCCAGCCGTGGCTCATCCACGCCGCCGGCATTGATTCACCCGGCCTCACGGCGAGTCTGGCGATCGGCGAACGCGTCGCCAGCCTCTCTTCGGGATCGAAGTAGGGCGCCGTGGTTTTGAACGGCGCCATTGTCCGTCCCATCTCAATCCGCCCACAAGCGGTGCAGCGCGAGGACGGTCTCAGTGAAGGGCTGCACGCGCACCTCCTCGTCGCCCGCGTGCACGGCGACCAGGGTCCAGCGCCCGCCATCAAGCTGAAGCACTTCAAGGGTTCGCGCAAGCGGGTCGATGAGCCAGCAGTGGCCAACGCCCGCTCTCGCGTAGACATCGAGCTTTCGGTGCCGGTCGAGCCGCGCGGTGCCGGGTGACAACACTTCGCAAACCCAGTCAGGGGCGACGGAGAACCAGGCCGTGTCGGGCATCGCCGGCATTCGGACGCGGCGCCAGCCGGCCAGATCCGGCACAAGCACATCGTCTTCGAGATGCAGTTCGGGCTCGTCCAGGATCCACCACCCTCCCGGACCTCCACGCCCTTGGTGATACGGGGGGCCGAGTTCGCCTCCCAGGACTGATGAGGTCACTGCATGCCGCGGGGCCGGCCGGGGTGACACGTACAGTTCTCCACCGACGATTTCGCCGACGACGTGGTCGGGCAGGGCCAGCAGGTCGTCGTAGTTCGCCGGTCGCGCCAAGGGCAGCGGCGGGTTCATGGCCGCAGAATACCATCGTCGTCACGCTCAAGCACCTGTCGTAGGTCGTCGGCTTTAGCCGCGCCACCGATCTGGATGCAGCCACGTCCGGTCGAGCCACGCGGCGCCGGGTGATCCACCAGCCGTCTCTACGGCCCGAGGCATCAGATTGGCACGACGCTGACGCCGTCTTCGCGCTGGTAGGCGTAGCCGGTGGCTACGATGACGCTAAGCGCCGCCGGAGGGCCGATGGAGGCCTGGTCGACGCGGTCGCGGAACTTCAAGAGCGCCTTTGCGGCGCTGTCGATGTGTCCGCTTCCAAGCTTGATCTCGAACGCGGCCCAACGCCCATCTGCTGCCTCCACGATGGCATCGATTTCCAGACCTGTGTTATCCCGATACTGGCGCACCGCAGCGTCGTCGGCCTGCGCGTACACCCGGAGATCGCGTACGACCAGTGATTCAAAGAGGAATCCCAGACCAGTCAGATCGGCCAGCAGTCGGTCAGGCGTGCCCCGCAAGGCGGCCACGGCCAGCGATGGATCGACGAAATGTCGCTTTGGGGAGCCGCGAAGGATCGCGCGTGATCGCAGGTGCGGAGCCCACGCCGGTTGACTCTCGATGACCATCAACCGATCCAACGCACTCAGGTAGTCGGTAACCGTGTCTCTGGCGAGCATGCCATCGGCTCCGCCCGCATCGGCCGCGAGGGTGCCGATGGTTACGTACGTGCCGACGCTTCTCGCCAAGGCCCGCAACATCCGTCCGACTTTGTCCGGATCCCGCGCGATGATAGTTAAAATGTAACAATTCTAATAGTCAAAATGTAACGATTCTGGTCTCAGTCCGCATTGAAGGCCCTGAACCCGTATTTGCCTCATTATGCCGACCAGCATTATGCTCAACTGCATAATGTTGTTTCTTAATCGCACCGACGAACTTGACCGTCTGGAGGCGCTGATGGCGCGCCGCGAGGGCGGGCTCGCCGTGGTGTTCGGGCGTCGGCGGATTGGCAAGACCCGGCTCTTGGTGGAATGGTGTCGGCGGCACGGCGGGATCTATGCGGTGGCCGACCAGTCTGCGGCAGACGTGCAGCGGCGGTATCTGGCGGAGGCCATCGCGACGCGCTTTGCGGGGTTTGCGGACGTCTCGTACCGGGATTGGGCCGCGCTGCTGAAGCGATTGAGTACCGAAGCCGCTCGCGCCGGCTGGCGCGGACCCATCGTCTTCGACGAATTGCCGTACTGGGTGGCATCGTCACGCGAGTTGCCGTCGGTGATCCAGCGGTGGATCGACCACGAGGCGCGTCAGGCCGGTCTGGTCGTGGCCATTGCCGGGTCGAGTCAGCGGATGATGCAGGGCCTCGTGCTCGATCGTGCCGCGCCCTTGTACGGTCGGGCACACGAGGTGTTTGAGGTCGGCCCGTTGGACGTCCCGTTCGTGACGAAGGCGGCTGGACGGCTGTCGCCCGCACAGGTGGTCGAGTTTGTTGCCGCCTGGGGTGGGATTCCGCGGTACTGGGAACTCGCGGTCGATCACGCGGGGGACACGCGTCGCGCGATCGACCATCTCGTGCTCGACCCGCGCGGTGCGCTGCATCGCGAGCCAGATCGTCTGCTGCTCGAAGAGACGCCGTCGGCACTCGAGGTGCGCCCCGTTCTGGATGCGATCGGCATGGGCGCGCATCGTGTGTCGGAGATTGCCGGCCGCCTTGGCAGGCCCGCCACGTCGTTGTCGCGCCCGCTTGAGCGACTGCTCGAACTTGGGCTGGTGGTGCGAGAAGTGCCGTTTGGTGAGGCGCCGAAGTCGAGTCGTCGCAGCTTGTATCGCATTGCGGATCCGTTTACGCGGCTGTGGTTCCGCGTCGTCGCCCCGCATCGTGCCGAACTGGTCACCGGAACATCGCGGTCCCGATTGGCGGTGCTTGACAGGTATTGGCCGGCGTTGGTGGGTGAGGCGTGGGAACAGCTGTGCCGGCAGCGGCTGCCGCAGAGTCGGCATCCTGCCCTGGGCGAACCGGGCACCTGGATGACGCCGCAGCGGTGGTGGCACGGGACGGCGCCTGAATGGGACATCGTCGCCG
>CAYZLT010000175.1:0-1623 GCA_964479175.1 uncultured Solibacteraceae bacterium | reverse complement strand
GGGGGAAGCGAAAATGGCGGCAGGACACCTGGGCCGGTTGGTGGCTCAGGTGGCGGCTCGGCCGGCGCCGGACCTGCCGGCCGCGTACCGACGCCACACGGTTCTGCGCGTTGTCTGTGTCCCCACGGCTCAGGCCGTACGGGAAATCAACGGCGTCGCGGTCGTGACACTCAAGCACCTGTCGGCGCCGAGTTGACGTGAGGGAAGAGTGATGCATGTTGATGTAATATGCATCCATGGGTGCTACGACAAAGGCAAAGCAAGTCGTGCGGCGAAGCGTTCCACTGTCTCGTGACGTGGACCGGCGGGTTCAGCAGTTCGCGCGTCATCAGAGTCGGAGCACCGCTAGCATGCTTGAAGCCTTGGTCGAAGCCGGCTTGCAGGCAAAAGAAGCCGAGAAACAACGCTTCTTCGAATTGACTGACCGTCTCGGCGCTGCCACTGACGCTGACGAAATCCAGCAGGTGAAGGGTGAACTGGCTCGCCTGACATTCGGTGTCTGATGCCCAAAATCCAGTGGACGGACCTTCCCGTACCACTGCGCGACCATCTCTTCGACCGCGCACGCGAACGCAAGATCTCTGCTGACGACCTGTATGCACTGAAACTTTGGAGGGAGAGTGCGCCGGTCGCACCGGACCGGCTCTGGTTCAAGGACTTCGGCTCCTTCAAGATATGCGGGGAAGGCAGGTACCCCAAGACGTTTCTGCTCGCAGGGCAACCCGCCAAGGGCGATGAAATCGTCTGACTGCGTTCGCGTCAGTGTCGTCTTGCTCACCTGGCGTGGCCCGGCCATCTTCGCCTTTGCGCAGGGAGGAGGATTGGGTCGCTGCGGCGCCGTTCAGACGGTGCTGAAGGCCTCACCCCATGAGCCATCCCGCCGTCACGATTTTCACACCAACGTCTTCAGCCACGGCACCGCCGGCGAGACGCGGATGCCTTCGGCCGTCTGGTAGTCCTTGCGACCTCGCGCGGCGATTTGCCAGGCCTCCATCGCCGGAAACTTGGCCCGCAGGTAGTGCAACCCGGTGCTGACCTCCGAGTCGTCGAGTCGGCACTCGACCGCAAGAATCGGAGTTCGGCGGTCGACGACGACGAAGTCCACCTCACGGCCGTCGGTGTCGCGGAAGTAGCGCAGGTCGAGGTCGCGTCCGAGGGCGTCCTGCTGAAAGTGGACCCATTTGAGCAGGTGGGCGGCCACGAGGTTTTCGAACCGGGGGCCTGCGTCGGGCACCAGCGACCAGTCGAACAGGTACAACTTCTGCGCTTTTTTGATCGCGCGCACTTTCGGGCTGCCGAACGGGGCCACCCGAAAGACGGCATAGAGGCGTTCCAGGACCTCAAGCCAGGAGGACGCAGTCTGGTGGCTCACCTGCAGGTCTTCGCGCACGGCGTTGATCGAGAGCAGGGAGCCGACCAGATCAGGCAGCCTGGTCATCAGCAGTTCCAGTGTGCCCAGGTCGGACACGCGTTCGAGGTCGACGACGTCCTCGCGCACCAGTCGAGTCCTGTACTCCCGCGACCATCGTCGGGCGTCGAGAGCGGAGCCGCTCAAGAACGGCTCCGGGAAGCCACCCAGGGTCAGCAGCGTCTGCAGGTCGTCGGCGGTGACCAGTGCCAGTT
>CAYZLT010000174.1:0-7587 GCA_964479175.1 uncultured Solibacteraceae bacterium | reverse complement strand
ATCCCGACGCGCAAGAGCGAGACGTTCTCCACCGCGGCAGACAGTCAGTCGAGTGTGGAAGTCCACGTGATGCAGGGCGAACGGCCGATGGCGCGCGACAACCGCACGCTGGGCAAGTTCCACCTCGACGGCATTCCGTCGGCCCCGCGTGGGGTGCCGCAGATCGAGGTCACATTCGACATCGACGCCAACGGCATCGTGAACGTGCAGGCGAAAGACAAGGGAACCGGGAAAGAGCAGAAGATCACCATTACGGCGACGAGCGGTCTGTCGAAGGACGAAGTCGAGCGGATGGTGAAGGACGCCGAAGCCCACGCCGAAGAGGACAAGAAGCGGAAGGAAGAGGTGGACACCCGCAACCGAGCGGACCAGGCCGTCCATGCCGCGGAGCAGTTCATGAAGGAGTCGGGAGACAAGGTGCAGTCGGAAGATCGCCTCGCCATTGAATCCGCGATCACCGACGTGAAGCAGGCGATCGAGTCTGGCGACGCGACGGCCATCACCAAAAAGCTGGACGCGTTGATGGACGCGCAGACCAAGGCGGCGACCAAGCTCTACCAGCAACCCGGTGCTGGAGCACCAGGCGCTGACGGCCCAACAGGTACGACAGGTTCGGCTGGCGAAGGCGCGGCGTCGGGAGATGTCATCGACGCTGAAGTTATTGAATCGGAAGTGGAAGACAAGAAGTAATGGATCTCTACGGCGCGCTCGATCTTGACGCCTCCGCAACGGCGGCTGAGATCGAGCGCGTCTACTTGCGCCTCGCGCGGCGGTACCACCCGCGGATCAATCCGGGTGACCGGCTCGCCGAGGAGCGTTTCCGGCAGGTGCAGCAGGCGTACGAGGTGATCGGCAACGTCGAGCGCCGACGCGAGTACGATCACAGCCGCACGTTTGCACATCCGACCACCGTGGAGGCCACGATTGCCTTCGAGGGATTCGACTTTTCCTCATTGGCACAGGGGCACGAGGCGGCCACGTTTTCGGAGATGTTCTCCGACGTGTTTCAGGATGCCGCGCGCCGGGCAACATCCCCGGAGCGGGGAAGTTCGCTCGAACTCACGATGGCCATCTCCTTCGAGGACGCGATGCGGGGCGGACAGATTCCCGTGTCGGTGGTGCGGCAGGAGCGATGTCCGGGGTGTGCGGGTGCCGGGCGTGTGGCCGTCGTCCCTGTGGCGTGTCCCGTGTGCCGCGGTGTCGGCGCGACGCGATGGGCACGGGGGCACATGGTGTTCACCAAGCCGTGTGAACCGTGTGAATCGACCGGCCGGCTGACCACTCAGCCCTGTCGGACGTGTGCCGGTGTGGGCCTGCAGGCACGCAGCGAGGTGGTCACTCTGGTGATTCCTCCGGGCATTGATGACGGCGCCAGACTCGTGGTGCCGGGCCGTGGACACGCCGGCGCCAGAGGGGGCCCGATGGGCGACCTCTACGTGACGGTGGACGTGTCGCCGCACGCCGTGTTCAGTCGCGACGGTCGTGACCTCCGGATGTTGTTGCCGGTGGCCGTGCATGAGGCCGCGTTGGGCGCGAAGGTGGACGTCCCGACCTTGAACGGCCCCGTGAAAGTGAAGATTCCGCCCGGCACCGGGTCGGGCACCCGGTTGCGAGTGCGGGGGCAGGGGATTCCATCCGCCCACGCAGCGGACCCGTCGCTTGCGGGCGACCTGATCGCTGAAGTGCAGATCGTGCTGCCTCCCGTTCGTGACGAACGGTCCAAGGCCTTGTTACGTGAATTCGGCGCCCTCAACCCGGTGGATGTGAGAGCGCATTTATTTGGAGCCCAGTCATGACGACCCGAAAATCCGGTACCGGCAAGGGCTATTACATGATCAGTGCGGTGGCGTCGAAGTACAACGTCCATCCGCAGACCTTGCGCCTCTATGAACGTGAAGGCCTGCTGGCGCCCTCGCGCACCGACGGCAACACCCGCCTGTACTCCGACGATGACCTGCATCGGCTGGAGACGATTCTGACGCTGACGCGTGATTTGGGCGTGAATCTCGCCGGCGTCGAAATTATTCTCAACATGCGCCAGAAGATGGAAAGCATGCAGAGCGAAGTCAACGAATTTATGGCGTACGTCAAAAAAGAACTGGCGCAGGGCCTCGACGATTGGGAACAGCGCCTCAATACGTCACTGGTGACAACGCGTCCGGACGACCCCAATATCGGGTGATTGACGATCGGGTGGTATCATCCCGGATCTACCGTGAGCGATTGCCAACTCTGCAACGGAACTGGATGGAAGGTCGCTGCCGGCGACGGCGTGCGGCGTGTCGAGCGCTGCGATTGCCGTCGCGCAGAGGCGGCCGATCGACTGCTGCGCGACGCGCGGATTCCGCCGCGGTACGCCAAGTGTGATTTGGCGAATTTCCAGATGTATCCGAACGAAAAGCTGCAGTCGGCGGTGACCTACGCACGAAAATTCGCCGACCAGTTCCCAGCCGTCACCAAGGGCCTGTGCCTGATCGGGCCCCCGGGGATTGGCAAGACCCACATCGCGGTCGCGGCGCTGCGCCAGGTCGTGATGCAGAAGGGCGCACGCGCATTGTTTTATGACGTGCGTGAACTCCTCAAGGTGATTCGGTCCACCTACAACCCCGTGGTCCGCACGGCTGAGATGGACATCATCCGGCCCGTGATGGATGCCGAGTTGCTCGTGCTCGACGACCTCGGCTCCGAAAAGCCGTCCGAGTGGGTCGAAGAAACGATGAACCTCATCGTCAACACCCGCTACAACGAGCGCCGGCCGACCATTTTTACGACCAACTACGAAGACACGCCCGATGAGTCTGATCTGGATTCGCTCAAAGCGCGAGTCGGCTACCGCATGCACTCGCGCCTGCACGAGATGTGCGAGTTCCTTGAGTACGACGGCGGTGACTATCGGATGTTGCCACCCAATGGTGGCCCCAACGACCTGACAATTCTCTGGCAGACCAACAAAGGTCGCCGTGTGCTGCCTGCGCGTTCCCGTGGCCCCGCCCGCGCGCAGCTCAAGGAGAACGACCCGCTCCACTCGCTCAAGAACCCGCGCGAAGCTCGCGAACTCCGCTGGCCCGGCGGCAAAGCCGGCCGAGGCTAGGCGCTGAGCAGTTCCCCGCACTCCGCACCGCGCACTCCGCACCCGGTGGGGCTTTATCTACACATCCCGTTCTGCCAGGCGATTTGTAACTACTGCAACTTCAACCGCGGCCTGATCGACGAAGATCTGAAGCGCCGGTATGTGGATGCCCTCGAACGCGAGATTCGCTCCGCGGCTGGACGCGCGGCGGATACGATTTTTTTTGGCGGCGGCACACCCTCGTTGTTGGACCCGGCTGAGATCACGCGGCTGCTGACCGCCTGTCGCGAGACGTTCGATCTCGCCGCAGATGCCGAGATCACCCTCGAAACCAATCCCGAAACCGCCACGCCCGAGCGACTGGCGGCTTTTCGCGCGGCCGGGATCAATCGACTCAGCTTCGGTGTGCAGTCATTTGACGATGACGAGCTGAAGCGGCTGGGACGCATCCACTCGGCGGCGCGTGCCGTAGAAGCGATCGAGGCCGCGAAGGACACCGGGTTCAACTCGGTCTCGTTCGACCTCATGTTGTGGTTGCCGGCGCAGTCGCGGGCGTCGTGGCACCGGACGATTGACCGGGCGCTGTCGTTGGCGCCCGATCATCTGTCGCTGTATCTACTCGAGCTCTATCCGAACGCGCCACTCAAGGAAGACATGGCGCGGGCCGGGTGGTCGCTTGCTCCTGATGATGACGCGGCGGATATGTACTTGGAGGGAATCGCCCGACTGGAAGCCGCCGGACTGAGCCAGTACGAGATATCCAATGTGGCCAGGCCCGGGCACCGGTCCAGGCACAATCTGAAGTACTGGCAGGCGGGGGACTGGTTCGGGTTCGGGTGCGGGGCGCATTCGACCGTGGACGGGCGACGCTGGAAGAACCTGTCGTCCACCAGCGAATACGTGGATCGGGTCGGCAGCGGACAGTCGGTGGCGGGGGACGTGGAGACGCTCTCCCCCCAGGCGCGCGTGGAAGAGGCACTTTTTACCGGGCTGCGCCTCAATGAAGGCATCGATGAGGCAGACTTTGCCCGGCGGTTTGGCATCGAGCCCTGGGCCCGATATGGCGCGGACCTGGATCCGTTTGTGCAATCGCAGCGGGTGTGGCGAAAAAATGGCCGGTTTGGCCTGACGCGTGAGGGAATGTTGGTGGCGAACGAGATTCTGTCTGTGTTCGTCTAATTCGCGGCTCGTCACAAGAGAGTTCGGTACGGTAGAGTAGGCGTTCCTTTTGAACCAACGCCCCCAGTGGCGAGGAGGATTGTGCATGCGGTTGTTTGGTGTTTTCCCGGTTATGGGCCGGCGTACGGTGGTCGCGCTTGGCGTGACCGGAATGTTGTTGATGGCTTCGGCAGTGCAGGCGCAGGACCCCCCGCCCGCGCAGCCCCCCGCGCAGCCCGCGGCGGCGCCCGCGCCACCGGATCCGTTGAAATTTGAGAACGCGGAACTTGTCATTCTGCTCTGGCAGATCAAGCCAGAAAAGGCTGACGACTTTGCCGCGCTCATCAAGGAACTCAAGGCCAAGATGGCAATGAGCGCGAAGCCGGATGTGAAAGCTCAGGGAGACGGCATCAAGTTGCTCCGCGTCCAGACCGACCCGTCCCTCGTCGGCCCCGCGATTTTTCTGCTGTCCCTTGAGCCGCCCTCCAGCACCTTGAGCTACGACGCGGTGAAGATGATTTACGAATACGCCGGGTTCACGCGTGAAGAGGCGGACGCCCTCTACAAACGGCTCAGCGAGGCGCACGTGCAGTTGGTGCCCTGGAACATCAAGAAAATCGGCTGAGTTCGTCCGGCTCGTGTTGTAAAAAGGACGTCACCGCGAAGGCGGTGACGTCCTTTTCTGTTTTCCGGCACAATGGAACCCAAGATGACACACGTCCTGCGAATCCTTGCGCTCGTGGTCGCCGGCGTCAGCCCGGCTCTGGCTCAGGTCGCGCCACCCCCGGTGCCCGTGCCGGTGACGCAGCCTCCGACCACGACCACGGCCACCGCGCCGGCAACGCCTGTCGTCGCTGGCGTGCCAGTGGACTACGTCTTTCCGACGGGCGCCGGAATGTTGATCTTCCACGTTGATCCCGCCAAAGTCGCAGATTTCGACGCGGTGATGGCGCGTCTCAAAGACGCCCTGTCCAAGGCGGATACCGCCACCAGAAAACTCCAGGCCGCCAACTGGTTGATGTACAAGTCCGCCGAGAAGCCGGGGGACACGGTGGTCTATCTGTGCCTGTTTGATCCAGCGATCGTCACGGCCAACTACAATCCGCTCCTGCTGCTCGCTGAGGTGCTTCCCGCCGACGTGCAGAACGTGTACGACCGCATGAAAGCGGCCGTCGTGCGGATCGAGCGGATGGGGCTGACGAAAATAAGGTAGGTCGTCAGAAGCTCGTGTTCACTCCCGCGTAGACCCGGTGCACCGTTTTTTCCGTCGGCGCTCCTCGCAGGGTGAACAAGCGATAGTCCACGCGCAATTTGACCGGGCCGAACAGCCCCATCTTGATCCCGCCGCCGATGTTGAAGGCCGTGTTGGTCTCCTGAAAGTCCGCGCGTAAATTCTCCCGATAGACCCCCACACCCGCCGTCGCATACAACTGAGCGCCGGAGGTCGGGGTCTGGACGAGGGCGTTGACCATGCCGGTGCGAAGCCGTGGCGCCAGGGCATCGGCTGTGTCTTTTTCCGAAATATCGGAGTACTCGACCTCAAATCCGACCGCGATGATGCTCACCCCAAAGGCCACGCCCTTCGCGGCACGGGTTTCCGGGCGGTGTCCCACCCCCAGAAAGGCCGTGATGTCGGCCGAGGCCACCGTTGGCGTCGCGGCCAGTCCCGCCACGGCCAATAGGCTGCTGGCGATCGTTTTTCGCAGGATTCCCATGGTCGGCCTATCGGCGGGACGCCGGGAGTTCGCCAGCCCCGTGATATTTTTCTCTGGATGGACTTGCGCCCGACCAGTCAGCAGGAACTCCTCCGCCGCACCGTTCGCGAGTTCGCGGAAGGAGAAATCGGCCCCTCCGTGATGGAGTGGGACGAAGCCGAAGCCTTCCCGCACGCGCTGGTCACCAAAATGGCCGCGCTGGGACTGATGGGGATTCAGTTTCCGGAAGACTACGGCGGCGCCGGCATGTCCGCCATCGAGTACTGCATCTGCATCGAGGAACTGGCGCGGGTCTGTCCGTCGGTCTCGTTGTCGGTCGCGGCGCACAACGGTCTCTGCACGTCCCACATCTTCATGTTCGGCACCGAGGCACAAAAGCAGCAGTATGTCGTGCCACTCATCAAGGGCGAGTACCTGGGCGCGTGGGGACTCACCGAACCCGGTGCCGGCAGCGACGCCGCCGCGATGCGCACAGTGGCCCGCCGCGATGGCTCCGATTGGGTCATCAACGGCGCCAAGCAGTTCATCACCCACGGTTCGGTCGGCGGCGCGATCGTCGTCATGACTGTGACCGACAAGGCGAAGGGCCACCGCGGCATTTCGGCGTTTGTGCTGCCGATGGGCACCAAGGGCATGCGGGCCGGCAAGAAAGAACACAAACTCGGGATGCGCGCGAGTGACACCAGCGAAGTGATCTTCGAAGATTGCCGCGTGCCGGCCGACGCCATGGTGGGCGACGAGGGGCAGGGGTTCATCAACACGCTGCAGGTGCTCGATGCCGGCCGCATCGGCATTGCCGCGCTGGCCGTGGGCCTGGCGCAGGGCGCGTATGACTGCGCGCTGAAATACGCGAAGGAGCGCCGCCAGTTCGGTCAGCCCATCGCCAGCTTTCAGGCGATTCAGTGGAAACTCGCCGACATGGTCACACGGATCGAGGCCGCTCGATTGTTGACGTATCGTGCGGCATGGATGAAGGACCAGGGCGTCGTGCGCACGGGGCGTGAGTCGTCGATGGCGAAGTTGTATTCGAGCGAGATTGCCGTGCGCGCGGCGGAAGAGTCCGTCCAGATTCATGGCGGCTACGGCTTCACCAAGGACTATCCGGCGGAGAAGTTTTTCCGCGACGTGAAGTTGTGCACGATCGGCGAAGGGACCAGCGAAATCCAGCGCCTCGTCATCGCCCGTCAGTTGCTGGGGCGATAAGGCGTCGTGAGCACTCCCATCACCCTCTCTGAACGACTGCTGGCGGGGGACCCACGTGCCATTGCGCGTGCGATCTCGCTGATCGAAAACGAATCACCCGATGGTGCCGCGCTCATCGGCCGCATCTTCTCCGGGACGGGCCACGCGTACCTGCTCGGCATCACCGGCCCTCCCGGTGCCGGCAAGAGCACCCTCGTTGACAAGATCATCGTCGAGCTGCGCAAACGCGGCAAGACGGTCGGCATCCTCGCCGTGGATCCCACCAGTCCGTTCAGCGGCGGTGCGATTCTTGGCGACCGCGTGCGGATGCAGGGGCACGCGCAGGATGAGGGCGTCTTCATTCGCAGCATGGCCACCCGTGGCCATCTCGGTGGACTCGCCCGCACTACGGCCGAAGCGGCCATCGTGCTCGACGCCGCCGGCTACGACGTTGTCATCATC
>CAYZLT010000173.1:0-7626 GCA_964479175.1 uncultured Solibacteraceae bacterium | reverse complement strand
TTCGGGGGCAGCGTCGCGCCATCGTGGGCTCGATTTGCATGGACATGATTATGGTGGACGTGACCGGGATCGACGTCGCACCGGGTGACGAAGTGGTATTGATCGGATCGCAGGGCGATCAGGAGATCACCGCGCGCGAAGTCGCCGCGACGATTGGCACGATCCCGTGGGAGATCATCTGCCGGCTGGGGTCGAGGATAGAGAGAACGTACTGAGAATGTCGAAATCAGTGTTCGCGTGTCAGCAGTGCGGCGCCCAGGCGCCGAAGTGGCTGGGCCGATGCCCGGACTGCGGGGGCTGGAACACGTTTGCTGAAGAGCTCTTCGAGAAGCCGGACAAGATGGCCGCCGCACGCAAAGGGGCGGCCGAGCCGATGGGCGGCGGCAAAGCGCAGAAGTATGCCGATGTCGACGCCGTGGTCTCCGCGCGATTCTCCACCGGCATCGGAGAATTTGATCGCGTGCTCGGCGGAGGCATTGTGCCCGGTTCGCTCGTGTTGCTGGGTGGCGAGCCCGGCATCGGCAAGTCCACGCTGTTGCTGCAGGCGGCCGCACACTTCGCACGCGAGGTGGGGCCGGTGTTATACGCCTCCGGCGAAGAGTCCGAACACCAGGTCAAGATGCGCGGGGAACGCCTCGGTGTGGCCGACGCGCCGTTGTACCTGTTGGCCGAGACGTGTGTCGAGCGAATCCTGGAAGAGGTGGATCGCCTCAAGCCCGCACTCCTCATCGTCGACTCTATCCAGACGGTGTTCTCCCTGAAGATGGCCTCGGCGCCCGGCAGTGTGGGGCAGGTGCGGCAGGCGGCGACGGACTTCCTGTTCACGGCGAAGGGGAGAAATCTGCCGACGATCGTGGTGGGCCACGTCACCAAGGATGGTGCGCTGGCCGGCCCCAAAGTGCTTGAGCACGTCGTCGACACGGTGTTGTATTTCGAGGGGGATCGCCATCACTCGCATCGCGTGGTGCGCGCCGTCAAAAACCGGTTCGGCGCGATCAGTGAACTCGGCGTGTTCGAGATGACGGGACGTGGCCTTGAGCCGGTCGCCAATCCCTCGGCGTTGTTCCTTGCCGAGCGCCCTGTGAGTGTTCCCGGGTCGGCCGTGTTGTGTTGCCTTGAAGGCACACGCCCGTTTCTCGTTGAAGTGCAGGCGCTCGTCAGCTCAGCGACGCTGGGTCAGGCTCGCCGCACCGCCAGTGGCCTGGATCACAATCGCCTCTCGTTGCTCCTGGCCGTGCTCGACAAACGTGCCGGCCTCTCGTTTGTGACCGACGATGTGTATGTGAATGTTGCGGGGGGCATGACGATTGACGAACCTGCGGCGGACCTGGCCGTTGTGGCGGCGGTCGCGTCGAGCCTGCGCAATCGCAAGCTGCGGGAGCAGACCGTGGTGTTCGGCGAAGTCGGGCTGGCGGGAGAAATTCGGGCCACGTCGCAGGCACCGCTGCGCCTGCGCGAGGCGGCGCAAATGGGGTTCACCGCCGCGGTGATCCCCGAGGGCAATCTCGGCGGCGTCGATCAGCCGAAGGGCCTCGAGTTGATCGGCGTGCGCACGGTGGGCGAGGCCCTCGATTCTCTGATCGCGTAGAGCGCATTCCAGTCCGGTTCTTCGGGGCTGCCGGGCTTTGGCCCTACCGTCGCGCCGGCGGCTCAAACGTCGTCGCCGGCAGGTCCGGGTTGATTTGATACGCGCGGATCATCCACTGGATGATGACGTTGGACGTGCCGGTTTTGTCACGGCTGATCCGATGCGGCCACTGGACGCCGTCGCCCACGTCGCGGTACTCGTGAAACGAGATCGTGTACTCTCCGCCGTCCGCCCGGATGGACCGAAGGTGGGGCACGACAAGACGTCTGGGCAGGTGGGTGGTGGCGTCCATGACCAGGCGGCCCACGGGCGCGCCCTCGGCGGTGATTTGGATCGCCGTGGCGCCGCGGTCCTCCCCGTCGGTGATGGCACCAATGGTGGTGAGGGTCAGCCCGGAGTCCTGCAGCCACAAGGGCATGAGCCCGGCCATCGTGTTGATGTACGACTGGCGTCCGGCCGCCGTGATGGTGCGATTCCTGGTCTCGACGTCCTCCGACAGTCCTTCGCCACCCAAAAGCGTATTGCCGGCCCACCAGCCGTTGGTGCCGTTGTAGCCGACCAGGGTGCGGATATTGGAACCCCGGGATGTGGTCGGCGTCTCCCGCTGGCGATACCGTGACGGCGCGGCCGCCTCGATCACCAGTCGGCGATTGCCGCGTTCGGTGGGGTCCACCGCAAAGCCGGTGACGCGGAGGCTGCGGACGCGCCCGAGGGCGTCGCCGCCGGCGGCGCGGCGGTAGGCCTCCCACACGGTGGGATCCTCCGCGGCGGCGTGGGTCGTTGGCGGCACAGGGGCGGGCGTGGGCGATCCACACGCGGCGAACGCGCACAGACCGGTCAACACGAGGAGCATACGGAGACGCATCCCGTCGATCTTATCTCCGCTGTTTCCGGATGCGGCTAGAATGTCGGTGATGCGCGGGTTCGTCCTCGTTCGCGGGTTGTTCATCGGCGCGGTGGTCTACACGGCGATCCAGATCCAGCCGGCTCAGGCGCACTATCTCGTCAACGCCGGCCTGGGACTGGCCGTCGCCCTCGTGATTGTGGCGGCCGAGGCACGCATGCGCGACACATCGGTCACGCAGTTGCTGGGTGGCCTGCTCGGCTTCGGCATCATGCTGATGGTGGCGCAGGCGATCAACAACGCCCTCTTCTGGGCCAACACCGACGACACCAAGGTCCGGTTCCTGCACGGCCTGATCGTGATCGTGTTGCCGTACTTGGGGCTGGTGTTTGGGGCCCGCAAAGGGGAGTGGCTCGAGCCGGTGAAGCTGGTGAGTCTCTTCCGCGATGCGCGCCCGCATCGGCGGTACCGCATTCTGGACACCAGCGCGATTATCGACGGCCGGATCGCCGAGGTCGCCGAAACCGGCTTCCTGGACGGGACCCTGGTGGTCCCCCAGTTCGTGCTCAAGGAACTGCAGGCGGTCGCCGATGCGTCCGACCCGCTGAAACGCAATCGCGGGCGCCGGGGTCTCGACATCCTGCACCGCATCCAGAAGACGTCCGGCATCGACGTGGTGATCTCCGACGTCGATTTTCCCACGATCAAGGAAGTGGATCTCAAGTTGATCGAACTGGCCAAGGCGATGTCCGGCAAATTGGTCACGAACGATTTCAATCTCAACAAGGTCGCGCAGTTGCGCGGGGTTGATGTGTTGAATCTGAATGAGCTGACCAACGCGCTCAAGCCCGTGGTCCTGCCCGGTGAGGTGATGAATGTATTCATCATCAAGGAAGGCAAGGAGTACAACCAGGGCGTCGCGTATCTCGATGACGGCACCATGGTGGTGGTGGACAACGCGCGCAGTCGCATCGGCAAGAACCTCGAAGTGGTGGTGACCAGCGTCCTGCAGACCACCGCCGGCCGCATGATCTTCGGACGGCACGTGGAAGCCGCCACCGGGCCACGGCCGGCAGCCCAGGCGTGACGGTGCCATCCTGGCACTGGTGGCGCACGGTCTTGTTTCTGATTCCCGCGATCAGCGTCTACACGATCCTGCTTGGGATCGCGTCGCTCGCGTCCAGCCTTGTGGAGCGCCGAGGGCACGTCGCCCACCGGTGTGCGCAGGCGTGGTCGCGGTGGATTCTCGGAACCACCGGCGTGCGCGTGCGGCTGCACGGTGCACCCCCTGAGGCATCTGCCGGAAGTTGCGTCTACGTCGCGAACCACCAGAGCATCTATGACATTCCCGTGGTGTTTGCGACGTTGCCGACGCAGTTGCGGATTCTCGCCAAGGCATCACTCGGCCGGATTCCGTTTCTCGGCTGGCATCTGCACCGATCGGGCCACGTCCTGGTGGATCGCAGCAATCCCGGCCCGTCGGTGATGCGCAAGATGGAGGACCTGGTCCGCGAGGGCGCCTCCCTCATCGTGTTTCCCGAGGGTACCCGCAGTGACGACGGAACGCTCGGTCGATTCAAGGCCGGCGCATTCATCATCGCCATCGACCATCACCTGCCGATTGTGCCGCTGACCCTGGCGGGCACCAGCGCGATCATGTGCAAGGGCCATGTGACGACCCGGCCCGGCGACGTGGACGTCACCGTGCATCCCGCGGTCAGCACCGCCGGTCTCGTGCGCGACGACGTGCGGGCCCTCATCGATCAGGTGCGCACGGTGATCGCGGGGCCGCGCTGAACGCGCTTGTCAGCGCACGTCACAGGGAGAACGTGAGTGCTGGATTATTCACAGGGAGGCACGGAGACGCAGAGTGTGTTTATGAGTCTGCTCGTCCGGGTTGGGGCCAACGTCTGAATCCCTCTGTGTCTCAGTGCCCCCCTGTGATGTGTGCTTTCGTTTGTCTTCGAACCAGTGGGGCCTGAACGACTAGAATCTTGAAGATGCACGTCGCCGCCATCATCGTCGCCGGAGGCCGGGGAGCCAGAGTGGGCGGTCCCGTGCCAAAGCAGCTGATCGAGATCGGCGGGCAGACCGTGTTGCGGCGCAGTGTGGCGGCGTGTGACCGGCATCCCTCGGTGGCGGAGTTGGTGGTCGTGCTGTCGCCGGAGTTGGTCGCGTCCGGGGCGTCGCTGATCGGCGCCACGCGGTTGCCGTGCCGGATTGTGGCCGGTGGCGCGCGGCGGCAGGATTCCGTGCGCGCCGGTTTTGGCGCGGTGTCGGCTGAGGCCGACCTGGTGATCGTGCACGACGCGGCGCGACCGTTTGTGACGTCCGACGTGATCGATCGTGTCATCGCCGCCGCGGACAAGACCGGCGCGGCGGTCCCCGCCATCGCCGTGGCCGACACCGTGAAACGTGCGGCGATCGATGGCACCGAGCGTGTGGTGTTGATGACCGTGCCGCGCGAGCAATTGTGGTTGACCCAGACGCCGCAGGGATTCCGGCGCGACGTGTTGGCGCAGGCGGTGGCCGACGGTGAATGCGCCACCGACGCCACCGACGAAGCGCGGTTGGTGGAGCTGGCTGGCGGTCGCGTCGCGATCGTTGACGGCGATCGACGCAATGTGAAGATGACGACGGGAGATGACGTGACGGAGGCGAAGCGCGTGTACGCGACCACTCGTGTGGGCACAGGATATGACCTGCATCGGTTGATCGCCGGGCGGCCGATGGTGCTGGCGGGGGTGAATCTGATCGCGCTGAAGGGGCCGCTCGGACACTCCGACGGGGATGTGGTCTGCCACGCCCTCACCGACGCCCTGCTGGGTGCGGCAGGCGCGGGAGACATTGGTCAGCTGTTTCCCAATACGGACCCGCAGTGGAAAAACGCCCCTGGCCTGGACCTGCTGTCGCGGGCCTTGGTGGTGGTGCGTGAACGTGGATGGGCCGTGGTCAACGTCGACGTCACCGTGATTCTCGAACAGCCCAAGGTGTCGCCGCATGTCTCCGAGATTCGTCGTCGGCTCGCCGAGGTCCTCGGTGTGGCCATCGACGCCGTGAGTGTGAAGGGCAAGACCAACGAAGGCGTTGACGCCGTCGGACGCGGCGAAGCGATCGCGTCACACGCCGTGGTGTTGATCGAGTCGAGGGTGCAGGCATGAGCGCCCGGCCGATGCGCCTGCGTTTTGCGCCAAGCCCCACAGGGTTGCTGCACGTCGGCAACGCGCGGACGGCACTGTTCAACTGGCTGCTCGCGCGCGGGCAGGGCGGCATACTGATTCTGCGCATTGAGGACACGGACACCGAACGGTCCACACGCGCGTCCGAGGACGGCATCTGTGCGGATCTGAAGTGGCTCGGCCTCAACTGGGATGAAGGTCCCAACGAGGGGGGGCCATTCCCGCCCTATCGACAATCCGAGCGTCTGCCGCTGTATGCCTCGTACGCGCGTACGCTGCTCGACACGGGGCATGCGTACTGGTGCTTCTGCTCAGCGGAACAGCTGGAGCAGGAACGCGCGGCTGCGCTCGCCGCTGGTGCGCCGCCGAAGTACTCCGGCCGCTGCCGCGGACTGTCGCGCGAGGTCGCAGAGGCCCGCCGCGCGGAAGGTGAACCTGCCGCGATTCGGTTCGTGGTGCCGGCCGATCGCGAGGTCACGTTCCCCGATCTGGTGCGTGGCCCGGTGACCTTCCACACGTCGGTCATCGGTGATCCCGTCATCGTGCGGTCCGATGGCGGACCCGCCTACAACTTCGCCGTGGTGGTCGACGATGCGTTGATGGAGGTGACGCATGTCATTCGTGGCGAAGACCACATCTCGAACACGCCGCGGCAACTGCTGATCTATGAAGCGCTCGGACTGACCCCGCCGACGTTTGCGCATCTGTCACTGGTGCTGGGGCCCGATCATGCGCCACTCTCCAAGCGACACGGTGCGACGAGTGTGCAGGAGTTCCGTGCGCGCGGTTATTTACCGGAGGCGCTGGTGAACTACCTGGCGTTGCTCGGGTGGTCCCCCGGCGATGGGGAAGAGTTGCTGTCGGCCGATGAAATGGCGCGGCGATTTGACGTGGTGCGTGTCAGTCACAGCTCCGCCGTGTTCGACACGGAGAAGCTCGCGTGGATCAACCGCCACTATATGAAGGTGTGCGAGTCGGAGCGCCTGGTGGATCTGGCCATGCCGTGGTTCGCCTCCACGTTGCCGAACCTCGGACCGTGGACCCTGTCGGACCCTGGACCGAGAGTGGCTGTGGGCAGCGTGTTGCCGCTGGCGGTCGGCGGCCACGCCCTGATGGACGCCGACCTTGAGGCATTGGCCGCGTACACGGTGGAGGAGCTGGTCGATCAGGCCGAAGGGCCCCCGCTCCTGGTCGTGCTCGACAGCATCGAAGACCCCCAGAACGTGGGGGCCATCCTGCGATCGATTGACGGGGTCGGCGGGCATGGCGTGGTGCGTCAGGCCCGGCATGCCGCCCCGCTCGACGGGGCGACGGCCAAGGCGTCGGCTGGCGCCGTCCATCACGTCAAAATCGCGACCGTGGTCAATATTTCGCGGGCGATTGAGGAGCTCAAGGAAAAGGGCGTCTGGACCGTGGGGCTGGCTGGGGAGGCCGGCGAGGACTATGACAGCCTGGATTACACCCTGCCGACGGCCTTTGTGGTCGGTGCCGAAGGGGAAGGACTCCGTCGGCTGGTCCGCGAAACCTGCGACCGAGTGGTCCGGATTCCCATGTTCGGGCAGGTCGACAGCCTGAACGTGTCCGTGGCCGCCGGCGTGTGTCTGTACGAAGCCCTGCGCCAACGCGGCGGCTGAAGACCCGGTCTTCAGCGCCCTTGCAGCGCCGCGCGGAAGGCATCCAGGTACGGCGCGAACCGGTGGATGTCGTTGTGCCCGGCACCGGGCACCACTACCAGCTGCGCTTGCGGTGCTTGCCGTTGCAGCGCCAGGCTGTGCGATGCGGGTATCAGGTTGTCCAGCGCGCCATGGGCCAGCAGCACCGGGCCTTTCACCTGCGCCAGGGCCAGGTCGGTGCGCAGTGGGTAGCGCAGCAGCGCCTGGGGTACCCAGGGGTAGTGCTGGCCAGCAAGCGCCGACATGCTTTCGTAGGGCGACACCAGCACGGTCAGCTCCGGCTGCATCTGCGCCGCCAGGCCGGCCGCCAGACCCGTGCCGAGAGATCGGCCGTAGATCACC
>CAYZLT010000172.1:324-7634 GCA_964479175.1 uncultured Solibacteraceae bacterium | reverse complement strand
ACACGAGGCTAACCAGTGGCTAGCTCGCGTCGCCCGGATGGACATCAGGGCTGTAGTTCGGTGCTTCTTGCGTAATTGCGATATCATGCGGATGGTTCTCCCTCACCGTCGCCGCGCTCACGAGGATAAAGCGAGCGTCTCGCCTCAACTCCTCGATCGTACGTGTTCCTAAATAACCCATCCCGGCTCGCAACCCGCCGACCAATTGGTAGACGTAATCGCTTAACGGGCCTCGGAACGGCACGCGGCCTTCGACACCTTCGGGGACTAATTTTCCCGTCGCCATGCCTTTTTGCCGGTACCTATCACTGCTTCCCTGCACCATTGCGCCCATCGATCCCATGCCTCGGTACGACTTAAACGTTCGCCCTTGGAACAGAATCAACTTGCCGGGGCTTTCGGACAGACCAGCAAACAAGCTGCCGATCATCACGGAACTTGCGCCCACGGCAATCGCCTTGGTGATGTCGCCGGAGTACCGGATGCCGCCGTCGGCAATGATTGGCACGTCGCGTCCCTCCGCGGCCTGCGCACAGGCGGCGACGGCGGAGATCATCGGCACGCCGATGCCCGCCACGACACGCGTGGTGCAGATGGACCCGGCCCCGATGCCGACCTTCACCGCGTCCACACCGCGATCGATCAGCGCCGTGGTGGCCGACGCGGTGGCGACGTTGCCGGCAACCAGTTCCACGTCCGGATATTGCGCGCGCAGTTTCTCGACCATGTCGAGCACGCCCTGCGAATGGCCGTGCGCCGTGTCCACGATGAGGATGTCGACGTGTGAGGCGACCAGCGCCGCCGCACGCTCGGGCGTGTCCTTGCCGACACCGATCGCCGCACCAACACGCAGACGACCGAGGGCGTCCTTGCAGGCGTTCGGATACTTGATGAGCTTCTGAATGTCCTTGACCGTAATGAGGCCCTTGAGCCGGAAGTCCCCGTCCACCACGAGCAGCTTTTCCACCTTGTGGTGGTGGAACATCTCACGCGCCATGTCGAGCGTGGTCCCGACGGGCACCGTGATGAGATTCTCCTTGGTCATGATCGCCGAGATGGGGCGATCGGTATTTGTCGCAAACCGGAGGTCACGATTGGTCAGGATGCCGAGCAGGCGCCCTTCCTTGCTGCCATCGTCGGTGATCGGCACGCCGCTGATGCGATACCGCTTCATCAGTTCGAGCGCTTCGAAGATTTTGTGGGTGGGGGAGAGCGTGATGGGATTCACGATCATGCCGCTCTCGGACCGCTTCACGCGATCCACTTCCTGCGCCTGTTCTTCCGGGCTCAGGTTCTTGTGAATGATCCCGATGCCGCCCTGCTGGGCCATGGCGATGGCGAGCCGACTTTCGGTGACAGTATCCATGGCCGCCGAAAGGATGGGGACGTTGACGCGGATTCTGCGGGTGAGTCGTGACCCGACATCCACGGCGCTGGGCAACACCCGTGAGTGCCTCGGCACCAGCAGCACATCGTCAAACGTCAGCGCTTCCGTCAATCCCCGCGCCACCTGCGCCGCAGCCCCCAGGTTCTCCGTCATCTCTTTATTCCTCTCACCGCACAGAGCACTCATGCACGTCGCACGCAGCACTGCGCCGCTAGGCGCCGTGGCACTTCTTGTATTTTTTGCCGCTGCCGCAAGGGCAGGGATCGTTGCGTCCGACCTTCGGCTCGTCACGGCGGACGGGTGTGTGGCCGGCATCATCACCACCCGTGCGCGACGGCATCGGTGGCCCGGACTGCAACACGCCGCGCGGCAGCGCCGTGGCACCGGCGGTACTGGAACTGCCGCTGCTGAACGTCATCGGCGGGGCAGGCTTGCGCACCGGAGGTGGCGGAACAGGTTCGCCACCTTCAGACACGACAGGACGCAGCCGCCACAGGTAGCGAACAATCTCGTCGTCGATCCGTTCCTTCATCGCCTGGAACAGCGAGAAGCTTTCTTTTTTGTACTCGACGAGTGGATCACGCTGACCGTAGCCGCGCAGGCCGATGCCTTCCTTCAGATGGTCGAGACCATAGAGATGGTCCTTCCACTGGGCATCCACGATCTGCAGCATGATGTCGCGCTCAACCCGACGCAGCAGTGACGGCTCGATGATGAGTGTCTGTTCCTTGGCTTCGTACTGCTTGACGGCCATGTCCAGCAGGGCGTCGACAATCTCGGAGGGCGTCATCTCACCCAACTCGAGCGCAACCAGGTCAGCCGAGTCGAGGCCAAAGGCGTCGGCCGCCGCGAGGCGCAGGGCGTCGAGGTCCCACGTCTCGGGGTCGCCATCTTTTGGCGCGTGTGTTTCGACGAGGTTGTCGACGAAGTCTTCCGCCAGCATCATCAGGTAGCCGCGGGTGTCGAGGACCTCGTCCTCATCCACCTGCACCTTGCCCTCCAGCAACTGCCGGCGCAGCGTGTAGACACTTTCACGCTGCTTGTTCATGACGTCGTCATATTCAAGCAGGTGTTTGCGGGTGGAGAAGTTCTGCGCTTCCACTTGTTTCTGCGCGCGTTCGATCGCTTTGGTGACCATGCGCGCCTCGATTGGCACGCCATCTTCCATGCCGAGCCGCTGCATCAGGCCGGAGATGCGCTCCGAGCCCATGAAGATGCGCATGAGGTCGTCTTCAAGCGACAGGTAGAACCGCGACGAACCCGGGTCACCCTGACGGCCGGCGCGACCACGCAACTGGTTGTCGATGCGGCGGGCTTCGTGGCGCTCGGTGCCGATGATGTGCAGACCCCCGGCGGTGACGACGTCCTTGTGGTCGGTGTCGGTCTCGGCCTTCAGCGCAGCAAAAATGCGCTCGTAGTCCGCGCGCGGCACCCGGTAGAAATTATCGAGGTGGAAGAAGTAGACGAATTCCTCGTCATCAACAAATTTCTCCTGCCCCTTGGGCAGCCGTTCGGCCACCTGCTCGGCCAGTGACTGCTGACGCGCCATGAACTCGGGATTGCCGCCAAGTAAAATGTCAGTTCCGCGGCCCGCCATGTTGGTGGCGATCGTCACGGTGCCCTTGCGCCCGGCCTGGGCGACGATTTCGGCTTCCTGCGCGTGGAACTTCGCGTTCAGCACGACGTGCTTGATGCCGCGTCGTTTGAGCATGCCCGCGAATCTTTCGGACTTCTCAATGGACACGGCGCCGACCAGGACCGGGCGGCCTTCTTGTTGCCGCTCGACGATGTCCTCGACGATGGCGTCGGCCTTTTCCTTCTCGGTGCGGTAGACCAGGTCCGGGTTCTCGAGACGCTGCAGCACCCGGTTGGTCGGGGCCACGATGACGTCGAGTTTGTAGATCTTGTTGAACTCCTCGGCTTCGGTCTCGGCCGTGCCGGTCATGCCGGAGAGTTTTTCGTACTTGCGGAAATAGTTCTGGAAGGTGATGGTCGCGAGCGTCTGATTCTCGCGTTCGATCTTGACCTTCTCCTTCGCTTCCACCGCCTGATGCAGACCATCGCTCCAGCGACGCCCCGGCATCAATCGCCCGGTGAACTCGTCCACGATGACGACCTGCCCATCCTTGAGCATGTAGTCGACGTCGAGGCGGAACAACGTGTGGGCACGCAGCGCCTGGTGAATATGGTGGAGCAGCGGCATGTTCGCCGGGTCGTACATCCCCGACGTCCCGGCGACCAGACGATGACCGAGGTATTCCTCGGCCTTGGCCATGCCCGTTTCGGTGAGCTGCACCGTCTTGCTCTTTTCGTCGACGATGAAGTCGCCGGTGGTCTCGAGGCGTTCACGATCCTCGGCCTTGACGTTGCCCTGGACCACGGCGCCGGGTTTGAGGCGCGGAATGATCTTGTCGACCTCGTAGTAGAGGTCGGTGGCCTGTTCGGACGGACCCGAAATGATGAGCGGCGTCCGGGCTTCGTCGATGAGGATGCTGTCGACTTCGTCGACGATCGCAAAGAAGTGCCCGCGCTGCACGTACTGCGCGAGGTCATACTTCATGTTGTCGCGCAGGTAGTCGAACCCGTATTCGTTGTTGGTGCCGTACGTGATGTCGCTCGCGTAGGACGCCTGGCGCTCCGCGTCGTTGAGCTCGTGCTGGATGACACCGACCGACATGCCGAGGAAGCGGTAGAGCCGCCCCATCCATTCCGCGTCGCGGCGCGCCAGATAGTCGTTGACGGTGACGACGTGTACGCCGCGACCAGCGAGGGCATTGAGATACGCCGGCAGAGTGGCGACCAGCGTCTTGCCTTCCCCTGTCTTCATTTCCGCGATACGCCCGCCGTGCAGGATCATGCCGCCAATCAACTGCACGTCGTAGTGCCGCATGCTGAGCGCGCGGCGACCCCCTTCCCGGACGACCGCAAAGGCCTCCGGGAGCAGGTCCTCGAGCGTTTCGCCCGCAGTAAAGCGTGCCTTGAATTGATCAGTCTTGGCTCGAAGGTCGGTATCAGTCAGCGACTGAATGCCGGACTCGAGTTCGTTGATGCGGGCCGCGATCGGCCGAAGGCGCTTGAGTTCGCGCTCATTCTGGGTCCCGATAATCTTGCCGAGGAAGGTATTGAGCATGCTGGAATCCCCCTGCAGCTCACGTCACTCGCACAGGGCGGGATCTGCGACGGAGGAGGATTCAACGATTGTATAGGAAGTGACGCGGGAGGGCTACGGGCGGGCGAGCATTCGCAACGGATTGATCGTCTGGCCGTTATGCAGAATCTCGTAGTGCAGGTGCGCACTGGTGGCGCGCCCAGTGGCGCCGACGTAGCCGATGACTTCCCCGCGTTTGACGACCATGCCGGTCCGTACGGCAATCCTGGACATGTGGCCGTAGCGGGTCGAGATGCCAAATCCGTGGCGCACCACGACCGCGTTGCCGTAATTGCCCGCGTAGCCGGCCGACTCGATGGTGCCGTCGGCGGTGGCCCGGATCGGCGCGCCGTGGTTGGCGGCGATGTCGAGTCCGGGATGGAAATCAGGAGCGCCCGTGAACGGGTCCTTCCGGTTGCCGAACATCGAGGAGAGGTACCCGACGACCGGCCAAATCGACGGCGTGGCAGACGCCAGGGCCTGCTGTTTTTCGACGCCCGTGCGCACCGTCTGCAAACGGGTCTCCAGTGAGCCCAAGAGGTCCTTCAGAATACCAAACGTGCTGGCGGGTGAGTCCATGCTCGCCAGCGCAGGCGGCGCGACTGCCGTGTCGCCACCCATCGCGCGATTCCTCACGAGCGCGGGGAGGTTCTCCATCGCGCGCTTCATTTCGGGATCAAGCTGGGCCTGCGAACCGAGTTCCGTCATCGCAGACTGCAGTGCGGTGATCTGCTCCGCAAGTTCACCCGTAGCCTGACGATAGCTGGCGTTTTCAATGCGGAGCGCGTCGCTCTGCTGGGCGAGCTGCGCAATCTGCCCCTCGCTCGACCATCGCGCGCCCAGCCCAATCAGGACCGGCACCGACAAAATCGCCAGGGTCGTGAGGAACGCTGGACGACGCGCAATCGTGAACCGTCGAACGGCACCGGTTTGGCGATTCGCCACGAGGATCGTGTATTTCGGCGAGCGCATGCGTGAACCGGGAAAGGGTAGCACAGCCGCTGACCGAAGGCCAATATCGTCAATACAGTCAATGGGTTCCGGTGTTCTGTCACAATAGGGACATGTCTGAGTCCCTGACCCGTCGTGCGGTGTTGACCGGCCTGCTTGGAACGGCGGCCGGTGTTGTCGGCCTGTCGGTGAGCCTGGCAGCCCAAGCCAAGCCCATCGCCTCCGGTGCCAAACCACATCTGACCGTCTACAAGGATCCCAACTGCGGCTGCTGCGGTGTCTGGATCGAATACATGCGGGTGAAGGGGTACCGGTCCACCGTGCTCCATGTGGACCTGGGCCCCATCAAGACCAAATACCACGTCACGCCAAATCTCCAGAGTTGCCACACGACACTGGTCGACGGGTTTGTGATCGAAGGGCATGTTCCGGAAGCAGACATCGTCCGCCTGCTGAAAGAACGCCCGAAAGGCGTCGTGGGACTCACCGTGCCCGGGATGCCGGCCTCGGCGCCAGGCATGGATCAACTGCCGTTCCAGCCATACGCCGTGCTGACGTTTGACCAGGCGGGCAAGACCACCGTCTGGGCACGGCACACGAAGCCGTAACACTCGGCGTCCCGGGGGCCCGAAGTCCCGAAGTCCCGAAGTCCCGAAGTCCCGAGGTCCCGAGGTCCGTTACCAGATTGCCCGCACGGCACCCGAGGCGCGGATGGTCGTGTCGCGGGTGATCAGCGGAAGCCCAAGGTCACGCGCCGCGGCGACAATCAGGCCGTCGAAGGGATCGCGCGTGACGCGCAGTTCATCTGCGTCAAACACCTGGTCAGCCTTGAGCACGTGCGGCTGGTAGGCGGGATTGCTGAACAGGTCCGCAAAGAACTGCCGCACCGGTCGCCGCAGATTGATCCTGACCGCACCGGCCAGCAGACTGATTTCCCAGATGACCGCCACCGGGACGTAGACGATGGCCTCCTGACGTTCGGCGGCCGCAAACGTCGCCCGCGCCTTCGGCCCCAGCTTGCCGCCACCGGCCGCATGGAAGACCAGCGCGTGTGTGTCGGTCACGGCGGCCGCAGGATCAGCCACGGGACTTGGCGCCTGTCCGTGACGCAGCCGGCGCGGTGTTCCGAGCGAGGAATGGCCGCGAGAGCGACCCGGTCACGAACGTGTTGATGTAGTCGTCCGCGTGATCGAGATTGGGATCGTCGGCCGCAATGTCAATGGTCCCGACGACCGACCGGGGCGCGTCTGCGCCATGGCCGCCGGTCCGCGCAGCTGTGATGAGCCCATCGAGCGCCTCGCTGAGGCTCCGCCGTTTTGTCACGGCCGCCCGCCCCCTCAACCAGAGCAGGTTCTGCTCATCCAGGGTCACCGAAAGAGGCTTTTTTGGCATAAACATACGATAACACTCCTCAGCCAGTGCCTCAAACAGAGAGGGGTTCGCGTTCACGAACCCGGAACTGCAGAGCCTCCGCAATGTGCCCACGTGTCACGCGTTCCGCGCCCGCGAGGTCGGCAATGGTGCGCGACACCCGCATCACGCGACTCACACCCCGCACACTCAAGTGCATCCTGGTGAGGGCCGTGGCGAGCAGCGCCTGCCCGTCGGGGGTGAGTCCGGCGACGGTGCGCAGCGCCTTTCCCTCAAGCGCGGAGTTCAGCCCACGTTGGCGCGCCAGCTGTCGAGCCCGCGCCGCCTCCACCCGTGCACGCACCACGGCAGACACCTCACGCGTCTCCGGTCCGGTGAGATCGCTCCACGGCACCGCGTGCACCTCGACACCCAGATCGAGGCGACGCGCCGCGCGCCAGTCGATGCGCTGCG
>CAYZLT010000172.1:0-314 GCA_964479175.1 uncultured Solibacteraceae bacterium | reverse complement strand
CACCCAGATCGAATCGCTCACGCCGCGGGCCAGACAGCCGGCGTTGATACCGATCCACGATCGGCAGCGGGCAATGACACTCGCGATGCGGATCGCCATGGAAACCGCACGGGCACGGGTTCATGGCCCCGACGAGCATCACGCGCGCGGGAAAGGTGACCGACCGGCTGACCCGTGCGACGTGCACCACACCCGACTCCAGCGGCTGTCGCAGCGTCTCAAGCGCTCGCCGACTGAACTCCGGTAACTCATCGAGAAACAACACGCCGCCGTGCGCCAGGCTCAGTTCGCCCGGTCGGGGGATCACACCTCCG
>CAYZLT010000171.1:6570-7662 GCA_964479175.1 uncultured Solibacteraceae bacterium | reverse complement strand
GCCCTACGCCGCCCTCGACCTCACGTCAAGAACGGGGTTGGTCGAACGCTTACTGTCGATCAGCAGGCACACGGTGATGGGTTGTTCATCGGACGAGAACACCGCGATCTCGGTCGGTTTGCCGCCGACGCGAAGTTCGAAGTCGTCTTTGGTCAGATGGGGAACGAACCGCCCCCGCGAGTCGCGCACCGTCGCCGACACCGACACGGTGGTCACGCCCGACCGGAACACCGGCGGCTGCGCAGGCTGCTGCTGCGCGTGGCCGACAGCCACCGGGGCTACGGCAACCACGAGACTCAGGACACACGGGGGCACTGCTGGCTCTGATTTCACAACGAGGCTCTGAGGCCGGTACATGATCTCAACATGAGGGTCATGGGGCCCCCTGGGGGCGCACGCGGGTGCCGCCTTCGGCGGCATGGGCGATCGAAGAGCGGTCGGGAACGGTTGCTTGTTCTGACCGCTCTCCGATCGCCCTGGCCCGGCGGAACGCCTGGCCCCGCCCTGCGTCTCCGTGCCTCCGACCGATAAATGACGTCGGGTGTCTTTTTTCGATTTCAGCGCCAGCAAAACAAGACACCCGACGTCTTTTCAACTTTTCAACGACCACCGGCGCCGCACGCCGCTACGCGACTTCGAAGATGCGGATGCGGCGCAGGAACAGGTCTGCCGCCCAGGCGAAGGCGGCGAACAGGACGAGCCACGGCCACAGCGCGACGCGCGAGGCACTGGTGTCGCCGGCGCCACGCTCAAGGGCGTCGGCTTCCGGGGTGACGCTGCCGCCGGTGGACGCGGCGATGGACGCCAGCAGCGAGGTATCGGCTGGGCCGAAGCGGTACTCGGCGCCGGCGTCGGGCACAAAACTGCGCGAGAGGCCGGAGCCTTCGGGAAGCGCGGCGTCGATCAACTCCGCCCGCACGGTCGCGCCGGCGTCGGTGGTCAGGCGCGCTTCGTACCGACCGGGCGCCACCTGGCGCGCGACCAGCGTGCGCTCGAGTTCACCGGCGTGCACGCGCACATTCGGCCGAAGCAGATTGCGCGGGTTGCCGACATCGTCTCGCGCCTCAACCGTCAGCGTCACCGCGCGACTCG
>CAYZLT010000171.1:0-6560 GCA_964479175.1 uncultured Solibacteraceae bacterium | reverse complement strand
CGACTCGTGCCGCGCGCCGGGCCGACTTCCATGTCAAGCGACAGCGGCACCGGCCGCTGCCCTGCCAACTCACGAACGACGGCGGAGAAAAATGGTCCATACCCTCGCCACTTGACCCAGTCGGCTGCCCAGCGGTCCTTCACGTCAGAGGCGAACACTGCCGCACGACCGGCACCGATCGGCCAATACGCGAGCAACGGGTCTTCGTCTTCCGTGCCGAGCATCTCGAGCGCTGTGTCCTTGATGACCGTCGCCGTCCGGCCGCGCAACGCCGGTGCGGTCGCAAAGTTGATCCCGTCAAGAAAGCCCACGTGTTTGACCACGGGCTTGAGCGGCTCCTCGTCGAAGCCGGGCGAGGTCACGTCCTTGGCTTCCTTCACAAAAATCTGTGGAACGTCTTTGGGATTGTCCGCAGCATAGGTGCGGCCCTTGCCCCACTTGGCGATGTTGGCGAGCAACTCACGGTCAGCCGCCGCGCCCATGGCCACGGTGGACACGGTCATCTTCTCGGCCACCATCTTATTGATGAGCGTCTCGTAGTCGTCGGGATACGAACGGCCGTCTGAGAGCAGTAACACGTGTTTGGCGCGCGCCTTGAGCTTGCTCAGGGCCTGATATCCCTGATCGACAGCCGGGAAGATCAATGTATGACCGCTCGGCTCAATGCCCGCGATGGCTTTTCTGATCACCTCACGATTCGGCCCGACCTGCCGCGGCGTCAGCGTCCAATCCAGCCCGTCGTTGAAGGTGACGATGCCGAGGGTGTGTTCGTCTTTCATGACGTCCACAGCCGCCTGCGCCGAGATGCGCAGCATTTCGATGTTGGTGCCGGCCATCGACCACGACTTGTCGAGCACCATGATGAGCGCCACTTCCGGCTCATCCTTGCGTTCAAAGGTGACGGGCAGCAGTCGTTCCAGTGCGGACTCGCGGTAGCCGTCTTCGCCGAACACGGCTTCACCGCCGGCGACCAGCAATCCGCCACCGGACAATTCCACCCAATCGGCCAGCACGGCGATCTTCGAATCCGGCAACACGGACTTCGCAAGGTCGCTCAGGATCACAACCTCAAATGGCGCCAGGTCGGCCGCCGTTCCTGGCAGCCCGGCCGCCGGACGCACCTCAACATCAAAGCCGGACTGTTCGAGCGCCGACTCCAGATAGCGCGACGACTGCGGCGTCCCTTCGACATACAACACACGCGGACGAGGCGCGACCCAGGCCGCCTGTGTCAGCGTGTTGTTCTCGACCAGGGGATCGCCTGCCGTGGTCACCACCGCCACAAACGACACCGCGCCGGCATCATCAAGCGACACCTCAAGCGGAACCGTCGTCATTCCCACCACAAGTGGCTGCGTGGCCGTGGCCAGAACGCGGTCACCGATTTTGAGCTCGACCTCGCCGCTCACCGCCCGCTGGCTGCCGACATCAACTGTCACAGTCACCAGTCCGCCGGGCGCCAGGCGTGCGGGCAAGCGCATGGCTTCCACCCACGTGTCGCCCAAGTCGCGTGGGGCCATCGGATACACGTGCACGGGAATACTCGATGCCGTCAGTTGCGTCACGGCGGCAGTGACATCACCGCTGGTCTGACGCGCATCGGTAAACAGTACGAGCCGCGGCACGTGGCCCGGCGCCAGTTCTGCGCGCGCGGCCGCGAGACCGGCTTCAAGATCACTCGACGTCCGGTCAAACGTGGACGCCTGCCCAGGCTCGGCAGCCACCACCTGCCGGAGCGCGGCTTCGTTCTCGACCACCTGCGCACCTCGCGCGAAGGCGACGATGCGGGAATGGTCGGGGCTGAGTCCGGCATTGAGCGCAGTGATACGTGCGGCCGCCTCGGCCACCGCCTGCGACGACACGCTGTACGACGTGTCCACGAGGTACACGACGGACAGGTTGGACGAGCTGACCTCCATGACCGGTCGCGACAACGCCAGCGCCAGGGCCGCCAGCACCAGTGAACGGACGACCAGCTGCAGCAGGTGCTGCCGTTTGCTGAAATTGGTACGCGAGAAGCGGCTGGCGACCCACACCAGGGGCACAAGAGTCAGCAGCCACAACGCAGTCGGCACGGTCCAGATCACACCGTGATCCTCCGGTGCCAGGTCCACCACTCGACCAGCACCAACACAAATGCAATTCCCACAATCCAGGGCCACCACGGGTCTTCCGCACGTGCGGCCGCACCCTGGGCCTGCGCTTCTTCTGACAACGACGTTCGGCTCACGTTGGAGACCTGCGGATCGCCCACATTCACCGCAAACGTCGTCCGCATCCCTCCGCCTTCCGCCAGATACAGGCCGGGTACGGGGAATCGTACGAGCTGTGTATCACCGAAGGCCGTGATGGGCATCGACTCGCCGCTGGTATTGATCACGCGCGAGACGGCGGCCTCGATCGGCACCACGCCTGGACGCAACTGTCCGGTCAGTGTCGGTCGCGCAAGCCATTCAATCGCGTTGACGATCAGGACGGGGAACGCCGGCTGCAACGCCACGTTGGACTCAGCCTCAAGCAGACCAAATCCGAGCACCACCGCGCGGGTGTCCGTGGTCTCACGCACACTCACCAGCGGGCTACCCGTGGCCGACCGCGCCACCGGCGTCCACGCGTCGGACTCCACCGAACGCGCGCGTTCGAGTGTCACCGTGGCCGGGTCCACACCCCGCAGGACGGCGTGCCTGTCGGCGGTCGCCCATTGCGGCTTGGTCTCGATGCGGGCCTGACCGATCCACGCGGGACCGTCCGCCAGCATCGGCGACACATACAACGCCGGCTTGGTCGGCGCCGCCGGCGGCACCCAGTGGTCAAACACGATGACATGTTCCGCGCCCGGGCGCGGCTGATCGTAGACCCCAGGCGCGATGTACGTCGTGCGTATGCCGGGTAACCGGTCAAACAGCACTTTCAGAAAACCTGGCTCAGCGCTGACGACCGTAACCGACAACGTCTCTGCCCTCGCGATCCACGCGACCGCTTCGTCATCCACCGCCAACACATTGTCCGGCGCAGAAATCCTGGCGCGCACACGCGGGTCGCCGGTCAGTCCCAGCGGCACCATCTGACGCACCGCCTCGCCAGGCGCAAGCTCCACGGCCACATCACCCACGGTGGTGGTGCCCCTCGTGACGGTCAACTGCGCGGTCTGCTTCTGCGGACTGTAGTTGGCGAGTTCGAGATACGCTTCGGCCTGCGCTTCGGGGGCACCTGGCTCGTACACTTCAAACGCGGTGATCGCCACATTGGGCGCCGATTCGTACACCGATTGCACCACGACATCCGCGCCGGTGGCCTCGAGACCGGCCATCGGTCGCGCCAACGTGCCGTCGGTGATGAAATGCACTTTGCTGACGTTCGACAGGCGCGGCCAATCGCTGTTCTCACCACCCGACGGCATCAGGCGATCGAGCGCGGCTTCCAGCAACACGGCATCGGTGGTCGGCCCTTCGACCAGACCATCAGCGGTGGTCGCGACGGCCACTTCATCACCTGCCGACGACTGAATTAATGCGCGCGCCTCGGCGATCGCGCGTTCCCAGCGCGTTTCACCACTCGATGTTTCGGCGCCCATCGACCACGACGAATCAAGAATGATCAGCCGACGACCGCCGCCAGCCGCGGTCACGCTCGGGGCCGGACGCATGACTGCGAGCACCAGCATCACGCCGATCAACGTGATCACAATCCACGACACGATGCGGCGGATGCGTTCCCACAGGGTCATCTCACGCGTCGCATCGAGCACACGCTGCCACAACATCAGGGACGGCACCGCGATACGCGGGGCGCGAATCTTGATGAAAAACACATACGTGAACAGACCCGCCGTCGCCAGAAGCGCGAGCCACGCCTGCCACCCTGCCAGTGCGCCGAAACTCATGCGACGAACCGCCCCTGCCGGAACGTCTTCAGCACAATTTCTTCAACTGGCCGTTCGACGTCCGCGCGGATGTAGCCGATGTTGTACCGGCCGCAGAACATCTGCAGATCCTCGGTGTGTTTTTCCCAGGCAGCCGTATAGGCCCTCGCGAGCGCAGGCGTCACCTCAACGTCGCGGGTGTCGCCACTTTCGGCATCCACAAACCGCACATCACCGAGCGCGCCCGGGTCGCGATCTGTTTCACACGCCAACTGCACGGCGTACACGTCGTGGCCACGCGCCTGCAGCATCTTGAGTGGTTTTTCGAACCCGGCGGGATCCAGGAAGTCCGAGATGACGACCGTGAGGCCCGCTCGACGACCTCTCGCTGCGAAGTTCTTGAACGCCGCGACCATGTCCGTGCGGCCACCGGGTTTGATCTGCTCGAGCATGTCGAACACACGGAAGATCCGGCCCTTGCCCTGCCCCGGCGACCGTTCCTCACGCACGGTCTCGTCAAACGGCATGAGGGTCACGCGATCGAGGTGGGCGAGGCCGATGTAACAGAGCGCCGCCGCCAGACGCAGCGCCTGCTCGAACTTCTCCGGGCTCTGGCCGGGGGGAGCCATCGACTGGCTCGCATCGATGAAGAGGTAGATCGGCAGATCCTGCTCTTCGTCGAACAGCCGCAGCAACAACCGCCCAAGGCGCCGATACGCTTTCCAGTCGATATGACGGAAGTCGTCGCCGGCGGAGTACTGCCGATAGTCGGCAAACTCCAGCCCGCGCCCTCGTTTGGGCGTGAGTCGTTCCGCTCGTGCCTGCCCTGCAAACGCCTTTTTCGAGACGACGTGCAGGTATTCGAGCTTCTTGAGGAAGTCGCTGTCGAACCCTATGGCCACGGTGAAAAACCGTTCTTAGGCGTCGGGCGAGACGCCAGCGAGCAGCTCGTTCACCATCACGTCGGCATCCACCTGCTCGGCTTCGCCTTCGAAGTTCATGAGCACACGGTGCCGAAGCGCCGGCAACGCGACCGCGCGGATGTTCTCCGGTGAGACAAACGCCTGGCCATGGGTGAGCGCGTGAATTTTGGCCGCGAGCACCACCGCCTGCGCCGCGCGCGGGCTGGCGCCGTAGCGCACATACTGTTTGATCATCGGCGTCGCGTACGGCGAGGTCGGGTGTGTGCCCAGCGTCAACCGAATTGCATACCCCTGCACCGGCTGCGCAATCGGCACCAGTCGCGCCGCATACCGCATCTTCAGAATCTCGTCCGCATCAACCACGCGTTCGACCTGGTCGGTGGTCGCCTGTGTGGTGCGCTCAAGAATCGTGTGCATCGCGGCTTCGGTCGGATACGTGACCTTCAGCTTGAAGAAAAAACGGTCCAGCTGCGCTTCGGGCAGCGGATACGTGCCTTCCATCTCCAGCGGGTTCTGCGTCGCGAGCACGAGGAAGGGCTGTTCGAGTTTGTAGGTCGTTTTGCCGACCGACACGCTCATTTCCTGCATCGCTTCCAGCAGCGCCGACTGCGTCTTGGGCGTCGCGCGGTTGATTTCGTCCGCGAGCACGATGTTCGCGAAAATCGGACCGGGCTGAAATTCGAAGAACGTCCCACCCGCATCATGCTCCTGCACGATGTTGGTGCCCACGATGTCGGCGGGCATCAGGTCGGGGGTGAACTGAATGCGGGAAAATTTCAGATGGAGCACGTCCGAGAGGGTGTGCACCAACGCGGTTTTACCCACGCCCGGGATCCCTTCGAGCAACACGTGACCGCCGCCCAGCAGCGCCGTCACCGTATTGGCCACGATGTCTTCATTGCCGACGATGCGGCGTCCGACTTCTTTGGTGATCCGAACGAAACGTTCCTGAAAGTGATCGATGTGTTGTTCGACGGCTGTGCTCATTGGCGGCGTTGGAAGTAGCGCTGAAGGAGCGACCGGTGGGCCTCCGGAACTGGAGGCGGCAGGGCCGCGCGGCTGCGATCAAAAGTCGTGGGCGCGGGCACCCGGGTGAAACTCACCTTGGCCTGGCTTTGTTCGGTCTTGCGTCGAAGTTCGGTGTCGATGTTTTCGCCGAGTTGGTCGCTCTGGGCCTGAATCTGTTCCTGACGAAGCGCCTGGCCGAGCGCGGCCATGTTCAGCTTGCCCTCGCCGCCCTGGTTGCTACCGGCGCCGGGCTTCGAATCGCCGCCCATCGCGCCGCCGCCCCCCTGCATCATCTGGCCCTCGGCGCCTTCGGAGGCGGCTTCGCGGACCATCTGCATGCCCGCGGCCTGGGCCATCTGTGACGCTTCAGCGCCTTCAGCCGCCTTGCCCTTTTCGCCGGTCTCCTCGGAGGCCGACTGATTTTTCTCGTTCGTCTTCGACTGATTTTCCTTCGCGTTCGCGAGGCGATTGGCGAGGTCCTCAAGTGACCAGCGCACGTCTTCGGGAAGTCCGGCGTTGCCCTCGGCGGCGTCCTCGGCCTTCGAGGCCATCTTGTCGCCGGCCTCTTCGGCAGGCTTCAGGCCACCAGCTTCAGCCGCTTCGCCGGCCTTCTCTTTCGAAAGTTCGGCTTCTTTGCCTGCGGCGTCGAGTTTGCCGAGAAGGTCGCGCAGCTCGTCCATCTTGAGCCGGGCCTCGGCGTCGCTCAGTCCGCCTTCGCCGAGCTCCCCGAGCAGCGCATCAATCTTCGCCTGCACATCGTCGGGCAC
>CAYZLT010000170.1:0-7726 GCA_964479175.1 uncultured Solibacteraceae bacterium | reverse complement strand
ATCCCCGCACTTCGCACTCCGCACTCCGCACTGTCGATATGCATCCGCACCCCGTCGTGTTCCGGCCCGAGCGTCTGGGGCACGAGTTCAACGGTGAGTGGGACGCGGCCGTCGGCCGTCAGAAACACCAAATCAAAACGCCCGAGGAAACCGGCGGCCGGCGCCCTGGTGAAATGGCCACGAGCGGCATCGAGGTACGAACCGGCCGGTAACGCCACGAGATCAGATCCGACCGCAAGGAATCCCGCAAGCACTGGTCCGCCAAGATCAAACTCCACACGATCAAGTTCGCGCACACGCACAAACCGATCACCGGTGGCGTCGGCACCGATCGCGTCCCATGTCGCGGACAGATCAAAACCCCGACGACCAGCTACCGCGCGCGCGTCCACCGGACGCAGCTCGGTCAGCATCGTCACACCAAGCGGCGTCATGGCGTCGAACCCAACGCCAGCATCGGCGGCTCCGTTGGACACGGTGAAGTTGCGGCTGCCAATGCCCTCGGTGCGCCCCAGATTGTCGGTCACACTCCACGCAATCGAATGCACCCCGTTGGTCATCGTCGTCGTGTTGATCACATAGGAACCGATCGCGCCGCGGCCGCTGCCGGGAGCCACGTTGAGATGTCCGCGTGAGGCAAACAAGGACGCGATGTCGTCATTACACGTGCCTCCGGGCGGAAGGAATGAACTGCCGCCATTGTTGAGGTTCGTCCCGCGGCACTGGTTATACGTCGGGCGTCCCACCGCGACGCCGTCGATAAACACCTGCATCGTGGATCCATCCACAGGAATCAACGCCGAGCCGCGCGCGAGCGCCCATCCGAAGTTGGCAAAGAGTGACGACGCGGTGCCGCCCTGCGTCGGGGTGTCGAGCGCCCCAAACGGACGCGTCGCCGACTCGTTGTCGACCTGCACTGTGACCTCGCCCAGTTGTGACTGCACCCCCGACTGCTGCGTCGCGGTGACATGCAACCGGAACGAGCCTTGTCCGCCCGACGATGTGCCAAGGCCGATGTGCGGCAACATGTTCGTCAGGAGCAGGTATCCCCATCCGGCCTGATGGCGTTGCGGATACGACGGGAATGCTGCGGCCACGTCCGGGCGCGCACCGGTCACCTGCGCGGCCTGCCCCACAAACACCCATCCATTGGGCTGAATGGATGCCGGCGTGTCGAGGCCGGCGATCGAATCCCGCCACACGTCCACACGCGTCACGCTCTCTGTTGCAAGTGCCCAGCCGGTAACGGGAATCGCGCCTGAAACGGTCGTCGCGTCGATCGGGGTATCAAAAAATCCGAACGGCAGGCCGGCCTCGGCGAGACTGCGTACCTGCAACGTGAAGGGCCACACCTGCGTCGTCATCCCCGCGGCGGCGACGGTCACGTTGGCCACCACGTCCACCGACGCGCCAAGCACATTGCCCGGGTTCGCGACGCGGACGTCGAAACTTCCGCTCCCCGACCCCGCGCCGCGGACGATCTGCAGCCAGGGTTGATCCGAGGTCGCGGTCCACGCCCGTGTGTCAGGGGCCTCAAGGGTCACCGTCACGCGCTGCTGCGGCGTGTATGCCTGCAATGGTGCCGATGCGCCGCCCTTGGCCGCGCGCAACAGCTGTGTTGGGATGGCCACAGACAGTCGGGATCCGAGTTGCAGAATCGTCCGTGATACGGACGTGAATGAGGGGCCGGCCATCGTGAGCGTGGCACCACGATTTGTTTCGGTGCCATTGGCCGCGACGCTGAAGGTGGCCGTGCCACTGCCGGTCCCGCTGATGGCCGACGTCCACGACACCCAATCCGCATCGTCGCTCACCGACCACGCAGCGCTCTCGCATCCCGACGGGAAGGTGAACGAAATCGATCCGGTGCCTCCGGTTCGGGTGAACGGTGCCGGCGTTGCGGCGGTGACGAACATCTCGGGCGCACACGCGCTCTGTGTCACCGTCACCGACTGGCCGGCAATGGTCAGCGTGGTCGACCGCGCCGAACTGGCCGCTCCCACGGAATACCCCGCGCTGGCTGAACCGGACGATGACGAGCCTGAGGTGATCGTGGCCACCTGGGTGTCGCTGGAGATTGCGTTCCAGGCGCAGCCGATCGCGGTGCTGACCGCGATCGTGCCGGAGCCCCCCGACAGCGGCAGGAGGACCGCGCTCTGATTGACGGAGTAACTGCACGATGAATCGCGAAAATTGGCGGCGCTTGACGAGGTGAGCTCCATCGCGCGCGCGTTGTCTTCGGTGGTGGTGCCGGCCAGCGTGGCGGTGTTGGGGAACGATCGCAGTGGTGTCGAAAATATCGCTCGGCGCGCACAGCTGCCGCCGCTCGCGCACGCATACGCCATCACGGTTCGCGCGAGCCCCGGCACGGTGTACCCGTACGCAAAATCAAACGACGGTGAACTCCCGGCATTCGGTCGGTCATGCTGCAGCCCGATGTTGTGACCGATTTCATGCGCGAGCGAGAGGTTGGTCGCCGCGCACACCTGGGCAATCGTGACGTTAAACGCGTTGGTGCGAAATGACGTGTTCACTGACGTCGGTCCCATCACGTAGGCAATGCCGCAGACGTCGGTCGCGGCCGTCAAGAGCGACACGACGTCGGCTTTGTAAAAGTCGCGAAGGCCGTGGACCTCATCGAGGTGCCCATCGCCCACGGTGCGCAGCCGTGTGAGGTCAGTCGTGGAGTTTCCCGTCTCCACGTACCCGACCTCGGTCAGATAGGCGACGCGATACCGATGGGTGACGCCGGAGTTCTGCAGCGCCAGGTTCGCATTGTTGACGGCCGCTGTCGCCTCAGCCTGCATTGCAGACGTGCCGCCGAGCTGCACCCGTGCGGCAGGGGTGTACACGACGAGCAGATCCACGAACGCGTTGGTATCGCTCGAGGCCTCTGGCACAACGTCCCCCGCGGTCTGAGCTGGGGGTGCATCCGGCGCGGGCAACGCGTCACCGTCGGGCGGCAACGCGCCGGCGTCCACCTCCTCGATGCGATGGAAGGCGGATGCCTCGAGCCGTGAAATGCGATAGAGCCGGCCATTGCGGACCATGCGCCCGACAATCCGGTCGTCCACGACTGTCAGGGCGACTTCGCCGTCGATCACCTCACCGGCCGCGGCGCGCACGATGGGACCGGCGGCAAAAAATCCGCGCGCCTGATCCTCGAAGTGCCGGAGGGCGACCACCACGTCGCCTGCGCCCGGCACCGGGACGAGCACCTGGCCACGCCGACGCCCCGCGGCTTCCAGCAGATCGAGCCGCGCGCGCACAAGGCGGGGCGGGCCGGGACGCTGGTCCGCGGTCGTCAGGGAGGCCGCGCTGTCAAACACCTGGACCGGTGGCTGCGCCTGCGCGCCCAGCCATACCGGGGCGGTGCCCGCGGCGGCCAGCAGCGTGAGTGCAACAAGAAGTCGGGAACGCACGATTGGATTGGACCTGCTGATATCATCCCTCGTTGAACATGCCCGGCGCCATCCCCATTCTCATCCTCTGTGGCGGACACGGCACGCGCCTCCGCGAAGAGACCGAATACCGTCCCAAGCCAATGGTGGAGGTCGGCGGACGGCCGATGCTCTGGCACATCATGAAGATTTACGCGGCGCACGGGTTCAGGCGCTTTATCCTGCTGACTGGATACAAGGGGCACGTCATCAAGGAGTATTTCCTCAACTACGAGGCACTCCATCGGGACTTCACCATCACGCTGGGGCAACCCGACAGCGTGACCTTTCACGGCGAACACGCCGATGACGGATGGCAAGTCACGGTCCTCGATACCGGGCTGGACACAATGACCGGCGCACGCATCAAACACGCCGAGCGGTATGTGACGGCCGATCGGTTCATGGTGACCTACGGCGACGGCGTGGCTGACATCAATGTGGGGAGCCTCCTCGAGCACCACATGCGTGCGGGCCGGCTGGCCACGGTCACCGGCGTCCGTCCCCCGGCACGATTCGGCGAACTCGTCGTCAACGACGGCCGTGTGGTGGAGTTCAGCGAAAAGCCGCAGATTCAGCAGGGGCTGATCAACGGCGGGTTTTTTGTGTTCGAACGCGCGGCCTTTGACTACCTCAGCGCGGATCCTGGCTGTGTGCTGGAACGCGAGCCGCTCGAACGGCTGGCGGCCGACGGCCAGCTCACGTTGTTTCAACACGACCACTTCTGGCGATGCATGGACACGTACCGTGACCTGCAGGCGCTCAACCAACTCTGGGAACAACAGTCCGCCCCATGGAAGACCTGGTAATCCCCGCGTCGTTGCGCTGCCGCATCTGCGGTGGAGCCGACTTCCATCCCATCCTCTCGCTCGGGCACACGCCGTTGGCCAATGCGCTGCTGAGCGAAGGCGACCTCACCCTCGATGAGCCGGCCTTCCCGCTCGATCTCGTGGTGTGCCGGACGTGTACGCTCGTCCAGATCACGCTGAGTGTGCCGCCCGAGCGTCTGTTCTCGCACTACGTATACTTCTCGTCGTTTTCAGACGCGTGGGTCGCGCACGCCAAGAGGATTGCGGATCATCTGGTGGCCACTCGCGGGCTCACCGCACAGTCGCTGGTGGTGGAGGTCGCGAGCAACGATGGCTACCTGCTGCAGCACTACCAGGCCGCCGGCGTACCGGTGCTGGGAATCGAACCCGCGCAAAACATCGCGGCCGTGGCCGAGCAACGCGGCATACCCTCCATCGTTCGATTCTTCGGTCGAGAGTTGGCGTCGGAACTGCGTGGGCAAGGCCGCACCGCAGATGTGATCCATGCCAACAATGTGCTCGCTCACGTCCCGGATCTCACGGGCGTCGTGGCGGGGTTTGCGACATTGCTGGCCCCGCGCGGCGTCGTAGTTGTCGAGGCCCCGTATGTGCGCGACATGATCGACCACGGCGAGTTCGACACGATTTACCACGAACACCTGTGTTATTTCTCGCTGACGGCGCTGGTCCGGTTGTGTGCCGATCAGGGGTTGACGATCGTCGACGTGGAGCGCCTGCCTACACACGGCGGTTCGTTGCGTGTGTGTGCGGAACACGCCGGCGCGACGGTGTCGCCCACCGTGGGCGCACTGCTTCACGAAGAACGTGAGTGGGGTGTCGACCGCCCGTCGCGCTACGACCAGTTTGCCGCCGACGCCGCGCGCATCCGTGAAGATCTTGTGCGTACCGTGCGTGACCTTCGCGCGACCGGAGCACGCGTGGCGGCGTATGGGGCGGCGGCCAAGGGCAACACCCTCCTCAATTTTTGCGGACTGACGGCCGATGACCTCGAGTTTGTGGCCGATCGCAGCACGCATAAACACGGCAAATACACACCGGGCGCCCACCTGCCAATTCTGCCGGCCGAGGCGCTCGTCGACCGACAGCCCGACGCGACGCTGTTGCTCGCGTGGAATTTTGCCGATGAGATCCTCGCGCAGCAGGCGGCGTATCGTCAGCGCGGCGGCCGGTTCATTGTGCCCGTGCCACGAGTGGAGATCCGATAAGTGCAGTTCACGGAACAAACCATCAGCGGCGTTTACCTGATTGAGTGCGACACCTTTCCGGACGAACGCGGATCGTTCACACGCGCCTGGATGCCTGACGAGTTCCAGACGCAAGGCCTCTCGACCGACATCGCGCAGTGCATGTTCGCATTTAATCACCGGCAGGGCACCATCCGCGGCATGCACTGGCAGGCGGATCCGATGTGGGAACACAAGACCGTGCGGGTCACCCGCGGGGCGATCTACGACGTCGCGGTGGATCTGCGACCTGACTCACCCACCTATTGTCAGTGGGTGTCGGCGGAACTGGCGGCCGACAACCGGCGCGTGCTGTACATTCCACCCGGGTGTGCGCACGGCTACCAGACGCTGGCCGACGACACGGAGGTCTTTTATTTTGTGTCCAAGGGCTACGCGCCGCCGCTGCAGCGCGGGGCCCGGTACAACGACCCGGCGTTCGGTATTGTCTGGCCACTCGAGCCCACGATGATTCATGAGCGCGACGCCACGTTTCCCGACTTCATCAGGTAATCCAGCGTGCGTATCCTGGTGACCGGCGCATCGGGCTACCTCGGTCGTCACCTGGTGCCGGCTCTCCACGCGTCCGGGCATACGGTGATTGCTGCCGGCCACGCGGACGCGGATCTTCGTCGACCAGAGGACGCGCGTCGGCTCGTGGAGACCACACGCCCGGAGGTGGTCATTCACCTGGCATGGGAAGCCACGCCTGGCGTGTACTGGACGTCTCCCGACAATGCGGAATGGGCCGACGGCACCGCCGCCCTGGCCGAGGCCGCACGCGCGCATGGTGTGCACCGGTTTGTCGGTGTCGGATCGTGCGCCGAATACGACTGGACCGGATCGGGCGATCTCGATGAATACCGCACGCCTGAACTGCCGGCCACGCCCTACGGCGCCGCAAAACTGGCCGCGTCGCGCGCGGTCCTGGCGCTGGAGAACGAGACGTTCCTGCCCGCCTGGTGCCGTGTGTTCCTGCTGTTTGGCGGCCACGAATATCCGGCGCGACTGGTCCCCTCGATTGCGCTCGCCCTTCGGAGAGGCGACGCCGCACCGTGTACCCACGGCCGGCAGGTGCGCGACTTCCTGCATGTCGAGGATGTCGCCGGCGCGCTCATGGCCGTGAGCGCCAGCGATGTCACCGGCGTGGTGAACATCGCGTCAGGCGATCCGCACCCGGTGGGCGACGTCATCGCGGGACTCGCGCAACGAGTGGGCCGGCCGGACCTGATCCGGCTCGGCGAGATTCCCATGCGCGAACCAAACCGCCTGGTCACGCGCGCCGCTCGTCTGCGACAGGACGTCGGGTGGCGTCCACAATGGTCGTTCGACGAGGCGCTCGATCGCACCGCCGACTTCTGGAGTCGCCAGTGAAGTCGGTCGCCGCCGTCGCCCTCATGGCGCTGCTCTACGTGCCGGTCGGCCTGTATCTGCTCAGTCGCCACGAACCGCGACTCACGCGCAGTTTGTCGCACGACGCTATGGAACAGGTCCCGCGTCCAATCACGTTGCTGGGTCTGGGCGCGGGCCAGCGGACTGTTGCAGAAATTCCGATCTGGAGAGTCGGCGCGGGCGATCTGTCCGATGCCACGGCGCTCGAATTCCTCGCGGCCACCTACGGGCAATCACTGACGCTCGACGAAGCCACGCTGTACATCGGCTCGTGCGTCTTTCGCGCGCCAAGCCCGTCCGTGATCACCGACGGTGCGGCGATCAGACTGGTCCGCGGCGGGCCATGCGCCGACACTGCGTCCACAACCGCGCGGCTGTCACTGCGCGCCTGGGGCGACGGCCCTCTCGCGTTGTGGACCTGGGAAATGCCGCGCGACGGCACCCCCGAGCATGGCGGCCTCACCCTGACCTCGCCCGAGACGGTGACCACATACAACAGCATCCTGCGAGGTCGCGTTGAGCGGCCGCTCTCCGGCCGCATGCCGCGCCGGCTCTCGGTGGTCAACTGGTGGTGGAGCGGCAGCCTGATCTCCCCCTTCGTCGTGCTCGCCATCTCCATTGGTGCCGGTCTGGTCGGCGCATGGCTGCTCAGCCGCGCCACGATGGGGCCAGGCGTCGGTTTGGTGGCGCTGAGCGTGAGCCTGATGTGGGCGGTGATGATTCCGCCACTGCAGGGCGCCGACGAACCCGACCATCTGTTGAGTGTGGCGGAACTGGCAGGTCGTCCCGACATCACGGCCGCCATGCCGGCCTACGCACGCCAGGTCCACTTCGAACGCGT
>CAYZLT010000169.1:0-7756 GCA_964479175.1 uncultured Solibacteraceae bacterium | reverse complement strand
ACCGGATACAGTGGCGGCGTGTCCGACCTGTTTCCGATCCTCGACATCCTGCACGAGGACGCCGACCTGCTGGTCGTGGACAAGCCAGCCGGGCTAGTGTGCCACCCGACCAAAGATGGGGAGATGTCGAGCCTGATCGGCCGCGTTCGCCTGCACCTGGGCCATGCCGACGGTCGCCTTGTGAACCGGCTCGACCGCGAGACCAGCGGCATCGTCGTGATCGCCAAGTCGGCGGCGGTGGCTGGCGAGTTGGGTCGACTCTTCAGTGGTAGCGCAGTCGACAAGACCTATCTGGCGATCGTGGACGGCCACCCGGACGGCGACACGATCACCATGACCGGCTCGCTCGGAGACGATGAAGGCAGTCCCGTGGCGATTAAGGCCTGTGTGCGCGATGACGGCGCGGTGGCCGAGACCCACGCGCGGGTGGTGTCGAGATGGACGCGAGACTCACGCCCCTATTCGCTGCTTGAGGTACGACCGCGCACCGGGCGCAAACATCAAATTCGCGTGCACCTGGCAGCCGCCGGCCATCCCATCGTGGGCGACAAATTGTACGGAGATGATGAGCAGCGGTATCTGCGTTTTGTAACCCGGACTCTGACCGACGAGGATGTGCGGGCGCTGCGGATGGAGTATCACGCGCTGCATGCCGCGCGGCTGTCGTGGACGTGGCGGGAGCGTCAGTGGGTCTTTGAGGCGGATCCGCCGGCGGCCTTCGCCGCGTTTGTGGGGGACTCCTCACCGGCGTGACGCCCGCGGCCTTTCATCGCATACAACTCATCGTCGGCCCGGTCCAGGAGCTCGTCGGCCGTGGCGCCGTCGCGTGGAAAGATGGCCAGTCCCATGCTGGCTGAGATGGTCGGTGTGCCCGCGTCGGCGTCAATGGCCGTCAGGACACGCGCGGCCTGCAGCCGTGCGGCCGCATCGTCGCAGCCCGGCAGCAGGACCGCGAACTCGTCGCCGCCGTAGCGCGCGATCAAGTCGGTGACGCGGCACGACGTGCGCAAGGCGTCTGCCAGGCGCACCAGCAGACGGCTCCCGACGTTGTGTCCGAGTGTGTCGTTGATCACCTTCAGGTTGTCCACGTCGAGCAACAGGAGGGCGAACGGTTCGCCGGTGTGTGTGGCTCGGCGGATTTGCCGGTCGATTGATTGGGTCAAATGGCGATAGTTGGCGAGTCCGGTTAGTGGGTCTGTGACGGCCAGCAGGTGCATCTGTGAATCCTGACGATTGCGTTGATCGATGTTGGCGGCGATCACCAGACTCTGCAGGCTGAAGCCGATCAGGATCACTTGAAGGACGTGCAGTGACGGATTGAGCGGCGTGAAGATGTCGAGGGCGTTGAACCATCCCCAGGCCGCAGTCGTGGTGAGAACGAGGAGTACGGTCGCCGTCTCACGGATGCCAAAACGCAGGCCCGCCCACGTCAGCAGCGGGAAGGGCAGCAGAATGCCGGCCAGCAGGGGTTGCGGCGCCGGGAGCACCCCACCGAAGACGGCGCAGGATGTCAGGAGTGTTGCCGCGAGTAGCGCCCAGCCCTCACGCGCACGCGGATGAGTCCACGCCTCAATCCCCCGGTCGGGAGTCCGACGGTCCCGGCGGCGTCGCGACAACGCCAGACGAGGGCGGAGTCCCCACAGCACAAGCGCCGGAGTCACGGTGATCGCGGCGGTCATGTCGGCCCACCACCAGGCCAGGCCCGCGTCTTCCAGTGTGAGACCGCCTTCGGCTCCGGTTGCTGCGAGTACCGCAACGACACTCAGTGAGGCAAGTGTGGAGGTCACCAGCGCGGTCGTGAGCATGTAGAGCGCGACATGGGCACTGCGCTCGAAGGCGTGTGGGCCACGCGCCACCTGGCCGATCAACCACGCACCGACCAGCGACGCCAGCGTCTGGCCGATCGCGACGCCGATGGCCGTGGGGACCGTGACGCCTTGCCACCAGAGACCCGCGCCCGCCCCGAGCGCGATGGCTACGCCGGCACGAGGTCCCAGGACCAGGGCGCCTGCCAGCGCCACGGCAGAGGGCGCCCAGACAAGCGTCTGTTCAGCCGTCAGGAACGGAACCTGTGGACCCACGACGGCGGTCGCAACCATTCCGACGAAGAGTAAAAAATGCCCGAACACGCACATGAAGTCTACTCCGGCGCCGAGAGTAGACAATTTCCTGGCTTCAGGCGTCCAAAGGGGGCCAGCCACGCCAGTCGGGTCCGAAGGAGAGTTATGGATCAGTCCACGCATCGCCGCTTGTTGAGTGTCAGCCTGCTTGTCGTATTGGTCGTGACGGGTCTGCTGGCCACCCCCGCGCTCCAGGAGCGCAGCGTCCTGGTGACCGTTCTTGAGAAGGACAACACCCCAATTCGCGATCTCACGGCGGCCGACTTCCTCATTGCTGAAGATGGAGTGTCGCGCAAGGTGTCCGGTGCCGAGCTCGCGACCGAACCCCTGTCGGTGATCGTGTTGGTGGACACGACGAAGTCCCCGATGGGGACACCCGAGCCGACCCGGGATGTGCGTCTCGCGATGCAGACGTTCGTCAAGACCGTGTTTGCCGGAGGCCAGCCCACCCAGATGGCGCTGATGGACTACGCAGGCGCGGGCACGATGCTCCGGGGGTTCACCGACAAGGTGGCGGACGTCGAAAAATCCGCCGGTCGGCTGGTGCCAAGCCAACGATCCAACTCTGTGCTGCTTGAGACGCTCATTGATGCCGCGAAGGAAGTCGGCAAGCGTCCCGGTCCGCGCCGCGCCATTGTGATCATGGATCGTGGGTCGCAGGAAACCAGTCAGGTGCAGGGGCAGAAGATTGTGGACGAAGTCGTCAAATCCGGTGCCTCCGTCTGGGCGGTATCGCTGCTCCAGACGTCCGGTGTCTCGGTGCCCGCGCGTGACTACGCGCTTGAGTCGTTGACGACCGCGACCGGAGGCCTTCGTCTCACCGGCGTGGCCTCGTCGGCCCTTGAGGCGCTGATGAAGAAGGTCGCCGACGCGCTGGTCTCCCAGTACGTGGTGACGTACGCGAGCGAAGGCACGCCGAAGTCCGTCACGCCAGGCGCCACGCGCGGCGCGAAATTTCTCCGGGCGCCGTGGATGCAGTAGCCCTGCGCCTCAGCGCACCGCGGTGAGGTGCCCCCCAAGGGCGTGCACTGCCGCTTCGATGCGCGCGGTGAAGGTCGCGGAGTCGTCGCCGTCGGGCCTGAGCGGTGCGCCGAAGGTCACGTGCACGGGCCCGCGTGTCGGCCATCGGGCCTCGCGATTGAGGACACGCTCCAACCCTTCGATGCGCACGGGGATCACGGGCAGGTCCAGATGAATGGCGATCATGCCCACCCCTCGACGGAACGGTAGCAGGTGATTGGTCCGCTGACCCTCCGGATAAATCAGGATGGAATACCCCTCGTCCACCAGGTCCCGCATGTAGCGGAACGCCGCCCGTGGTGATTCCCGCTGCGGAATCGGAAACGCGTTAAAACACTGGCAGGCCCAGTAATAGGACAGTTGGCTTCTGAACGACGGATCAAAGAACTCCTTCGCCATGGCCGGCGCGATGTGGTTGTGAATATGCGCCGGCAGCGAGCCGTAAATCGCGGGCGTATCCATGTGGCTCTGGTGGTTGGCTGCGAAGATGACCGGACGCTCGACCGACTCGACATGTTCGAGGCCTGCGACCTGCTTCTGCATGAAGTAGCCGGTGGCCGGCAGGAGCCACGTGCGCAGACTGAGGCGACGGATCAGGCGCGAGGCCGGTGACCGCGTCCAACGGGGAAACGACATCATCGTCGATCGTAGACGATCCTTGTTGACAGGGGCAGCGGGCCGCCCCTACGCTTCGGTCACCATGTACTCACGCGATGACGTCAAGGCCATCACCGATAAAATTTTCAACATGGCGCAGGGGCACGAGGTGCAGGTGGATCTCACCGGCGCCGAACGGTCCGGCACCCGGTGGGCCAACTCGACCATCACCACAAATTTGATCCAGTACGACCGCCAGCTCACGCTCACGGTGCGCAGCGGCAATCGCTCGGGGTCGGCATTTACACGAGACTTCAGCGACACGGGACTGAAGGAAGCCGTCACCGAAGCGATCACCCAGGCCAAAGGGGCCACAGAAAATCCCGATCAGGGCGAGTGGCTCGGGGCGCAGCAGTACATCCCGGTGGATGCCGCGTTGCCGACCGGCATCGCCTTCGGCCCCCGGGAACGCGCGATGATGGTCAAAGCCAGCTCGGACATCTGCGAAAAACGAGGGGTGCTTGGATCCGGCTACATCCCCAAGACCGACCAGACCGATTGCACCGCCAACACCAAGGGCCTGTTTGCCTACTATCGTTACGTGGAGACGGCGTTTACGCTCACGTGCCGCATGCCTGACGGCAGTGGGTCAGGTTGGGCTGGCACGACTGGGATTAAGGATGTCAGCATGATCGATCCGATCGCGCTGACTGAGGTGGCTGCGGAGAAGGCACTCAAGAGCCGGAATCCCAAGGCTCTTGAACCCGGCCGCTATACCGTGATCTTGGAACCGCGCGCACACGCGCGATTCCTTTCGCTGGTGACCGGCGTCTTCAACAACGGCAGCAACCTCGCGTTCATGCAAGGCAAAAACGTCGGAGACAAGATCTTCAGCGACACGGTGACGCTGCGCAGCGACATCGGCAATCCGATCCTGCGGCAGACCACGATGCTGCAGAACAACACGCCCGCAAAGCCCGTGACGTGGCTGGAGAAGGGTGTATTGCGCAATCGCGCGGGCGGCGCCGATGCCCCGGCCGCCAATCTCAACATGAGCTTGGTCATGGACGGCACCGACCTCGCGCTCGCGGACATGATCAAACAGACGCGTCGCGGGTTGCTCGTGACGTTCCTTTGGTACATCCGCAACGTGGATAACTCCATCCTGCTCAACACCGGCATGACGCGCGACGGGTTGTTCCTCATCGAGAACGGCGAGATCACGATGCCGGTGCAGAACTTCCGCTGGAACATGTCGCCGCTGGTGGGCTACAACAACATCTCCCTTGTCGGAAAATCGGTGCCCATGCATATGGGCGAGTCGTACGACGGCAGCGGATCCGCCCTGGTGCCCCCGGTGCGGATGGAAGACTTCTACATGACGTCCATTTCGCCCGCGGTCTAGGTATCAGGTATCAGGCATCAGGCATCAGGCATCAGGCATCAGGCAGCAGGCAGCAGAGAAGGCAGACATCAATCATGGCCACCACACGCAGACACTTCATCAAGGCCGCCGCGGCCTCAGGCATCGTGCTCGCGTCGAGCGACCTTATCGGCGAGCTTCTTGCGCAGTCGCCTGGACGCGCGATGCAGTCGCGCTTCAAGGGGCTCGCCGATATCGCGCTGGATGAGTGCCGCAAGGCCGGCTGTTCCTACTACGACGTTCGCTTTACACGCACACTGGCGTTGCCAGGCGTCATGGCGACTGCCGGGACACCCGGTGCGGGCGGTGGCGGGCGTGGCGGTGGCGCGGCCGGGCGCGGCGGGGGTGGATTTGGTGGCGGTGGATTTGGCGGCCGCGGAGGCGGAGGCCAGGCTGGCCCACCCAACGATCCGGACGGCACGCCACGCGCGGCAGGTTTTGGCGTCCGTGTCATTCACGGAGGCGTCTGGGGATTTGCGTCCAGCCCGATCGTGACCGAAGACGAAATTCGCCGCATCGCCAGGCTCGCGATTGACATCGCCCGCGCGAGCGCGATCGCCAAGAAATTTGATGTGCGCCTGGCGCCCGTGCCCGCCTATCAGACGCACTGGCGCACCGAGATGGCCATCGACCCGACCACGATGTCGCAGACTGACAAACAATCGGCCCTGCAGTCGGTCGTGGATCTCGCCATCAAACAGAAGGATGTGGTGGCAGCCAACGCGTCAGCCAGCTTCAACACCGAGTGGAAATATCTCGCAACCTCCGAAGGGTCCTACATCGAACAGGATCTGATCAGCACATCGGCCAACTTCACGGTCACCGCGCATCGCGGCGACGTGAATGCCTCGCGGTCACTCGGCATCCCAGGCGGCATGGGCGGCTGGGAACTGGTCGAAGCGGACCGCATGCGGTCGCGCGTGGATCAACTCGTGGAAGAAGCGCACGAAATCGCGGCGGCAAAACCGATGACCGCCGGTGTCCGTGACCTGGTCCTGACGCCCTCACACATGGCCCTGACGATTCATGAAATTGTCGCCCACGCCACCGAACTCGACCGCATCGTCGGCTACGAAGCCAACTATGCCGGCACGTCGTTCATCAAGGTCCCCGACATCGGCAAATTGAAGTACGGCTCAAAACTCTTCAACGTCACCGGCGACAAGGTGCGACCGGGTGGACGCGCGACCGTCGGTTATGACGATGATGGGGTGAAGACGACGCAGTTTCCGATGGTGCGTGATGGGATTCTGGTGGGCGTATCGAGCAACCGCGAGACCGCGCACTACATCGGCGACAAGGAAAGCCGCGGGTGCACACAGGCGAGTTCCTGGCGTGACTATCCGTTCCTGCGGATGCCGAACGTCCACGTCGACGCCGGTCCGAAGGGATCGCCGACACCCGAGGAGATCATTGCCGACACCAAGGACGGCGTGCTCATCGACGGGTCAGGCAGCTTCTCGATCGACCAGCAGCGCTACAACGGACAGTTCGGCGGCCAGGCGTTCTGGGAAATCAAGAACGGCAAAAAGACCCGCGCAGTGACGCAGGTCACCTACAACGCCATCACCACAGACTTCTGGGCGAATCTCGACGCCGTCTCTGGCGAAGAGTCGTGGCAGCAGTTTGGGGTGGGCGGCGACGCCAAGGGCCAGCCGACGCAGGGCCAGGCCGTCTCACACGGCTCACCATGGCTGCGTGTGCGCCGCATCATGGTGGGTGGGGCGTATACATAGTTGGCGGAAACGATGAACGCGGAGGAACTCGTCGCCTTGGTGCGGCGCGTGTTCCTCCCGCGCACGGACGACACGGCGATCGCGATTCTTGTCGATTTACCTGACGTCGTGAGGCCGGACCATCCCGCATGGCGGACTCGGCGCGAGATGGCGGCCGAGTGGGCCGCGCAGCTCGCCTCGCAACGCGACGTGCTCGGGCTGCACACGGACCTGGTGCTCTTTCGCAACGCGCACACCAACAACGGCGACCTGCCCGCCGAGGGCGGGTGGATCCATCACGGCGGCGCGCTTCCTGAATCGGTGGAAGCGTTGGCCGTCGAGCCACTGGTCAGTTGGCCGGAGATCTTCTCCAGCCATTCGATTCTCATTGCACCAACGCAATATTCCGCGACGGCCCCGTTGAAGGTGGCGGCGCGGTCGGCCGCGATCCGTGCGGCCACGATGCCGGGATTCCGCGCCGACATGATTCCCGCGCTGCGATTGGACTACGGCGAGGTGAATCGTCGTGTGGTCGCCCTGGCCGCGATGCTGGATGCGGCCGACGGCGCCGACATCGTCTTTGAGACGCCAGTGGGTGAGGCGCGACTGCACCTGGATCTGCGCTTCAGGAGTGCCCACGCCTCCGGCGGGTTGATTCCCGATTCAGGCACCGCAGGCAATTTGCCCTCAGGTGAGGCCTACATCGTGCCCTACGAGGGCGAGCGGCCCGACGAACCGAGCCGCAGCGCTGGTCTGCTGCCGGTGGAGTTCGACGGTGAGGTGGTGCGGTACGTGATTGAGGCCAACCGCGCGGTGAAGGTGTTATCAGGCGGACCGCACGCGGATGCGGAACGCGCGCTACTGCTGCGTGAACCCGCGTA
>CAYZLT010000168.1:0-7781 GCA_964479175.1 uncultured Solibacteraceae bacterium | reverse complement strand
TCACGAGGTGTTGTCACGGCATCGCACACTGGTTGACGACCTCCTAATCCCTGACACTGATAAACCTCGTGCAGCTCGTAGTATCGAGAGGCGAGTTGCTGATCGACTTGCCGACGAACTCACTAAGGAGCGACAGGCGCGCGAGCGCGCGGACGGGTCCAATGCTCTGACTGAAGCGGAGCGCAAGGACTACGAGCGCTTGAAATCGAGGCAGGCAGCGAAACGGACCAAGTCTCGAAGGAAGCGAGCCGGAGGAAAGAAGAAGCGCTGCGTGTTGGCATCCTGATGCTCCTGCTTATCGCGGACACCTTCACCACCAGCCTCGCGAAGCTGACCGGTGACGAGCAGAAGGCCGTCAAGACGACGGCCTTCGACCTGCAGCTGAACCCGGAGAGTCCGGGGCTGCAGTTCCACAAGCTCCTGCGCGCGAAGGACCCGAACTTCTGGTCCGTGCGCGTCAATCTCGACATCCGCCTCATCGTCCCCAAGACGGCCACTAGCCTGTTGCTGTGTTACGTGGATCATCACGACGCGGCCTATCGGTGGGCGGAGCAGCGGAAGCTGGAGCGTCACCCGAAGACCGGCGCTGCGCAGCTGGTCGAAGTTCGTGAAACGGTGCGCGAGATCGAAATCCCTCGCTACGTCGACGTCCTCATGCCCGCGTCGACGATAAGCCGTATTACGTGGATTTTTCCTGACATGGTGTGAACTCGGGCGCGACCGCGGTGTAGAGGTTGCGGCGTCCCTCGTCGTACGCGACCCAGGCCACACGGTCGGTCTTTGCCGCAGCGACCACTTCCACCGGCGATGCCGCGCCCAGGAACTGTTCGACGGTTGGCGAGGTGGCGGTTTGTAGAGCGGCCGAGGGATTGGCGGCCAGCGTAAGGCCAACGGCAAGCGCGGTGAAGAGGATGAGTCGAGTGCGCAGCATGTGACACCTCCGAATTTGCGCGAGGGTAGCACACCGCTTCACATTTCCAGACGCGCGCAGGCACGCGGTGTGCTTCAGCACCTGTCGAAGTTGACGGTACAAGGTCGCTAGCGCGTCGCGACGGAACTCGACCGCCTGGCGAACGCCAGATACGCCGCCGGCACGAGATACAACGTGACGAGAGTGGACAGGCTCAGGCCGCCGATTACCGCCAGCGCCAGGGGCCGCTGGAGTTCAGCTCCGGGCCCAAGGCCGAGCGCCAATGGGAGCAAGCCGAACAGCGTACACAACGTGGTCATCAGGATCGGCCGGAGCCGGACACGCGCCGCGGCGACCGTGGCTTCGTAGATCGGCATGCCTTCGGCGCGCCGCTTCTCGGCGAAGTCCAGCAGCACAATCCCGTTCTTGACTACGAGACCGACTAACAGGATCAGCCCCATGGCCGACGAAATGTTCAGGTCGGTCCCCGTCAACCACAGCAGCGCAAACGCACCACCCAGCGAAAGGGGCGCTGCTGCCAGCATGATCAAGGACACAGAAAACGTCCTGAACTGAACGACCAACACTAGGAATACCAATACGGTCGCGATACCGGCGACCAGCAGCAGTTCACGAAAGGCGGTGCGCTGCGACTCATACTGGCCACCCACCTCCCACGTGTAGCCCACCGGCAGCCGCATCCCGGCCATCATCGTCCTGATTTCGGTGATGGCGCTGCCCAGGTCGCGTCCGTCCAGGCGCGCGCTGACCACGACCATCTGGCGCAGGTTCTCCCGCATCAACTCAGGGTCGCCCAGGTAGTTCTTCGTGGTGACCAGAGCCGAGGCGGGTGTCAGTTGACCATCAGCGCCACGGACGGTCGTGACCGCGAGTCGTGCCGGGTCGAATCGCTGTGAGTCTGGAAACCGCACACGGATGGGGATCGTGCGGTCGTGTAACCGCAACGCAGTGGGCACCGTACCCAGCCAGGCGTCAGACAGCTGGGTGGCTACTGCGTCAACGGTCAGGCCAATGCGTGCGGCGGCCAGCGGGTCAACCGTCCAGGAGGATTCAGGACCTCCGCCTTCGAGGCCAACGACATCTACAACGCCCTGCACTTCGCCGAGCCGTGCCTCGACCTCCGCAGACAGCGCGCTGAGTTGTTCCTGATCGTCACCGAAGATCTTCACCTCGATCGGCGTCGGGTTGCCCTCCAGGTCGCCGAGCATGTCTTGCAGGAGCTGGACAAACTCGATGTCAGTATCCGGGACCGCTTCGGGCAGTTGGTCACGAAGCGCCGTAATAATTTCTTCGGCCGATCGATCCCGCTGGTTTCGCGGCGCAAGACGCACCAGCACGTCGCCGCTGTTCATCTGCGTGGCGAACATGCCCAACTCCGACCCCGTTCGGCGAACGTAGGTGGCAACTCCGGCCGTGTCGTCGAGGATGGCCTCCACCTTCTTCAGACGGACGTCGGTATCCTCCAACGACATTCCCGCTGGCGCGAGATAGTCGATGACAAAACCGCCTTCGTCGGCCGCCGGCAGGAAGCCTGATCCCACCGGCAGATACGCGGCCACCGACGCGCCAACCAGCACGAGCACGAGTGCGACCGCCAGCGCCGGCCGCTTCAACAGCCCGGTCAGCGCGGTCATGTGCCAGCGACTGAGGACACTGTCGTCTTCGTCCTGTGCGGCCGGCGTGGCCGATCCAGTCCCGGACCGGAACGCCGCCTGTGCCAGCAGGGGAATGACATACAGCGCCAACAGCAGCGACACGAGTACGGCCACCGACAATGTGATCGACAGCGCTCTGAAGAAGTCGCCCACGACTCCGGAGAGAAGTCCGAGTGGCGCAAACACCACCACGGTGGTCAGCGTTGACCCCACCACTGGCGCCACCAGTTCACCGGTCGCCGTTTCGATCGTGCCGGGCCCGCCTCCTTCACCGAGTCTCCGGTGGATGTTCTCCACCACGACGACGGCGTCGTCGATGACGAGGCCAATAGCTATCGCCAGACCACCCATCGACATGAGATTGATCGAGCCGCCGAAGATCCTCATGAAGAAGAAGGTCGCAACGACGGTCAGCGGGAGCGTTGAGGCGGCAATCAGCGTGAGACGCCAGTTGCGCAGGAATAACAGCAGCACAAGAACGGCCAGGACCGCGCCGATCAGAATCGCGTCTCTGACGTTGGCGATCGAAGCCTGGACAAATTCTGCCAGATCATAGGTCTTCACCAGCGACAGCCCCGCCGGCAAGGCGGTTGATAGTTCGACAAGCGCCGCCTCCAACCCCTCACGCACGCCAAGGATATTGGCGCCGACCTGCTGCGATACCGAGATGGCGGCCACGTCGCCGCCGGCGCCGACGACCAGTGACGTGCGATCGGGCGTCCCGTTGCGCACTGTTCCGAGGTTGCTCAATCTCAGCGTTGCGCCACCTTTGGCGAGGATCGGCGTGGCAGCAATGTCGTCGAGCGACGTCCACAAGCCGGAGGCCAGTACCAGGCGTTGCAAGCCGTTTTCTGGATACCGCCCCACGGGCCGAAGTACGTTGGCCTCCCGCATCGCGGTGGCCACATCGTCCACGGTCAGGCGAGCGGCCAGTAATTTGGTCGGGTCCAGCACAACCTCGATCTCACGTTCGTCACTGGCGAGAACACCGACGTGTCCCACACCGGTGACCCGTGAGAACGCGGGCCGGATCACGTAGTACCCGTAGTTATAGAGCTCGGCCGACGAGAGCGGTCCAGTCAGGTTGAGGGAATAGATCGGAAACACGGCTGGCGTCTGTCGGTCGACCACCAGGTTTGTGTCGGCCGGTAGTTGTCCTCGCACTTCACCGATCCGGTTTTGCACCGTCTGCAGTGCAACCACGATGTTGGTGCCGGGCAGGAACTGGGCGGCGATTTCGGTCGCACCACGAAAGGTCTTTGACCGGACACGGCGGACGCCCGGCACTTCCATGATCGCCTGCTCGAGCGGGCGCGCCACCGTGAGCATCATCGACCGAGCCGGGGTACTGCCGGACCGTGCTATGACGACAATCCGGGGAAAGTCGAGCGGCGGATAGATGCTGCTCGGCAGTTGCAGGAACGAGATCGATCCCGCGACAGCGATCAGGAGAGTCAGCAGGATGATGGCGCGGAGTTGACGGGCGGCGAACCGGGCGGGATTCATATCGTCGCGACCGTCACTGTCGCCCCGTCGGGCAGACCGTCCTGACCGCGCACGATCACCCGGTGTCCCACCTGGAGTCCGCTCAGGATCTCGGCCGTGACCAGCGTGGTCAGTCCCACCACCACCGGATGTTTGTGCGCAACGTCGTCGGCGCCGACCACCATCACATACGTGCCGGCCTCATCAGTCACCAGCGCCGCCACAGGTACGACGAGGGCCTGAGGTCGATCTTCGCTGACGATCTCGACCAGGACTGTCAGCCCGGCCGCCAGAGACGACCGCGGCGACAGGCCCAGCCGTACCTCAACCGTGCCACTGGCCGGATCGATCTGCGGCGATTTGAACAGCACGGATGCCGTCTCGACGCGATCCGACCCGGCCTGTCGGATGTTGGCCGCGTGACCGACGATGACCCGCGACAATTCCGAGGCAGGGACCGAGGCGATGACCTGCACACGCGTGGGATCAACAACCCGCAGGACGGGATCTCCAGCCGACGCGTCCACAAAATCCCCGACGTTGTGAAAACGTTTCGTGACCACACCGGAGAACGTGGCCCGGACCACCATCCGATCCGACAGCGCGACCGCAGCTTCGACTGCCTGCTGGGCCTGCGCCAGGTCGGCCTCGGCCTCAGCCACCTGACGACGAGCGTCTTCCACCTCTCGAACGGCCGCCACGCCCTGGGTGAGCAGAGACGAGAGTCGCACCAGGGTTGCCGCCGCCGCCTCTCCACGCGCCGAGGCCTGAGCCATTGCCGCGCGACCCGCCGCCACATCAGCCCGAAGAGACGGAATGTCGAAACGCACCAGGACGTCGCCAGGTCTGACGGGGTCCCCTTCGGACCTCGGCAACTCCGCGATCCGCCCAGGGGCAGGCGCCACAACCACCGATTCAGCACCTGGAGCGGGTGCGATCACACCGGTCACTGCGATGATGCCCTGGAGGCGCTCCACCCTGGCTGGTTCGACGACGACCGGAACGGCGGCGGTGGTGATCACGTTTTCAAGCGCCGCCTGCTCACAGGCGGCAGACGCCGCCAGCAGCAGGCAGACCGCGAGGTCTGAGGCGCGCGGACGAACTCGAGCAAGGGGGAACATAACTTTACCTATCTGATGGGGGCACCGACCGCGCGTTCGAGGTCAGCGAGTGCGAGTTGCAACTCCAGGCCAACCTGGAGGCCACGTTCCCTGGACTCACGAGCAATCTGTAGTGCCTGGATGAGTGCGGGCAAACCGATTTGCCCGCCGTCGTACGCCGCCTGGGCCTGTCGTTCGGTATCGAGCGCAAGCGGCATGATGGTCGTCTCATACCGCGTCGCCTGCTCCCGTGCGCTGGCAGCTCGGGCGACCGCGGCCCGCACCGTCCCGCTGATCCTGGCCACCGCGGCATCGTGTTCGGCCCGGAGGCGGGCCATGGTCGCCTGCTCCAGCGTGACGGCGGCGTGGTGTCTTGTGAAGACTGGAAGTGTGACGCCAACACTCATGCGCCAGCCCACGCGAAACTCGGGCTGGGCACCATAGGTGAACGTCGCCCCGGGCGTAATGTCGGGCACTCGAAGCGCGTTGGCCAGGTTGATGAGCGCCGCCTGCTCGACGAGGCGGGCGTCAATCGTGCGCACCTCGGTGTTCGCTTCGTCCGCCAGTCGTGTGGCTTCGACAACCGATGGCACCGCGCCCGATGTGAGCGAGTCGGCCAGCACCGCCGGAGCGTCTACAGGGCCGCCCATCAGTGCCAACAATTCTTCCCAGGCAGCGGCCGCCTCCCCCCGAGCGCCCACGCCATTGCTCTCAGCGCTGGCCAGGGCCAGCTCTGCCTGCGTCAGATCCGATTCAGGGACATCGCCGGCCAGCACGCGCGCAGCTGCGGCGTCGCGCGCCCGCTGCGCCAACACACAAACGTCGTCGGCAATCTGCACCCGACGATTGGCGGCCACGGTGGTGAAGTACGCCCGGCGCACGTCGTTGCGAATGTCGTTGATCAGGCGGGCGACATCGGCTTCCCCGATGGCGATCCCGGCCGTGGCCACCTCCATCCGGCGCTGACGTTTTCCTCCGAGTTCGATCGGAACGGTTGCCCCGATCGACTGCCGGGGCGTTTCTTTCGACCACTCGAACGCCAGATCCGGATTCGGCCGCTCGGCTGCGACATCCAGCGCGGCGGCGTCTACGGGTCGCTGCAAACGTGCGGCGGCAATGGTCGGATTCGTCACCAACGCCCGAGCGACCGCCGCCTCGAGTGTCAGTGCGCTTGTCTGGGCCGACGCCACGGCGCTGCCGGCCAACCCGGTGACCAGCAGCGCCGCGCAAACAGAGACTCGTCGGGCCAGGTAGTTCATAAAACGACGCGCTGGCACTACTTCTTGATCGGAGGCGAAATCCACGTGCCGTTCGGGGCGAGCGTCACTTCGGTCACGTCCGCACCCTTCAGGATGAGTTCGTAGTTCATGACGCCCTTCTCGAACAACTTCTCGGCGATTGAGATCGTGGCTTTCGGGTAGCGGGTCTTGACGGCCGCCGTCACTGCGGCGGGAAGCGAGGCGATGCTGATGGCTTCCTCATACGACACAACCGTGCCGCCGGGGAGATACACGATGTCGCGAGCCATGCCGTTATCGATGCTCTCGACTTCGTACACTTCCTTGCCGTCTTCCATTTCCTTGGACACGTTCTTGATCGTGGCTTTGGGATACGCCTTCTTGAACGCGGCGTCGATGGCGGCGGGTAGTGCAACCTTCGCAGGTGCGGTTTGCGCCTTCGGTGCCGGAGCAGGGTACGCGACTGCGGCCGACTGAGCGGATGCGATGGCGGGGCTGAACACACAGAGGACAACGGCGACGCGACGGACGATGTGACTGAGTTGTGACATGGACATAAAAACTCCTTGCATGCATTGGATCACACGAACCTGAAGATCTCCTGAAAGTTCGCCAGCCGGGAGTAGGATGACGTGCGATGCAGATTCTGCTGGTCGAAGATGACGCCCGGATGCGTCACCTCGTGCAGCGCGGACTGGCGGAGGAGGGCCACCACGTGGATGCCGCCCCTGACGGGACCGCGGCGCTGACCCTGACGCGCGGGACCACGTACGACGTGATGGTGTTTGACGTTCTTCTACCAGGTGCGAGCGGAATCGATCTGGTGCGCACACTCCGCTCAGCCGGCGATCGCACACCGGTGCTGCTGCTCACCGCCCTGGACGCCTCTACCGACATCGTCCTTGGCCTGGACGCTGGTGCCGACGACTATTTGACCAAACCGTTCGCGTTCAAGGTGTTGCTGGCGCGCCTGCGCGCACTCGGACGACGACGCCCCGCCTCCCCGAAGACAACCCTGACAGCCGCCGACCTCAGCCTCGACCCAGCGACGCACAGTGTCAGCCGACACGGCACCCCGGTGCATCTGACACGCACCGAATTCAGTCTGCTCGAGGGCCTCATGCGGCAGACCGGACGTGTGGTGACACGCGACCGGCTGATGGACCTGCTGTGGGGACCTGAGGATGACGTCAGCAACAACCGGTTGGATGCATTCGTGAAATCGCTGCGGCAGAAACTGGACGCGGGCGGGAGGCTTCCCTTGATTCACACCATTCGCGGCATTGGATACTGCTTGCGTGAGGAGGCTGAGTCGTGACGCCGTTGTCGATTCGGGCCAGCGTCGCGGGATCCACACGGTCGAGCCCGGAAG
>CAYZLT010000167.1:0-7907 GCA_964479175.1 uncultured Solibacteraceae bacterium | reverse complement strand
AATGAGTGATCACGATGCCGTGGAACAGGTGATCACGATGGCGTGGCGCGCGCAAATGGGCCAATGGGCCAATGGGCCAATGGGCCAATGGGCACTGGTAAAGTTTGAACCGCCCTCTGCATAGATATTCAGGGCTGCATAACCGCTCAAGTATGCGACGATCCTGGCATGGCCAAACGCCCGACTGATCCAAACCAGTTAGCCAAGATGATCGCGGATATCGCGACGGGAAGTACACCTAAAACTGACGACGGGAAAAACCCGTTTGCCGTGGCCCTGGGGAGGCGTGGAGGCCTCAAGGGCGGGAAGGCCCGAGCGGAGGCCTTGAGCCCTGCCAAGCGCAAGGCCATCGCCAAGAAGGCAGCGACTACCCGATGGAAGGCCGTCGCGGCCAAGAAGGGCGAAAAGTAATGCCCAAGCGGAAATACGTCACCCGCCTGAACTCGCTCGAATCGTTCATCACGCCGTTGCCGACTGATCGCCTGATCTGTTTAGCCAAGGTTGCCCTAGACGAAGTGGCTCGACGCGAAGAAACCAGGCGCCTTGGACCCGAGCGGCCAACGAAGGCCGAGCCTCGGGTGCTTCAAGCGCACGGGCGGACGCTGCGCTAGCCCTTCTTGTCCTGTCTGGCGAGTTCGTATTCCAGGACATCCTTGGAGAACTCCAAGCGAAGCTGAATGGGATCTCCGCCATTCTGATTCTGGTTGTAGCTGTCAACGTCGCACTTTAACTGGGCACAGTCGGCGACGATCTGATCGCGGCGCTGGTCGAAGGCGACAGCCATATGCTCTCTGGGGGCCGTATGAATGTCAGCCCACAGGAACCCGGTTTCGCCCTCGCCACGGACGACGTGCTTCGCCCTAACCCTCCTGCCCTGGGAATCGCGGATATACTCCTCGCGCGAGGCCTTGCCCATGTCATCGCAGAACTGCCGACGCATAGCATCGGCGGTGGGCTTCCAGAGGTCGTTCTGAATCGCCCAAGCAAAAACCTCCGAGAGTTTGAATGTAACGTTTTTCCTGTGGCGGCCTGATAATCCCTGCTCAGAGCCTGCATCTGTTCGTTATAACCAGCCACGATAAGACCTCCTGATTGCCTTTTACGCCGTTGCGGCGGCTGACCACCCGTCAGCAAGTGCATTTCCAAGAATAAAACTTCGAACCGTTTTAAGTAGCGGGCGAAAGTTCGTGTACGGGATAAGTTTTCGAAACTGCAGCTGTCCAACAACGATGCCTGGGTGTACTCCCACTCGTAAGGCAAACCCCACGAGTTTGTTCGTAGAAAAGACCGAAGCCCGTTGAATAAAGTCCGTGAGCTCTTCCTGATTAACCAGGAACTCCACAGCGAATGCGTCCGCCCTTTTCTCAACCTCAGACTTACCCTCCGAAGCCAGCGCGTCATTACCCACTAAGCAAACATCAAGAGTAGCCACGGCCTTGCCGTCACCGTTGGCAACGTGGCCAAGTTCATGCATCAACGTATGCCAGAACCAATCGATGCGGTCGTACCTGAACGACAGGGCAACCACCGGCTCATCATCCGAAAGCCAAAAACAGGCACCATCAATCTTGCTCTGAGGCAGCGGAGCCACTATCAAAAAGCGAATCCCCGCTTCGGACAAAACTCTTGGAACCTTTCTGATCTCCTCAGGGTCTGACTTAAGAAGCGCCAATGCGTTCATCGCCGTTCGAAGGGCCTTCGCTGTAAATCGCCTCGTCACCTGAAGCGTCTTGGCTAGCTGCCTCGCCCTGGCCAACCATGCCCTTTGAGGAGGCGTCCAAACGGCGCATTGTGATGACTTTCTCGCCGCCGCTGGCAGTTCAACAGCATCCGCAATTGACCGGATGTCAAAGAAGCTCAAGACCTGAGCTTCTACGATGTCGAAATTAGACGACTTCTCAATCCAACCGCGCTTCTGCATCTCGCCAACCGGCGCGAACTCATAGAGCTTCGCCTTGCGCGAAACAACATTGGACTCGCTGTGCTGCATCTTGGCGAGGTCGTAAGCGCTCTGCAGGTTCATCCACATCTGAGCGCTTGTGCCGAACGCATCTGCCAACCCTCTGGCGGTCTCTGGCGAAATCGCTCGCTTCGACTTGATAATCTCGTTTACCGCCTGAGGCGGGCGGCCCAAGATCTCGGCAAGGTCAAGCTGACTCCAACCTCTGGCTTCCAACTCCTCGGAGATGTATTCACCGGGCGAAAAGGCTTCAGGATTTTGTGGGGTCATAGCTAGTGGTAATCCTCAATAGAAACAATGACAACGGTCTTCGCCGCTCCTTCTCCTTCGAATTGCAGAATCAATCGCCACTGGTCGTTCAATCGGATTGAACGCTGATGGCTTCTTGCGCCTTTCAGCTTCTCGAAACGATGTGAGCGCATGGCGTATAGATCTCGCTCATCTAACGCTTGGCGAATCAGGTTCATTCGCATTCGGTACAGCTTGACGATAGCTGCTGAGTGACCATCCAAAAACTTCGGGTCGGTCTCCAGACGCTCTAACGAACCCGATGCGAATTTGACCTTCATCTCAGCCAAGAAAAGACTATCAGAACGAGTGGATACTGTCAATCACGGATTCCGGGATAGCGTGAATTTAGACTATTGACAATACCTGACCGCTCAAGCATAATTATGAACATGAACAAGCTGACGACGGCCAAGCGGGTTGCGGTAGTTGGGGCGCTGGTAGAGGGCATGGCCATCAACGCCGTGTGCCGCATGACCGGCGTGAGCAAGCCCACCGTCCTCAAGCTGCTGGCCGACATCGGCAAGGCCTGCGATGCCTACCAGGACGCCCACTTGACCGACCTGACGACGCAGCGCGTCCAGTGCGACGAAATATGGTCGTTCGTGTATGCCCGCACGTCCCGGCCGAGAAGCGCGGCGAGTTCGGGTTCGGCGACGTGTGGACGTTCACGGCCATCGACGCGGATTCCAAGCTCGTCCTGTCCTACTTCGTCGGCAAGCGTGACGCGCAGTCCGCCACCTACTTCATGCGCGACGTGGCGCTACGCCTTAAGAACCGCGTCCAGTTGACGACGGACGGCTTCAAGGCCTATCTGGAAGCGGTAGACGACGCCTTCGCTGGCGACATCGACTACGGGATGATCAAGAAGATCTACTCGAACGACCCCGGCACGGAGAACCGCTACGCTCCCCCCGTGTGCATAGCGTGCGAACAGCACACGATTACGGGAAGCCCGGACGCGGGGCACATCTCCACGTCCTACATTGAACGGAACAACCTGACGTTGCGGATGCAGAACAAGCGGTTCGCCCGTCTGACCAACGCCCACAGCAAGAAGCTTGAGAACCACTGCCACGCGCTGGCGCTGCACTTCATGTTTTACAACTTCGCCCGGAAGAATGAAGCTCTCAAGGGCGCAACGCCAGTGCCGGCCAATGCATTGCCTCATTGCCTCATTGGCCCAATTGGCTCATTCCCACGTCAGTGGTAATGCCCGTGGACGGGGTCCCAGACGCCGCTGGTCTTGGCGACGTGGGTGGTTTCGGTCGTGAAGTTGCTGACGGCGGCAATCAGGCCCGCGCCGAGGATCAGACTGATGAGCACCAGCATCAGCGTGGAGCCGAGGCTCCGGCCTTCCTTGGCCTCGCAGCACTTCTTGTACTTTTTGCCGCTCCCGCACGAACAGAGATCGTTGCGACCGACTTTTGTGACCTGCGCCTGCGCCATGACTCGCTCCTACTTTTTCTTGGGACGATACACGTGTGTCGAGTGGCCAAAGAATACCTCAGCCGCCTCCATCAACGTCTCCGACATCGTCGGATGCGGGTGAATCGAGAGCTTGAGGTCCGACGCCAGGGCGGCCATCTCGACCGCGAGCACACCTTCCGCGATGAGCTCACCGGCGCCGGCGCCCACGATGCCCACGCCGAGGATGCGTTCGGTCTCGGGATCAATCACCAGCTTGGTCATGCCATCCGGACGGTCGATCGCAAGCGCACGGCCGAGCGCCGCCCACGGGAACTTCGCAATTTCAACCTTGCGCCCCTGTTTCTTGGCGTCACTTTCCGTCAGACCACACCACGCGACCTCGGGGTCCGTGAACACCACGGCGGGAATCGCTTGCGGCTCAAACGCCACCTTGTGCCCGAGGATGGCTTCGACGGCCACCTTGGCTTCATGTGACGCCTTGTGCGCGAGCATCGGCTCACCCACCACGTCACCAACCGCCGAGATGCCCGCGATGTTGGTGCGCATCGCGGAATCCACCGTGATGAAGCCCTTGTCGCTGACCGTCACGCCGGCCTTGTCGAGACCAGGGATTGCGGAGTTCGGACGACGGCCGATGGAGACCAGGACGCGGTCATAGGTGTTTTCAGTGGCGGCCGCTTGCCCTGAGCCTGCCGCAGGGTCGGCACTTTCCATTGAGACCGTGATGCCGTTCTTGGCTTCCTTCATCCCCGTGACCTTGGTCTTGAGCAGAATCTTGTCCATCGTCGTCTCAAGGCGACGCGCGAGGAAGGTGACCAGATCGCGATCCGCGCCTGGCAGCAGGCCGTCGGTCATTTCAACGACGGTGACCTTGGTGCCAAGCGCCGCGTACACCGAGCCGAGTTCCAGGCCGATGTAGCCGCCACCGACGACGAGCAACGTCTTTGGAATGTCCGGCAGGTCGAGCGCGCCGGTGGAATCCATCAGACGGTCACTCGTGATGTCGAGACCAGGGATACGCGTTGGATACGACCCGGTGGCGATAATCGCGCTTTCGAATGCGAGCGCCTGGGTGCCGCCGGCCGCCAGTTCGATCGACAGGTTCTTCGCATCCACAAACGACGCCTTGCCTTGAATGAACGTGATCTTGCGCTGCTTGGAGAGCTGTCCCAGCCCACCGGTCAGCTTGGTGACCACACCGTCTTTGAACGACCGCAATTTGTCGAGGTCAATCGTCGGTTCAGCGTAGGTCAGGCCCCAGTGTGACGCGTGTTTGGCTTCGCTCGCGACTTTGGCCACGTGCAGCAGCGCCTTCGACGGAATACATCCGCGATACAGGCACACACCGCCGGGGTTCGGTTCCATGTCCACAAGCGTGACCTGCATGCCAAGGTCCGCCCCGTAAAACGCGGCCGCATACCCGCCAGGTCCGCCACCGATGACTACCAACTGTGTTGAAGACGACATATCAGTTCCCATCAAATAAACGGTGAACAGGGAGGCGCGAAGACACGGAGGAATATTTTCTTCAAAGAAAAAGCTGATGCTCCGTGCCCAGTGCCTCTCTGTGAAAAAAGCCCTTACAGCACCATCGTCAGCGGCTGCTCCAGCGCTTCAGCGATGAAGCGGAGGAAGCGTGCGGCGTCGGCGCCATCGATGACGCGGTGGTCGTACGACAACGACAGCGGCAACATGGGCTTGGGCACAAACTGCGAGCCGTCCCACACCGGTTCGATGCCGCCGCGTGACATCCCGAGAATCGCGACCTCAGGCGTGTTGACGATCGGCGTGAACGATGTGCCGCCGATGCCGCCGAGGTTGGTCACCGACATCACACCGCCCGACATTTCGTCGAGGCTGAGCTTTTTGTCACGCGCCTTCTGCGACAGCGAGGCCAGGTCGATCGCAATCTGGGTGATGGTCTTCGTGTTCACATCCCGGATCACCGGCACGAGCAGACCGTTGGGCGTATCCACGGCCACACCAATGTGGCGATAGGACTTGAACACGATCGCGTTGTTCGCCATGTCTGCCGACGAGGCGAACTGCGGATATTTGTCCATGGCCGCCGCGAGGATCTTGATGATCACCGCGGTGATGGTCAGCTTGCCGCCAGCCTTCTCCACGCGCGCGCCATACGCATCACGGAACGCTTCAAAGCCCGACAGATCGGCCTTGTCGTTCTGGGTGACGTGCGGGGCCATCCAGGCGCTGCTGAGATGCTCCGCCGTTTTTCGACGGATGTTCGACATCGGTTTGCTCTCGACACTTCCCCACTTCGAAAAGTCGGGAAGCGGCGCATAACTCACGCGTCCACCTGCCGCCGGACCTCCTGAGGTCATCGTCGACTTGACGAACGCCTTGACGTCTTCCTGACCGATGCGACCACCGGGGCCGCTGCCAGAAACCTGGCCGATGTCGACACCGAGCTCACGAGCAAAGCGACGCACCGAGGGTGCCGCCGGAACGGCCGGCCCCGAGACCAAGGGCTTGCCCTGAGCGAGCGCGTCAGCAGGACGCGAGTCGATGGGCCGCGCCGACGCAATGTTCACGACCTTGGACTCCTGGACCTCCGGACCTTTGGACTCCTGGACCGCGGCAACCTCGGAACCTTGGGACGTCGGTTCGTCCTTCGCCGGTTCGTCCTTCGTCGGCTCGTCCTTCGCCGGCTCGTCCTTCGCCGGCGTCGTTCCCCCGTCCACCGTCAGCACGACCTGGCCAGGTTTGACCTTGTCGCCCTGTGTGATTTTCATCTCGACGACGGTGCCGGCCACCGTGGATGGAACTTCGATCGTGGCCTTGTCGGTTTCCAGCTCGAAGATCGGCTGGTCGACGGTGATCACATCACCGGCCTTGACCATGATACGGACGACATCGCCCTTTTCGACGTTTTCGCCCAGCTCTGGAACTTTGAATTCAGATGCCATCAACAGATCCTTTGCTTACGAAATCGCCGGGTTGAGCTTGTCGGGGTTGATGCCCAGGTCCGCGATGGCCTTGGCCACCACCTTGGCCTCAATCTCGCCCTTCTGCAGCAGTGCCGAGAGGGTCGCAATGACGATGTAGCGCGCGTCGACTTCGAAGAAGTCGCGCAGCGACTGTCGGTCTTCCGAGCGACCGAAGCCATCGGTGCCGAGTGTGACCATCGGACGCCCCACCCAGCGCGAAATCATGTCGGGCTGGCTCTTCAGGTAGTCACTCGCGGCGACGACGACACCCTCGGTCTTCGCGAGGCACTCGGTCACATACGGCACGCGCTGTTTTTCAGTCGGATGCAGGCGGTTCCACCGATCGGCCGCGTGACCGTCACGATAGAGCTCGTTGTAGCTGGTCGCGCTCCACACGTCGGCCGCCACACCGTAGTCAGCGAGCATGCCCTGCGCCTTGAGGACCTCGTTGAGAATCGTGCCGCTGCCCAGCAGTTGTGCGCGATGTTTGGCCTTCTTGGCGTCCTTCGCGGTGTTGAAGCGATACAGCCCCTTGATGATCCCGGCCTTCGAGTCGGCGGGCATCTCCGGCATCGCATACTGCTCGTTCATCACGGTGATGTAGTAGAAGCAGTCTTCGCCCGTGACGTACATCCGCTTGATGCCGTCCTCGACGATCGTGGCCAGTTCATACGCGTAGGCCGGGTCGTACGATTTGCATGTCGGCACCGACAATGCGAGCACGTGGCTCTGGCCGTCCTGGTGCTGCAGGCCTTCACCCGCGAGCGTCGTGCGACCGGCGGTGCCTCCCAGCAGGAAGCCCCGGCAGCGGGCGTCGGCGGCGGCCCAGATGAAGTCGCCGATGCGCTGGAAGCCAAACATCGAATAGAAGATGAAGAACGGAATCATGTAGACCCCGTGTGCGGCATACGCCGTGCCGGCCGCGATCCACGAGGCGATCGATCCGGCCTCGGTGATGCCCTCTTCGAGGATCTGACCGTCCTTCGCTTCCTTGTAGTGCAGCAACTGCGCGATGTCGACCGGCTCGTAGAGCTGGCCGATGCTCGAGTAGATGCCGACCTGTTTGAAAAGCGATTCCATGCCGAAGGTGCGCGCTTCATCCGGCACAATCGGCACAACGAACTTGCCGATTTCCTTGTCCTTCAGGAGTTTGGTGAGCATCTTGACGAACACCAGCGTCGTGGACGCCTTGCGGTCGCTGCCCTTGTAGAACTCTTCGAACTCGGTCGCGATCCCCGCCGACACCTTGGGGTCGCGACCGAGTTCGAAGAGTTCTACAA
>CAYZLT010000166.1:0-7970 GCA_964479175.1 uncultured Solibacteraceae bacterium | reverse complement strand
AGGAATCGGGGCAGTCGAGCGGGCAGGCCGTATGAACCGTGGTGCGTCCCCAGGAGTCCGGGGGCGTGATGTCGTCCTTTGGTCGGGCAGCGTCCGTCTTGGCCATCCAGAGAGTGTACGATGACGGCATGGCCAGCTTCCAGCAGCGCGTCCTTGGTGCGATCCGGCTTGACGCCGCCACGTACGAAGAGGTTGAACACAATGCCGGCGCCACGGTGCAGGCGGCCGTGGTGGTGACGCTGGTGAGCCTGACCACCAGCGTGTCGTGGTATTTCGGCATGTGGGACGCCGGGTGGATTGTCCGCGGCGCGATGCAGGCCTTGCTGGCGTGGGTCATTGGCGCACTGTTCCTGTGGCAAATCGGGACACGTGTGTTGCCGGGCAAAAAGACCGAGGCGGACCTTGGACAGCTGCTGCGGACGGTGGGGTTTGCGCAGGCGCCCGGCCTGTTCGGGTTGCTCGCCGTGATTCCGTTGGTGGGGCTGTTTGTGCCGTTTGTGGTGGCGGTCTGGATCATTGCCGCCACGTTTGTCGCCGTGCGCCAGTCGCTCGACTACGACGATACGTTCCGCGCGGTTATGGTGTGCCTGCTGGCCTGGATCGTCAGCGCGATCACCTACATGGTGCTGGGCATCGGCGCGAGCCGGGTGCTGTAGAGACGATGGCGCGTCCGCGGGTCGTCATCATCGGGGGTGGTTTCGGAGGATTAAACGCGGCCAAGGCGTTTCGGCGGGCTGAGGTGGACGTTACGGTCCTCGATCGCAAAAATCACCACGTCTTTCAGCCGCTGCTGTATCAGGTGGCGGCCGCGGCGTTGTCGCCCAGTGACATCGCGTCACCCATCCGCTGGATTCTGCGGCACCAGTCGAACGTCCGGGTCTGGCTCAGTGATGTCAGTCACATCGATACCGCGAAACGTGTCGTGCACTTGAAGGGCGACCCCGGAGAGGTGCCGTACGACCACCTGATCGTGGCGGCCGGCGCCACGCACTCCTACTTCGGCCATGACGACTGGCGGCCACACGCGCCTGGCCTCAAGACGTTGGAGGATGCGCTGGATATTCGCGTGAAAGTTCTCAGGGCGTTCGAGCTGGCGGAGATCGAACGGAACCCGGTAGAGCAGCGCCGGCTGCTGACCTTTGTGGTGGTGGGCGGCGGGCCGACCGGTGTGGAACTGGCGGGCGCATTGGCCGAGATCTCCCGCCACGCGCTCGTGAACGACTTCCGCACCATCGATCCGGAGACCGCGCGCATCTTCCTGATCGAAGGCGGGGCGGCGGTACTGCAGACCTATCCGGAACCGTTGCCCGCGTTTGCCAGGCGCGCGCTCGAGAAGAAGGGGGTCGCCGTGTGGACCGGCAGCGCCGTGACGAAGATCGAGGCTGGGGTGGTGCACGTGGGCGGTGATGCGATCCAGGCCGGCACGATCCTCTGGGCAGCCGGTGTGGCGGCCTCTCCGCTCGGCGCGTCATTGGGGCTCGCATCGGAACACGTGGACCGCGCAGGCCGTGTGCGTGTGGACGCCGACCTCACCATTCCCGGGTGCGACTCCGTGTACGTGATTGGCGATCTCGCCGCATTCACCACGGCCGATGGCGCGACCCTGCCGGGCGTCGCGCAGGTGGCGATGCAGCAGGGCGTACACGCCGCGCGCAATATCCAGGCGACGATCGCCGGCACCCCGCGTATGCCGTTTGTGTACCGCTTCTACGGCAACATGGCGACGATTGGCCGAAACTCGGCCATCGGCGACTTCGGCTGGATGCGCCTCAAGGGGTACCCGGCCTGGCTCGCGTGGCTCTTCATCCACGTGGTGCAGCTGATCGGTTTCCGGAACCGCCTCTCGGTACTCATCCAGTGGGCGTCGTCGTACTTCACGTATCAGCGATCGGTGAGGCTTATCACCGACCACGAGCCGGACGAGCAACGCCCGACGCCATGAGTCGTGTCCGCGTCCGAGGATGGTGGCTCCTGCCGCTGGTGGTGGTGGCCCTGTTCGCCGTGCCCTGGCCCACGTGGATGATCGAATTTGGATACACGCGTCTGGTGTATCCACGCATCCAGCAGGTCGTGACGTCCTTCAGCAACCTGACGGCCCTGGCGATCATGGATGTCGCCCTGCCTGTCATCGCGGTGTTCCTGGGGCTGGTGGTGTGGCGACTCGCACGGGCGTGGCGTGAGCGTGGCCTGGGCAGTGCGGTGTGGGAAGCGACTCGGCGCGTCGTGCGGCTGGCGTCACTGCTGGCCCTGGCATTCCTCCTGCTGTGGGGGCTGAACTATCGGCGCATGCCCCTCGAGGAGACGCTGCGCAGTGGTGCAACGCAGCCGCCGACGGTCGACGGTCTGGTGACGCTTGCCCGGCACGCCGCCGCATCGGCCGGACCGTTGCGTAATGCCGCGATGCGTCAGAGCGCGGACTACCCCGACATCGCGGCCCGATTGGAGCCGACGTTTCAGGCCGGGCTGCAGCGTCTGGGACTGCCGGCGATGCGCGTGGCGGGGCGCCCGAAGGTGTCACACGTGTTGACGCCGTTCTTCACCGCCGCCGGCGTCACGGGCATGGTCAACCCGGTGGCGCTTGAGTCGATCGTCCACCCCGACCTGTTGCCCTTTGAACGGCCGATGGTGCTGGCCCATGAGTGGGCCCACCTCGCCGGGTTTGCGGATGAAGCCGACGCCAGCGCGATCGCCTGGCTCGCGTGTGTGACGGGGGATGCGGCCCTCGCCTACAGCGCGCACTTTTCCGTCGTGCTCGAAACCGCGAGTGCCTTGCCGCCCGCAGAGTGGCGCGCCATCCAATCGACCCTCGCGCCTGGCGTCATCGAGGACATCGCCGCCCTGCGCCAACGCCTGACGCGCCAGGAACCCGTCGTCCGTCAAGCCGCGTTCACCGTGTATGACAGCTACCTGAAAACCAATCGGGTCGACGATGGCGTGCGCAGCTACAGCCGAGTGCTGCGCGTGTTGCTTACGCCACCGATGCTGGCGGTGATCAAACAGGAACCATGAGGGGCATGAGGGGCACAAAGAAGACCGTCGACAGTGAGACAGTCGGGGGTGGACGCCCAAGGCGGCGGCCAACCCATCACACTCATCGTCCCTCATGACCATCATGGTGAACACTCAGGGTGAAAGACTCGTGCTCAGCTGCGATCGAGATCGTCGAGGTCGTCGTGGGTGATGGGTTTGGAGGACAAGCCCGTCCGAAGATCTTCGGGGGCCGCGTCAGGGCCCTCGGTCAGCGGCAGATAAATCTGATACCACCCGCGATGGTTGCAGGCATGGCAGCGGTACGGCTGGTTCTCGCTCAAGGCACGACGGATACGCTCCACGACTGATTTGAGTCGCGAAGGGTAAATCCGGGACGAGCCACAGGCGGGACATTTCCGCATCAACACCCGACTGTACTACAGCCGAGGTCGAGAAGTTACACAAAGTCCTTTGTAGTCGTAAAGATTCCTTGATGGCGAACCCCGCCAGGGTCCCCACTGTACGACTCGTCGTGGTACGCCCGCGTCAGCATCAACTGCACCACACTGATGTGCCGCTCGGCAAACCCGGCCTCACAGTAGGCCAGGTACAGGTCCCACATGCGGATGAACCGGTCGTCCATCCCCATCGCCCGCACGTCGTCGAGCCGGTCGTGAAAACGCCCGCGCCAGGCGTCCAGGGTCCGGGCGTAGTGCCGGCCCATGTCTTCAAGATGGAACGGACGAAATTGCGTCACCCGGCCGAGCGACTGATGGACCTCCGCGAGCGATCCGAGCTCGGAGCCGGGGAAGATGTAGGTCTGAATCCAGTCGGTGGTGCCGCGATACGCGCGGTGAAAGTCCTGATCGTTCATCGTGATGAACTGGAGGAGCGCGGCGCCGGTGGGACTGGTCAGCCGATCACACGTCCCGAAAAACGTGTCGTAGTGTTCGAGGCCGACGGCTTCGAACATTTCGATGCTGACGAGTTTGTCGAACTGGCCCGTCAGGTCCCGGTAGTCTTCAAACAGCAGCGTCACGCGATCGCCGGCCTCTCCGAGGCGGCCGATTCGTTCCTGCGCCCCGTCAAATTGTTCGCGGCTGATCGTGGTGGTGATGATGCGGCAGCCGTAGTGTGCGGCGGCGTAGGCGGCAAAGCCGCCCCAGCCGGTGCCGATTTCCAGGACGTGGTCTCGCGGGGTCAGCTGCAGCTTGCGGCAGATGCGATCGAACTTGTTGATCTGCGCCTGTTCGAGAGAGTCGTTGGGCGACTCAAACCACGCCGACGAGTAGGCGAGTTCACGATCGAGAAACAGCGAGAAAAAATCGTTGCCGAGATCGTAGTGCGCGGCGATGTTTTTCCGGCTGCCCGCTTTGGTGTTGCGTCGGCGCCAATGCGCCATCGACGCGACTTGTCGACTCAGCCACGACCACGGCCCGTTGAGCGCGTGAAACACCGCCATGTTGCGCACGGCCAGCCGGAGCAGGGCGACAAGGTCGGGCGATGAAAAATCCCCGTCCACAAACGCCTCACCCAGCGCCATGTCGCCACCGGTGAGTGCGCGCAGAAACACCCGTTCGTCGTGCACCACCAGCATGGCCGCCGGTCCCGTGCCGGGTTGTCCAAACTGATGGGTGCGATCGGGGCACACGATGTCGAGGCTGCCGTGCCGGATTCGGGCGGCCGCGGCAAAAAACGTCTGCCGGGCTTGGTGTTGCATCCAACTCATTTGCGCTCCTGTGGGGTCAGTGGATGGGGCACGTATCGCAGGCCCTTCCACCACAAACGCAGCGCTTCAAAGTGAATCGCGCCGATGACCTTGGCGGTCATCCACGGATGCCGGATCAGCACCCGATGGAGGTGTGGGCCACTCCACGGGTGCCGTTCCATCGTCAACGTGGCGTCAAAAAAAGGCGTGTCTGTGCCGTCCGTGCGATCGATCGTCGTCATATGGGCCACCAGGGACGGCCCCGGCTGCGTCACGGTGAAGTCGTAGTCGAGGTGGGCCTCATTAAACGGCGACACGTGCATCGTCTTCGGGGTGCGATGGCGCACCGCGCCAGTCGCGTCGGGGGTGGCCGGCAGCCAGTACAACGTCTGTTCGCCGAAGGTACTGTTGACCTCGGCAATGATCGTCGCGAGAGCGCCCGCGCGGTCGTAGCAGAAATAGAAGGAGATCGGGTTGAAGCAGTACCCAAGGTGCCGCAGATGGGTCAGCAGAAAAATACGGCCATCGGGTAATGTCGCGCCGGTGAGGCGCGCTTCGATCTCGAGTCGGCTCCGGAGGCTGCGCACGGGATTGCCCACGTGGTCGCGGTCGTCAATCGTGGCCCAGTTGAATCGGTTGCGCGACAAAAAGGGGGAGATGGTAGCGGCCTCGTCGAGCTGATCAATGTCGAGCATCGGCATGAACAACGAGTAGGTGAACGCGTGTCCGGTCGGGCGGAAACGCCTGTGGCGCAGGCGGCCGACGTAGAGCGCGTGCCCGGTGGGGGCCTCAGGCGTCACCACGTGACCCCGAGTGATTCCGCCACACGCACGCCGGACCGGACGCCGTCCTCGTGAAACCCATAGAACCAATACGCACCACACAGGTGGATCCGATTGCGGCCGCTGATCTCCGCCCATCGGCCCTGCGCCCGCACCGCGGCCTGGGTGAAGAGCGGATGGGTGTACGACATTCGCGCGAGTACGCGGTCCTCGGGGATCGCCCGGGGCGGATTCAGCGTCACGTTGTACTGCGTCCGTGTCGTGAGGCGCTGCAGCCGGTTGAGGTCATAGGTCAGGCAGGCCTCCTCCCGCTCGCCGATGAGCACATTCCATGAGGCGCGCGCCGGCGCACGGCGAGGCAGGAACGAGGCATCGGTGTGCAACCACGTGTCATTGAGGCTGGTGGTAAACGACGACAGCACCTCGTGCTCAAGTGGGGACGCGTCGTGCAACATCGGCAGCACCTCGTCCCCGTGGCAGGCAAACACGACCTCGTCGACCGGGATATTGTCTCTGTCGGCAAACCCGAGCCGGACGCCGTCAGGTGTGCGCACGACCTGGGCGGGCGCGGCGCCGGTATGCACCGTCAGGTGAGGCACGTCGAGGAGTCGCGGGATATACGCGGAGCTGCCGCCTCGCACCACGCGCCAGACGGGATTGTCGGTGGCGGACAACATCCCGTGATTGTGAAAAAACCGAATCAGTGTGGTGGCAGGGAACCCGCGCAGGGTGGGGAGTGCCGCAGACCACACGGCCGAGGCCATCGGAAACAGGAACCGCTCAAGAAATTCTCCGGTGAATTTATGACTGTCGAGAAAATCACCAAGGGTGATGTCGTCGGCACCTGGGAGGGCCGACAGCCGAGGGGCCTCACGATTAAAACGAAGGATCTCGGCCAGCAAACGATAGTGCCCGGGACGCACGAGATTGGACCGTTGGGCGAAGAGCCCATTGAGGTCGCGGCTACTGTACTCGAAGTCCGGATTCCGACTCGACACGGCAAAGGACATGTCCGAGTCGAGGCGTTCGACGCCCAGTTCGTCGAAGAGTCGAAGCAGGTTCGGATACGTCCGGTTGTTGTGGACGAGGAATCCGGTATCGAGATGCACCACGCCGCCGGGGGCGTCTCCATCCGGGACCACATGGGTGTGTGTGTGTCCACCGAGTCGCGTCGCCTTCTCGAACACGTGCACGTCATACCGCCGGGAGAGCAGCCATGCGGCCGACAGTCCTGCAATGCCTCCGCCGATCACCGCGATGCGTTTCACGCAGCGGACCTGTCGCTGTTGCTGCTGCGGAAGTCCCGCAGGTTGCGCGTGATGCCGACCCACGACAGGGCTCTGAGCACGTAGTAAGTCACGTCCACCTCCCACCAGCGCACGCCTTGCCGCACGCTCGACATGAAGTGGTGATGATTGTTGTGCCAGCCTTCGCCGAGTGTGATCACCGCCAGCCAGAAGTTGTTCCGGCTTTCATCCGGCGTGGCAAAACGTCGAGTGCCCCACACGTGGGCGAGCGAATTGATCAGAAACGTCCCGTGGTACAGCAGGACGGTTGACACCAAAAATCCCCAGACAAACACGGGCATGCCGCCGACAATCCAAAGTGCAGCGCCGTACGCGACAAACGGCACGTGGTGATTCCGGTCGAGCCACCGCAATTCCGGGTAGGCCGCAAAATCCGGGACGCGTCGGGCGTCGTAAGTGTCATAGTCGGGCGACAGGACCCAGCCGACATGCGACCACCAGAAGCCTTCCTGCACCGGCGAATGCACGTCGGCCTTGCGGTCGGAATGCAGATGGTGGTCACGGTGGTGTGACGCCCACCACAACACGCCTTTCTGGCCGGACGTTTGGGCCAGGACGGCCAGCGCAAATTGCCAGACACGATTAAGTGAGTAGGACCGATGACTGAAGTACCGATGGTAGCCGGCGGTGACCCCAAACATCCGGATGACGTACGACCCGACGCACCAGGCCACCAGGGTCGGCTCGAAGGGCACGACCACTACCAGGAGCACGGAGAGGTGGAGCAGGAAAAAGGGGAGTGGGCGCAGTCGCTCAGCCAGCGCTGGCTTGAGCGTGACCGGCTTCCCGACTGGCTGATCCGCTGGGGGGTGCGTCGCACCATCGCCGGCCGCCTGGCCGAGGAAACGTCCCCGACCGCCGCCGCTGCCGAGGCGCGCCTCCAGGCCTTCGTCCGCGCGCGCAGTGAGGGCCCGCTGGCCGTGGCGACCGTCGCCGCCAACACGCAGCACTACGAAGTCCCCACCGCGTTTTTTCGTCGTGTGCTCGGCAGCCATCTCAAATATTCTTCCGCGTATTGGGAGGAGGGTGTCACATCCCTCGATGTCGCCGAGGCGCGCATGCTCGCGCTCACGTGCGAACGTGCCGGCCTCGTGGAGGGACAACGGGTTCTCGAACTCGGGTGTGGCTGGGGGGCGTTGTCCCTGTGGATGGCCCGGCACTACCCGTCCAGCGAGATCGTCACCGTCTCCAACTCCCGCACGC
>CAYZLT010000165.1:2216-8004 GCA_964479175.1 uncultured Solibacteraceae bacterium | reverse complement strand
CATCGTCGCTGGCCGGCTTCTCGTCGCGGTAACTTTTTTCCGAGTCGACGATCTCGATGCCGGCGCTGCCGAGCGCGCTGAACAGGTCATCAAGTTCTTCGGCCGAGGTCACGTCGGCAGGCAGGAGTTCGTTGATCTCCTCGTACAGGAGATACCCCTTCTCCTTGCCCATCGCCATCAACGCCCGGATTTCGTCGTACTTTTCCTCAATCGACAAGGTCCCTACTCCTTCAACGCTTCGAGCCGCTGCAGCAGCTCCAACTTCTTCGTCCACAAGTCCGCGAGCCGCTGGTCGGTGTTCTCACCGGCTCGTGTACCGGCCTGCAGCCGGTCAATTTCGTTCTGCGCCTCAGCGCGTTCCCGTTCGAGACGACGACGCTTGAGGGCGTGCACACAATCAGACGGGGGCGCCGCGGCTTCCCGCAGTGCCGCCCGAGCGACGAGCGCGCGTTCCCCTTCACTGAGACGCTCCCGCAGGAGCTCAGGTAACACGTCCGCCGGCATCTCCGCCAAGCTCCGAGCCAGTGCAAAGACCGGCGCCGACATCAGCCCAATCTCGTCGTCGGCCTCCAACTGCGCCAACGCGGCCAACCCTTCCACGGGGCGGTTGACCAGTGCCCACAACAACCCCTGCTCCGCGTCCAGCATCCGGACGGAGGAGGGCAGGGAGACCGCCGGCGGTTCGGTCTTTTTCGCCGCCGCGGCCTTCCGAATTTCATCACGCACCACGCTCTCCGTGATGCGAGCCTTGTGGGCCAGCCGGTCCGCAAATTGATCCCGCGCCGCTGCGTCTGGAATCGTTGCCGCGACCGTCAACATCTGCCCGATAAACGCCCGTCGGCCATCGGGCCGATTCAAGTCCACCCGTTCGGCCGCGCGGTCGAGCAAAAACTCCAGATACGAGAGGGAACCTTTCAGGCGCTCCACATACGCGCGCCCACCTTCGGTCCTGATGAACGTATCGGGGTCGCTGCCCTTGGGCAGCAGTGCCACATTGACCTGGAATCCTTCCGCGACGAATAACTCGGACGAGCGCGCCGCCGCCCCCTGTCCGGCCGCGTCCGGGTCAAAACTTAGAACGATTTTCTGGGCAAACCGTTTCAGCAGGCGCCCCTGCGTCACGGTCAACGCCGTGCCGCTGGAGGCCACGACCGGCTGAACCCCGGCTTGCCACACTTGCGCCAGGTCGAAATAGCCCTCAACCAGCACACAGTAATTGTGCTTCTTAATGGCCCCTTTCGTCACGTCCAACCCGTACAGGGTCCGACCTTTTGAATAAATGGGCGTTTCCGGCGAATTCAGGTACTTGGGCACCTGCCCCTCGTCCATGGCCCGGCCCCCAAACGCGATGAGTGACCCTGTATCCCGGCGGATCGGAATCATCAGGCGGTTTCTGAACCGGTCAATCAACCGGCCGTCGTCTCGTTGCATCACCAGACCGGACGTGGTCTGGAGGGCGACGGGCACCTTTTGAGATGCAAAAAGGCTCGCCAAGGTGTCGCGCCCTGCGGCGGGCGCGTACCCGTAGCCGAAGGTGTTGATGGTGTCAGCGGTCAGGCCGCGCTTGTCGAGCTCGCGCTTGGCCCGGGCGCCAGCGGGTGTTTCGATCTGTTCCCGGTAGAAGGCGAGGGCGTCCTCGTGGAGTTTCACCAGGGCCTCGCGCTCGGCGGCCGCGACGCGGTCCTCGGTTCCATCGACCGCCTCAGGAATGGTCATGTTCGCGCGCTGGGCGAGGTACCGGATGGCCTCCGGGAAGGTGACCTTCTGGTACATCTCGACAAACTTGACGGCGTCGCCACCCACACCGCAGCCGAAACACTTGAAGAACCCCTTGTCCTGGTTCACGTTGAACGACGGGCTTTTTTCGGTGTGGAATGGGCAGAGGCCCTTGTAGGTCACCCCCGCCTTTTTGAGCGGTGTCACCTCGCCGATGATCGTGATGATGTCGGTTTGCGCCTTGAGGTCGTCGAGGAAGCTCTGAGGGAACAGCGCCATCAGTCCTTCAACTCCACGATGGTGGCGCCGTTGCCGCCTTCGTTGTCTGGCGCGGGCGCAACCGATGCGACCAGCGGATGCTCGCGGAAGAACTTCGTCATGGCCTCGCGCAGTCGCCCGGTGCCGTGACCGTGTACCACGCGGAGGCGACGGTTGTCGGACATGAGCGCGGCGTCGAGGAATTTCTCGGCTTCGTCGGTGGCCTGATCGACCGTCTTGCCGATGATCATCAGCTCACGCACGGCAGAGGCGAGCCCGGTGGTTGAGGGCGTGGTGACGCCGCCACCGGAACTGGGCGCTGTCTCGCGTTCGCGGGGACCGGGAGCGCGGACACCGGCGGCGCGTTGCAGATCGCGCCAGGCCACCTTCATGCGTTTGCCACGCACATCCACCTCGGCATGTTTCCCTGAGACGGACGTGACGCGGCCTTTCGACCCGAGCGCCGGCACAAACACGTCATCTCCCGGTTGAGGCGCGCGGTCGAGCGCCACGTGCGGGTTCGGTGTGGCGGGCCCGAGCGGCTGCGCGACCGTGTCGAGGGCCGATCGGCCCTGCACACGCAGTTGCCCAATCTCGCCGGTCGAGAGTGGCCGTTGTTCCGCTTTCTGCACGAGCGCCTCGGCCTTGGTTTTCACTTGGGCGACCACGCGATCCACTTCGGCGCGGGCTTCGCGCAACTTTTCATTGAGGCGATCGTCGAGGCGTTTACGCAGGATCGCTTCACGTTCGGTGACGTGGGATTCGCGCGCGAGGATCTTCGTGCGTTCGTCGGCCACGCGTGTGCGCTCGTCCGCAACGATCTGGCGCTCGCGATCAAGCGTCGCCAGTTCTTGATCGACGCGGGCAAGATGTTCGGCCAGCTGCGTTTCGCGAGTGGAACGGCGTGCACGCGCGGCAGCGATTACCGAGGACGGCATCCCCAGGCGCTCGGCAATTTCCAGTGCGAGACTGCGGCCCGGCGCGCCGTAGACAAGTGTGTACGTCGGCGCGTACGTCTCCGAGACAAACCCCATCGCCGCCGCCTGAATCCCTTCAGTCGTCGCCGCAAACGTCTTCAACCCATCGTCATGCGTCGTGGCAATGACGATGGCGCCGCGGGTGCGGAAGTGATTGATCACAGCCGTGCCGAGCGCGCCGCCTTCGATGGGGTCGGTACCGCCGCCGACCTCGTCGAGCAGCACCAGCGCGGGCAGTTCGAGCGCACGTTCCATCTCGACAAGGTGCGCAATGCGCGCCGAGAAGGTCGAGAGGCTCGCGGCGATCGACTGATCGTCGCCGATGTCGGCGAAGATCGATGTGAACGGCGTGAACGCGCTGCCTGGATCAACGGGGATGTGCAGCCCCGCCTGCGCCATGAGCGCGAGGAGCCCCGCCGCTTTAAGTGCCACCGTCTTGCCGCCCGTGTTGGGGCCTGAGATTACGAGCGCCCGCATCGGCGGGACTAGGATGATGTCGTTCGCGACCACCGTCGAAACGACCTCAGAGGTCGTTTCGAGGAGCAGGGGGTGGCGGGCGCCGCGGAATTCGAGGCGGCCGTCGGTGGTCAGTGCGGGCGCGATGGCCTGATGGCGACCGGCGAGGCGCGCTTTGGCCTGGACCAGATCCAGCTCGGCCGCGACGTGCAGGGTGTTCTCGAGATCGGCCGAGCGCATCCGGTACGCATCGGTGAGCGCGAGCAGGATGCGGAAGATCTCGGCCTTCTCGCGATCGGCGAGCGCGACGATCTCGTTGTTGGTCTGTACCGTCGCCATCGGTTCGAGATACAACGACGCCCCGCTGGTCGAGCTGCCGTGCACGATGCCGGGGATCGCGTTCTGATGTTCGGCGCGGACCATCAGGACGTATCGTCCGCCGCGGTCGGCGACGATCTGGTCCTGCAGATATTTCGCCGTGTCGCGCCCGCGCGTCAGGCCTTCCAGTGTGGAGCGGAGCTTCGCCCGGTTCCTGCGCAGCGCGTCGCGAATGTCCCGCAGCGCCGTGCTCGCATCGTCGGTCACCTCGCCCGTGGGTGTGATCGCGCGGCGGGTGCGCGAGGCTTCGACGGAGAACGAGGCGGCCGCGGAGGCGAGATCGCCAAGAAGGGGAGCGGTCGCGCCAAGTCGACGGACGGCGTCGCAGGCATCATCCACCGAGTCGACAAATGTCGCCAGTCCGACCAGCGAGAGCGGGTCGAGCGGCTGCCCGGCGATCGCCAGCGCGTCAAGGATGTCCAGCAGTGCGTCCGGCGCCTGAATCGACAGGGAGCCGCCATCGGCGAGCAGCTTCACGGCCTCGGACGTGGTGGCGAGCCACACGCGTACTTCCGCCGAATCGGACGAGGGCGCCAACGCAAGCGCCGCCGCACGGCCGAGTGGCGTCAGCGTCTGAAGCGCCAACGCCTCACGGATGCGATCAAACTCGAGCGCGCGAAGGACAGCAGGTTGCATGGGCAGGTCCCCCAATCAGCCGGGGAGCCTGTCATTATCGCACGGGGACTATGCCGTTTTCAGCAGGTGGACCTCAAGCGAGATCTTGATGTCGTCGCCGACCAGCACGCCACCGGTTTCGAGTGCGGCGTTCCAGGTCAGGCCAAATGCGGCTCGGCTGATCTTGGTGGTCGCCGTGAACGCGCTCTTCTGGTTCCCCCAGGGATCCTCCTGCGCACCCTCAAACTCGACGTCGAGCACCACTTCCTTCGAGACGTCTTTGATGGTCAGGTCGCCGACCAGCTGAAACGCATCGCCGGAAATCGCCTGCACGCGGCGACTCTTGAAGGTGAGCGTCGGGAACGCCTCGACGTCACCCCCCCCCCGAGTGCAGGTGGGCGTCACGCTTCTCTTCACGCGTGTCGATCGTGGCCGCGTCAATAGTCACGTCGGCGGTGGCCTGGGCCGCGAACGGTGGAAATCATCAAGTGTCTGACGGCAAATCCGACCTCGCTGTGCGAGGGGTCAATGGTCCAGGTCGTGGCGGCGGCAACGGTGGCGGTGGTCATGGGCGGTTCCTTCGGTTAGAATAATTCGTTTAAACAAATAAAGTGTAGACGACTATTATTAATACGGTAAGCCAGGCCCCCGGCCCCCTGGAGCACCCTGGACCCTGACCCCGTCGGACCCTGGACCCCAGAGAATTCGCTGTTTCCCGGCTACAATGATGGGTCAGAGTTTGCGCCCGGATCCCTGCCTATGTCGCCACTGGAAACGTCAGTCCTCGTCGCCTATTTTTTTGTCCTGAGCATTCTCGGGATCTATGGCTGGCACCGGTACTACCTTGTCTACGAATACATGAAGAACAAGGACAAGGTGCCCGGACCGCCGCCGCCGATGGCCGAGCTGCCGGTGGTGACCATTCAGTTGCCGATCTTCAACGAGATGTATGTGGTGGACCGCCTGATCGACGCGGTGGTCGAGATCGAATATCCGAAGGACAAACTCGAGATTCAGGTGCTCGACGACTCCACCGACGAAACGCGTGCGATCGCCGACATGGCCGTGCAGCGGTTCGCTACGCTCGGCTTCGACATCAAATATCTCCACCGCACCGATCGCACGGGCTACAAGGCCGGCGCGCTTGATGAGGCGATGAAGGTCGCGCGCGGCGAGTTCATCGCGATCTTTGACGCGGACTTTGTGCCGACGTCGGACTTCCTGATGAAGACCGTGGGTTATTTCCAGAATCCGAAGGTCGCACTGGTGCAGGCGCGCTGGGGCCACCTCAACGGCGACTATTCGCTCCTGACCAAGATTCAGTCGATCCTGCTCGACGGCCACTTTGTCCTTGAGCACGGCGGCCGCAACCGCGCGGGGTGCTTCTT
>CAYZLT010000165.1:0-2206 GCA_964479175.1 uncultured Solibacteraceae bacterium | reverse complement strand
CAACGGCACGGCGGGTGTCTGGCGTCGCACGGCGATCGACGATGCCGGCGGCTGGCAGCACGACACTCTGACCGAAGATCTGGATTTGAGCTACCGCGCGCAGCTGCGTGGCTGGCAATTCCTCTTCCTGCCCAACCTGGTCACACCGGCCGAAGTTCCGGTGGAGATGAACGCCTTCAAGTCGCAGCAGCACCGCTGGGCGAAGGGCAGCATCCAGACGTGCCGTAAGGTCCTGCCTGCGATTCTCGCGTCAGACCTGCCGCGCAAGATCAAGATCGAGGCGTTCTTTCACCTCACGGCCAACTTCAACTACCTGCTGATGTGTGTGCTGTCGGTGCTGATGTTCCCGGCGATGGTCGTGCGCTACAACATGGGCTGGACGGAGATGTTGCTCATTGACGTGCCCCTCTTCATGGCCGCCACGGCCTCGGTGGCCAACTTCTACCTGGTCTCCCAGCGTGAGCTCTACACCGACTGGAAGTCGCGCGTGAAGTACCTGCCCATCGTGATGTCGATTGGCATCGGCCTCGCGGTCAACAACACCAAGGCGGTCTTTGAAGCGCTGTTTGGCGGCCCCGGCGAATTTGCACGCACCGCCAAGTACGGCATCGCGAACAACAAGGACGGCTGGCAGGGCAAAAAATACCACCAGACGATGTCCATTCAGCCGCTGATCGAAACGGCGCTGGGTCTCTACTTCTCGATGACGGTCGTGTACGCGTTGATGCACGGCATCTACGGCACGCTGCCGTTTCTCGTCCTCTTTCAGTTCGGCTTCCTCTATACCGGCCTCATGTCGCTGCTCCAGCAGTTTGGCGACGATGTGATCCCGAAGGCTCCACAGATTGCCGAATAGGCACGTAAGGATTGTTGGCAATGTCGACCGCAGCACCCGTAAAACCCAAAGCCGGCCTCGAAGACGTCGTCGCAGGTGAGTCCGCAATTTGTTACATCGATGGCGATCGCGGGGTGTTGTCCTATTGCGGGTATGACATCCACGAACTGGCGGACATCGATCACGGCGTCTCGTTTGAAGAGTGCTGCTTCCTGCTCTGGCACCGCCGCCTTCCGACACGCGCGGAGCTGGGTGATCTCCAGACGCAGCTCGCGGCTGCCCGTATCCTTCCCGAACCGATTCTGCGTGCGATGAAGTCGATGCCCGCCGTTGAGGGCATGGATGCGCTGCGCACGCTGACCTCGATGTTGGGCCACTACGATGCCGACGCGTCGGTCTCAACGCCCGAGGCGAACTATCGCAAGGCGGTGCGCCTGACGGGGCAGATGGCGTCGCTCGTCGCCACCTGGGGGCGGATGCAGGCCGGTGGCGGCCACATCGATCCCGATCCCGCTCTGGGCCACGCGGCAAATTTTCTGTACATGCTCACCGGCACACGCCCGTCGGCGCTCGCGGCGCGCGCGTTTGACGTGTCACTGGTGCTGCATGCGGATCACGAACTGAACGCCTCCACGTTTGCAGCGCGCGTGTCGGCCGCCACGCTGACGGACCTGCACTCGACGATTGTCGGCGCCATTGGAGCCCTCAAGGGCCCGCTGCACGGCGGTGCCAACGCCGAAGTGATGAAGATGCTCCTCGAAATTGGTCAGGACGCCGGCGTCGAACGCGCCGAGGAGTTCATCCGCGCGAAGCTGGCGCGCAAGGAAAAGATCTCGGGCTTCGGCCATCGCGTGTACCACACCGAAGACCCACGCGCCACACACCTGCGCCGTTTCTCCAAGTCGATTGGCGAGAAGGCCGGCCAGCCCCAGTGGTACGCGATGTCCGAGCGTATTGAGCAGGTCGTCAAGGCCGAGAAGAAGCTCAACCCGAACGTGGACTTCTATTCCGCGTCGATGTTTTATTCGCTGGGCATTCCCATCGACCTCTACACGCCAATCTTCGCCGTCAGCCGCATCTCCGGATGGACGGCCCACGTGCTCGAGCAGTATCAGAACAATCGTCTGATCCGGCCGCGCACCGACTACATTGGCCCTGCATATCCGCAACAGGTGTTGCCGATCGAACAGCGCTAGGAGTCCGGAGTTCCATGGACCAGCGCCTGATTCGCAATTTTTCGATCATCGCCCACATCGATCACGGCAAGTCGACGCTGGCCGACCGTCTGCTCGAAGCCACCGGCGCGCTGCAGGCGCGCGAGATGGAGGCGCAGGTCCTCGACTCGATGGACCTCGAGCGCGAGCGCGGCAT
>CAYZLT010000164.1:0-8008 GCA_964479175.1 uncultured Solibacteraceae bacterium | reverse complement strand
GTAGGGGACATTTCTATTGCGTTACGGAGGGGACATTACTACTGCGCTACAACACCAAGCTACTTCAGCGAGCGCTCGCGAAACCCATAGCCGGTCCAGACATAGGCCACCAGCGCCTTCTCACACGACGCAGCGGCGAAGGTGGGCCCGGACAGATAGTCGTCAAACATCGATCCCGGCTCCCGCACCACCGTGCCGAGCGGCAGCACCACGAGGTGTGTGGCGCCTGGCACCGCCGACAATGGGCCCAGGTCGTGCACAACGGAGCCGCCGATCACACGCGGCAGTGTAATCACCACACGCGCCTCACCACCCTGCGTCGTAAGGACAAAGGCCGCATCGGGCTCCTGATCAAAATCAATGTCGGCGGTGGCAGGTGACACCGCACCCGGACATATCGGCGCGGCGGCCAGTGTCCATTCCGGAAACTGTTTGTCGAGGTTCTTCCGGATCGCTTTGGTCAGCACCTCCGGCGGGTCCTGAGCAAGCGCGATCGCGCCGTTGAGCGTCACGCCAAGACACGCGCAGAGCACGCCTGCCCACCCGACAGGTTTCAGTACATTCATCGATTGTTCCCCTTGGCCCGATCCTGCCACGTAGTCGTTGCCCACCGCAATCACCGGGGGTACACTGGTGCGCCGATGCCCGTGCCGCCGCCCGCGCCCTCATCACACGTTCGCCGTGACGGATGACCTCCTCTGACACACCTGCTCGGTTAGACTTGGCGAGCATGCCAGTTGCGGAACGACCGGAGACTCTGGGACCCGCCCTGAAGTGGGCGGGCGGCAAGCGTTGGCAAGTGCCGCACGTTTTACCTTTGTGGACCCCGCATGTCCATCGACGAATGGTGGAGCCTTTCTGTGGCGGTCTGGCGATGGCTCTCGGACTGATGCCAACTCGCGCGGTCCTGAACGATGCGAATCCTCACTTGGTAAATTTTTATCGTTGGCTCCAGAAGGGATTTCGCGTCGATTGGCCGATGCTCAACGACGAAACGGCGTTTTACGAAGGAAGAGAAAGGTTCAACGCGATCCTTTCGAGCGGCAGAGCCAACACCCGTGAGGCCGCCGGGCTGTTCTACTATTTGAACCGAACCGGCTACAACGGGCTCTGTCGTTTTAATAGCCGTGGCCAGTTCAACGTGCCTTTTGGTCGCTACAAGACCATCAACTACACGACAGACTTCAGTGCGTACAAAGAGATCCTGTCCTCGTGGGCGTTTACGGTGGGCGATGTGTCGGACCTTGCGTTCGATCCCGACGACTTCATCTATGCGGATCCCCCATACGACGTGGATTTCACCCAATACGCGCAGGGCGGTTTCACATGGGAGGACCAAGAGCGGACGGCGGAGCTGCTGTCGCGGCATCGCGGTCCTGTTGTTCTGGTGAATCAGGCCACAGCACGGATCAAGAGTTTGTATAAGTCCCTGGGATTTCGCATTCGCGAGTTGGACGCCCCGAGACGAATCAGCTGCAACGGAGACCGAAGTCCCGCACGCGAGGTCATTGCGACAAAGAACGCATGACATCCCGAAACACCAACACTGGGGCGGTCCTGGAGGCGATGGTGCTCCCCGCGCTGCAGCGAGGCGGCTACACCTGTGAAGCCCAAGTGCTCGTCGGTCAGCGATGCGGCGGCGGGGTCCAGAGGGTTGATGCGATCGCGAAGCACGAAGGGGAGACTGTTCTCATCTCACTCAAGTGGCAGCAGACCAGTGGTACTGCCGAGCAGAAGGTCCCATTTGAAGTGATGTGTCTGGCTGACGCCGTTCGCGAGGGTTACGCCTCCCGTGCGTACCTCGTCCTGGGAGGCGACGGCTGGAAGCTGCGTGACTATTTCACGTCTGGAAGAATGGCCGAACATCTCGTCCACGCGTCGCTTGTCCGCGTCGTAACGCTCGAAGCGTTTATTCGAATTGCCAACAACGGACAACTTTGATCCCTGCCATTCAAGGGTCTTCAGGAAATACCTCCGCGCCTTATCGCAAGGGCCGTCAGAGAAATTCTCGCGACGCGGGAATAACCGCGCCCTCTCTCCAGTCAACGTAGACAGAAGCGACCGCATACAGCCTGGTCGCGATTGGAGGCAGACATGACCCGACGATTTGCTCTCATTGGTGTGGCCGCAATGGCGCTTGCCGGCACGGCCGCGATTCAGGCACAGCCGACTCGACCGGCCACTGCCCAGGAGCGCCCGCGCTTTGAACAGGCGCAGCGTGGACCCGGCTTCGGTCAGGGCCGGGGGATGGGCCAGGGCCAGGGCCAGAGCCAGGGCCAGGGCCAGGGCCTCGGCCAGGGATTCCGGCGCGGCGGCGGACCGGGCCGACCGGGTGGTCCGGGCATGGCGCTTCGCGGCTTGAATCTCACCGACGAGCAGAAGGCGCAGGTGAAGGCGATCCACGAGAAGGCCAAGGCCGAGGTGGACGCGGTGCTGACACCCGAACAACTCGAAACGCTGAAGACCCGGCGCGGTGGACGCGGCGGCGGACGAGGCGGCGGTCGCTGAAGACATCTCCACGACGGCCCGGGGGCAGGGCTCCCGGGCCGTGCATTCATGGCCCCTGGACGGCGCGTGCAAACTCCTGGAACGACGCCACAAATCCTTCCTTCTGGCTCCAGTCCTGGATCGTGGACATTTCCACAGATTGCTTGCGAGCAATCGCGACGGCCACGGAGAGACTCTGCCGATCCGACCAATGAAAGAATGCCGCGAGACGATCACGACAGGCATCAGTCGCCGACAGGGCCGCGACCGTTCCCCCCGCGAGGTGCAGCACCACAGGCGTGATCTTCAGGTCGTCGCCGATGGCCAACGGGCCCCGAGGGAACTCGACGAAGAAGATGGTGCCCGGATGGACGTATCGGTCGCCGTCGCGTTGAAACCCGACGCGAAGCATCGCCTGATCCAACGTCCGGCGAGTCCCGCCGCGTCGCACGATAAAGTCCAAATCGTTGGACAGATACGTGCCACCGGAATAGAACGTGGCGCACGCGCCACCGGTCAGGACGACATCTATGCCTGCGTCGTTCAGGGCGGACGCGACGACGACCGCCACCTCGGCAAGTGAGGAACTGGACGACATCGTCACAGGGGCTTGCCAGACCGGCGCGGACGGCGACGAAGGCCCTCGACGGCGGCCGTCAAATCCGGATCCGCCGCTGAGAGTCGCGCCAGATACGGCTGCAGTTCCTTGATCGCGAAATACCGCGGTTCGAGTTGATAGGTTCGCGTCCTGCCGATCAATCGGCCAGCCACCAGACCGTCCCGCTCCAAGCCGCGCAGCGCAGCCTGAACGCCGGAAACCGGCGCCGCGAGTAAACGCGCCAACTCGCGCGGATAACTCTGCCCGAGCAATCCGAGCGCCACAAGAGTCCGAGTGCGCGCCTCACCGCCAAAAGGACTGGAGTTCATGACCATTATTGATGCTCATGTGACCATGTTTAATGGTCTATGTCAACTAAACCGAAGGTGCGGAATATTTCGCAGGCACCACGACACTTGACCGTCAGTGCGCGAAATCTGGCCTGGAATTGACATTTCCATGCAGGGCCTGGTTCTTGCAATAGGCTTGGAACGATGATGCGCCGCGCTCTTTCACTTGTGGTTGCCGCCTTGGCGGTGTTCCACGTCTGGCTGTTCGCCGGACAACTGTGGAACGGCGCGCTGTCGGATCCCACCCTGATCTTCCGGTGGCTCATCGCCGCGGGCCTGATCGGCGGCCTTGTCATCCTGAGACGTCAGGGCGAGTCGCTCACTTTCGGCCGCAAGGCGGTCGCCATCTGGGTGCTCGCCGCGCTGCTGCACGGCCCGGCGTTTGCTGCGCGTTTTGATGCGCCGGGCAATGCCCCCGTTCCCGAAGTGGTCGCCACCCTCACCCAGGTCGTCGTCGGCCTGATTGGCCTGGTCGGACTCGGACTTCTCCTGGCAGGTGCCGGCACTCGTCGACCTGTCTTCGCCGTGCATGGCCGCGCCGCCATCCGCGTGTACGTCCCCGCACTGTCTCCCGGTGTGGGTCTCGCCTTCGCCCCTCGACCTCCCCCCTCACAGCGCTGACGCTGGCCAATGGGGCAATGCAGATTGCCCGATTGCCAATCGCCAATTCGCGATAACCGATAACCAATTTCAGATTTCAGATTGTCGATGTGAGGGGGAGTTATGCGTGTTTTTCTAGGAGCAGTGTGTCTGGCTGTGGCGCTGAGTGTGGCCGCGCCGGCGGAGGCGACACCGTTCGCCGAACAAGCAACAACTGGCGCCGCGGTGATCGCGGGCGTGATTACTGACGCCACCGGTGCCGCGTTGGCGGGTGCCAGCGTGGTGCTCCGCGATGTGGCCACCGGTCGCGAAAAGACGGCCGTGTCCGGGCCGGACGGAAAGTATTCGATCGACGCCGCCGGCACCGGCACCTACCTGATCCTTGTGACGCGCCAGGGATTCAGCGAGGCGGCGCGCACGGTGGTGGTGACGCCGGCAGAACGACGCATCGAGTTGCCGCTGCAGCTTGAACTGGGCATCTGGTCGACGGAGGTGAGTGTCACAGCCGCGCGTGCCGCCCGCGAGATTCGTCAGATCCCCCTCCACGTCGAAACGCTCTCGGGCGCGGCAGTCGCACAGACCAATCCGCTCTCGACTGGTGATGCCCTGGCGACGGTGGCCAACATCACACCGGTGGGCAATGGTCCGTTCGGCGTCCGGCCCCGGCTGCGTGGGCTCGATTCCACACGACTCCTCGTCCTGGTGGACGGCGAACGTCTCAACACCGCACGTCAGGCCACCGACCGCACCGGCGCTGAAGTGGGACTGATCTCCCCGGATGCGATCACGCGGATGGAAATCGTCAATGGTGCCGGCACGCTGATGTACGGCTCGGACGCACTCGCCGGCACGATCAACATCATCACCAACGAGCCGACCTTCAGCGACACGCGCCAGTTTCTCTACGGCGCCAACAGTTTTTACAGCAGCAACGAACACGGCCGTCGCGGCACGCTCACGTTCGGGGTCACCGCACCACGATATGCCCTTCGTGTGCAGGGTGGAGCCGAACAGTTCGACAACTACCGGACCGGCTCGTTCACCTCGGAAGATACGAACCCGTTCTTCGCCAACGGCCGTCTCAACCGGGTCGATACCATCGACGACAACTTCGGGTTTGCGTTCAACGCGTTCCCCAATCCGTTCAACGCCCCGTACGTGAGGACTGATGACGAGGTGCTGAACTCGCAGGCGAAGGGCTACTTCGTCAACGCATCGGCGCTGGTCAAGCTGGCGGAACGCCGCACGCTGAAACTCCGCTACCAGCAGCGCCGCATGGAGGACGTCGGCTTCCCTGACTTCGCGCAGCCGTATTTCTTCAACGCGACGTCCCTGCCCCACAGTCGCCTCGACCGCGCGTCGGCCCGTTACGAAGCGCAGGCCGTCACGCCCTGGCTCGCGAATTTGTCGGTGAACGCGTACTTCCAGCGCACCGAGCGCCTGCTCGCGAACCTGCTGCCCGTGCAGTTTCCGGCACCGACGGCGGTCAGGTTTTTCCCGATCAACGTCATGCGCCTCGACATTCTCTCGAAGACGGAACAACGTGTCTGGACTCCCGGTGTGGACATCCAGGCCGTCTGGGTGCCGGCATCCAACCACCTGCTCACGACCGGCGCGACCTTCTACCGTGACCGCAGCAGTGACCGCCGCACCACCTCCACCACCACGTCGATGGTCGGACAGGTGGTGCTGGGCGCCCGTGGACCTCAGGCCGTCGTGTTCCCGGCGCCGGTCGCCCTTGGTCCTCCAAGTCTGGCGGCGCCGGTGCGTGTGCCCGATGCGAGCCTGCGGAACATCGCCGTGTTTGCACAGGACGAATGGCGCATTCGTCCGAATCTCTCGCTGGTCGCCGGTCTTCGTGGAGACTTCTACGACGTGACCACCGACAACACGCCTGGCTACACAGTCAATCCGCTGGTGGCAGGCGCAACACCGACCATTGATCCCGCGACGTTGCCCGACCCGGCCGGCGCCTCCTACAGCCGCAACGCGCTGACGGGCGACATCGGACTCGTGGCGAACACCAACGGCCAGGTCAGTCCGTTTGTGCGGTTTGGTCGCACCTATCGGCACCCGAACCTGGAAGAGATGTTGTTTGCCGGTCCCGCCACCGTGGGCAACATCGCACCCAACGTGCTGGTGAAGCCTGAGGTGGGCAACAACTTTGACGTCGGTGCCAAGTTCCGCGTCGGCCGCGTGTCCGGTGGCGCGTATGCGTTTCTGAATCAGTACCAGAACTTCATCGCGCAGGATCTCGTGGTGGCGACCACACCCGCAGGCCCACTCGCACAGGCGACCAACTACGCGGACGTGCGAATCTCCGGCGTGGAGTTCTCCATCGAAGCACCGGTCACGTTTGAATACGGCGTGTTCACGTTCGCGGGATCGGGCGCCTTCACACGCGGGACGATCACCGACGGCTTTGATCCCATGACCGGCGACTCGTTGAAGGACACACCGGCGGACAACATCACCCCGTCGAAACTCGTCGTCAACGCGCGGTTCACGCAGTCGAGTGGTCGATGGTGGGTGGAGTACGGCGTGCGTGCGCAGAGTGAGGTGGACCGGGTGGCCCAGGCGCTGCTGAATTCGCCATTCCTGATTGCGCAAGACCTGCTCGCCTTGGAGGGATTTGCCGTGCAGCGCGCGTCGGCGGGCATCAACCTCACACGCGGACGTGACCGAGTGGCGCTGACGTTTGCGGTGGAGAACCTGACCAACCGGTTCTACCGTGAACACTTCCAGTTCGCGCCCTCGCGCGGCCGGAGCTTCACGATCGGCATGTCGATCGGAGCCTTCTGACACGCATCGGATGATCGGGGGATCGGCGATCGGGAGATCCTCCGATCACCCGATCATCAATCCCCCGATCATCAGTCTTGGTCCTACTTCTCGCGAAGTGTGAACTTGAACGTGGAGTTGAACGGCTGATCGCCGGTGCAGGCCCCGCCAATCATCGCCGTCCCTTCGATGGTCTTGAGTCCCGCCGCGGCTTTTCCGGTGCCTTTGATGGATCCGGTGCACTGCTGCTCTGGAATTTCGTACGGAAAATCGAGCGTCAACGTGTCCTTGGCGATGGCACCCGTCAGGTTCGCGTTGACGGCGACCGGCGACGTCAGGCCGAGTTTTCCAGTGACGACGCCCTTGGCATCCACGCTCATCGTTGCGGTGCCGGTGTAGGTCTGTTCAGCTCCAGGGGGGCCGCCCACCCAAGTGACGTCATAGATCGGCGCTTGTGCGGAAACCGGAATCAGGACGGTCAGCGCCAAGGTAGTCGCCACGGCGAGTCCGGTCAATAGTCGTACTTTCATCAGTCAGGACCTCCACGGGCTTGGACGATGGGACTGGGTCGAAAGGTTCGTGGGCCTGAAGGACGGGCCATTGACATCTGATGCGTGATGCGTGACGATTCACACATCATGCGAACCACCCTGGACTTGGAGATCGAGGTGCTGCAGGCCGCGAAGGAAATTGCCGCTACCCGGGGTATTTCAGCCGGGCAGGTGGTCTCTGAACTCTTGCGGAAGGCGCTGACCCCGACGCGAACAGCCCGAACACGCAACGGCGTCCCTCTGCTCGGACTCAAGGCCGGTGCGCCACCCTTGACGATGGCACTGGTGAATCGACAACGCGAGGAATAGGCGGGGGCGAATCGATGGCCACTGTTGCGCTGCTCGACGTCAACGTCCTGGTCGCGCTGTTCTTCCCGGAACACGTCCATCACGAGATCGCGCACGACTGGTTTGCGGATCATCGACAGCAGGGCTGGGCGACCTGTCCGATCACCGAAAACGGCTTCGTGCGCGTCGCCACACAGCAGCCGTCTGAATCAGGTCTGATTCGGGCGACAGAAGCGCTGGTTCACCTGGCTCGGTTCTGCAACGACCAACATCATCATCAGTGGACGGATGCCGTGTCCTTGACCGACAACAAACTCTTCGCGCCGGAGTTTATCGGCAACCATCGTCAGGTC
>CAYZLT010000163.1:0-8190 GCA_964479175.1 uncultured Solibacteraceae bacterium | reverse complement strand
AACGGAGAACTCCTCTCCGGCCTGCCGCTGCCGGACATTCGCGGCACGATGGGCACCTTCAGCTATTACGCGACGGACCTGAGCCGCTTCGAAGAGGGCAGCACCGAGATGGGCGGTATCCTCCGCCGCCTGGCATTTGACGGCGACACGGCGCGCACACAACTCGTCGGCCCCCCCAACCCCATCGTCCGCGCCCAGCTCGCAGAAATCGACGCCACGCCAACGCTCTCGGATGCGGATCGAACAACAAAGGCCGAGCTCGAAACGAAGGCGGATGTCACGCTCCCCCTGACGATCACATGGACCAAGGGCCGCGGTGCCGCGGACATCGACATCGACGGCCAAAAGGTCACGCTGCAGGCCGGCGAGTGGAGCAAGTGGATCAACCTCAAGTTCCGCGTCAACCTTTTCATCACCGTGCACGGCATGACCCAGGTGCACCTCATGAGGGCCGACGACGATGTGCAGTTGTATGTGGCGCCGGTGAACTGGAAACCCGACGCGCCGCCGGTGCCCATGTCGTCGCCGGCGAGTTTTGCAGGCGACCTCTACAAGAAGCTCGGCCCCTTCCGCACACTCGGATGGGCGGAAGCCACGTGGCCGCTGAACGAAGACCGCATGACTGAGGCCACATTCATGGACGATCTCTATCGTGCGTTTGACGATCGTGCGCAGGTCATCCTGAATCGGATGACGTCGGGATCCTGGGACATGCTCATCGGGGTCATTGAGTCCACCGACCGTGTGCAGCACATGATGTGGCACCATCGCGACGCCACGCACCCGATGCACAACGCCGCCGAGGCTGAACAACACGGGGATGCGATCCTTCGCATCTATCGTCGCGCCGATCAGTTCATCGGCGAAGTGCTCGACCAGATCGGCGCTGACACGACATTGATGATCGTCTCCGACCACGGCTTTCACTCGTGGCGCAAGGCCGTCAACCTGAACAGCTGGCTTGTGCAGAACGGCTTCATGGTGTTGAAGGGGCAGGCGGAATCACGAGACAAGACGCTGAACGATCTCTTCAGTGGCGCCGAATTTTTCGAGCACGTCGACTGGTCCAAAACCCGCGCCTACGCGATGGGTCTCGGCCAGATCTACTTCAACCTCCGCGGCCGCGAAGGCCAGGGCATCGTCTCCACCGGCGCGGAATATCAGACGCTCGCCACCGATCTGGCCGCGCGGCTCAGGGCCGACTTCCGCGACCCGGACACCGGCGAGCTCATCGTAAAAAACGTCTACAAACGAGACGATGTGTACTCGGGCGAGTTTCTGCACAACGCCTCGGACCTGCAAGTCGGCTTCGCCGACGGGTATCGCGTGTCGTGGCAGACCACACTCGGTGGCGCGCCGGCGGAGCTGGTGTATCCGAACATGAAACGCTGGTCCGGTGACCACGGCGGCTACGACTTCGCCGACACCGCCGGCGTCCTCATCACCAACCGTCCGATCGTGACCGACGCCAACGGCCGCGCCAACATCATCGACATCGCCCCGACCGTGCTCGGGTTTTATGGCGTGCAGGCGCCCCAGGCCATCGACGGCCGGAACCTGTGGGAAGGCAAAAGGTGAAAGGCCAAAGGCCAGAGGTACGGACTGCCTCGGTGCCACCCCCATCCGTACCTTTGCCCTTTGGCCTCTCACCTTTCACTTTCCCTTGGCCTTTCGCCTGTTAAGCTTCCCCTATGACTTCCAAGTCCCGCTGGCTCCTGTTTCTGGTGTCCACGCCACTGGTCGTGCTGGCCGCGGTCGGCGGCTTGCTCGGGGCGAATGCCGCCACGTCGAGCGCGCCACTTCAGCCGGAGAAGGCGTTCACCCACCTGCGGGTGTTCGAAGACGTCGTCTCGCTCATCATGTCGAGCTACGTTGAAGCCGTGGACCCCAACAAGGTGATGGAAGGTGCGATGCGCGGACTGGCCGATGGGCTGGACCCGATGAGCGCGTACCTCACGCCGGACGAAGTGGCGCTGGCCGAGTTGGGGGCGGCGCTGCCGGCTGGTGACGTCGGCCTGGTGATCTCGCGACAGTTCTACCTCCGCATCGTCGGTGTGCGTGACGGCTCGCCCGCTCACAGGGCGGGCCTGCGCACGAACGACTTCATCCGCGGCATCGACAACAAGCCCACCCGGGAAGTGTCCGCGTTCACCGGCATGCGGCTGCTGCGCGGCGCGCCCGGGTCCACAGTCGAACTGACCGTGCTGCGTGGCAATGCTGCCGAACCCCACGTGGTGAAGCTGACGCGCGAAGTCATCAAGGGCGACGCGGTCACCACGACCCGGCGTCCCGATGGCTCCGCCGTGGTGCGCATCGCGAGTTTCGCCGAAGGCACCGCCGCCGCACTGGGCGCCGCCGTGACGACGCTGCAGAAGTCCGGTGCGTCTGGTGTGGTGCTCGATCTGCGCGCCACGGCCGACGGCCCCAACAGTGAGGGCATCGCCGCCGCACGCTGGTTCGTCAAGACCGGCTCGATCGCCATCCGCGCGGCGCGCGACAAGGAGCGCGAGACCACGGCGGCTGCCGCTGGAGACGGCTCGGTGACCATGCCGGTCGTGTTGCTGGTCTCGAACGGCACCGCGGGCGCCGCCGAAGTGTTTGCCGCCGCGCTCAACGGCAACGGTCGCGGCGACCTGGTGGGTGAACCCACGGCGGGACTCGCCGCTGAACAACGTCTGGTCGCGCTTCCAGAGAACCGCGGCCTGTGGATGACCTACGCGCGCTACCTCGCCACCGATGGCGAACCCATTCACGGTCGAGGCCTGCGTCCGACCGTGCCCGTCGAGTCTCCGAACCCGGGGTTTGACGATGCGCCGCCGGGCCCTGGTGAGATTGACGAGATGCTCACCAAGGCGATCGAACGCCTCAAAACGCGCACGGAGTCCACGGAGAGCCTGTGACCAAACAGGAGCTCGCCGCGAAGATCGCTGAAGACACCGGCCTCACCAAAGTCACCGCCTGGGCCGTGGTCGAATCCGCCCTCGACGGCATCGTCAAAGCCCTGAAGCAGGGCGAGACCGTCACCCTGGTGGGCTTTGGCACATTCAAGACGGCGGTTCGGAAGGCGCGCACGGGACGAAATCCCGCCACCGGGGCGGCGCTGAAGATTCCACGCCGGACGGTCGCGAAATTCACTCCGGGCGCCGCGCTCAAAAAATCTTTAAACGGCTAGCCCCGGGCACGTCGAAGGGTAGTCGGGTTATACTCGTGGTTCGCCTGTGGGCTCGCAAGGCTGTCTAGGCGCGTAGCTCAGCTGGTTAGAGCGCCTGCTTGACATGCAGGAGGTCGGCGGTTCGAGTCCGCCCGTGCCTACCAATTTTTTTTATCCGCACATGAGCACTGTCACCATCACTCTGCCCGACGGATCCGAACGCGCCGTGGCGACGGGCACCCCGGTGTCTGCCTTCGCGCAGGAGGCCCTGCCCGGCGGCGTGGTCCGCAAGGCGCTGGCCGCGTATGTCGACGACACGCTGGTCGACCTGAGCCATCCGCTCACCACCAACGCCCGCCTCCGCATCGTCACGCCCGACGGCCCGGACGCGCTCTACGTCTATCGGCATTCGACCGCCCACCTGCTGGCCGCGGCGGTGACGCAACTGTTCCCCGAGGCGCAGTGTGGCATCGGGCCGCCCATCGAAGACGGCTTCTACTACGACTTCGTCGTCAACCGGCCCTTCCTGCCGGAGGATCTCGAGAAGATCGAGAAGAAGATGAAGGAGCTCGCGCAGCAGGACCTCATCTTCGAACGTCAGATGTGGGATCGCGACGAGGCCATCGAATTCTTCAAGAAGCGCGGCGAGCCACTCAAGGTGCAGCTGATCCAAGAGAAGACCGAAGGCCAGTCACAGGTCTCCTGCTACACGATCAAAGACCGCGAGACGTTTGTGGACTTCTGCGTGGGTCCGCACGTGCCCACCACCGCGAAGCTCAAGGCGTTCAAGGTGTTGCACGCATCAAACGCCTATTGGAAGGGTGACGCGCAGGGCACCCCGATGCAGCGTATCTACGGGACCGCATTCTTCAAAGAAGACGACCTGAAGCAGTACCTGACGCGGATCGAAGAAGCCAAGAAGCGGGACCACCGGAAACTCGGCAAGGAACTCGGCTTGTTCTCATTCCACCAGTGGGCGCCCGGCGCGGCGTTCTGGCAGGGCAAAGGCACCACGCTCTACAACACGCTCGCCAACTACATGCGTGAGGTGCTCTTCCCCGCCGGCTACACCGAGGTGAAGACGCCGCTCATCTTCAACAAGGCGCTCTGGGAAACCTCCGGCCACTGGCACCACTACCGCGAGAACATGTTTCTCGTCGAAGGCAAAGGCGCCGACGGTCAGGTGGACGACGCGTCCGCTATGGGCGTCAAAGCGATGAACTGCCCCGGCCACATGTTGATGTTCGGCATGGAGACCCGGTCGTATCGCGACCTGCCGTTGCGCCTGCATGAGCAGACGCCGTTGCACCGCAACGAGGCCTCGGGCGTGATGTCCGGCCTCACGCGTGTCCGTCAGTTCTCGCAAGACGACGCGCACTGCTTTGTCATGGAGTCGCAGATCAGGTCCGAAGTGGAACACCTGATGCAGCTCGTCAAGCGCGTGTACGGCGACTTCAGTCTCGCGTTTGAGGTGAAGCTGTCCACGCGGCCTGCGGAGTTCCTCGGCGAAAAGGCCACCTGGGATCATGCCGAGACCGAGCTCAAGGCCGCGCTCGACGCGTCCGGCGTGCCGTATGTGGTCAACGAAGGCGACGGCGCGTTTTACGGTCCGAAGATCGACTTCGATGTGACCGACGCGATTGGCCGGAAGTGGCAGTGTGCGACCGTGCAGCTCGACTACCAGCTGCCGCAACGGTTCGACCTGAAATACATCGGTCCTGACAACCAGGAACATCGTCCCGTGGTCATCCACCGGGCGATTTTTGGCAGCTTCGAGCGGTTCATCGGGGTGCTGATCGAGCACTATGCCGGGGCGTTCCCGCTGTGGTTGGCGCCGGTTCAGATCGCCGTGCTGCCCCTGGCTGACCGGCATTTGGAATGGGGCCAGGCGGTGCAAAAACGACTGGCTGAGGCCGGATTCCGGGTGGAACTCGACGCCCGGGTCGAAAAAATCGGGTTCAAAATCCGGGAGGCCCAGCTCCAGAAGGTGCCGTACATGCTGGTGCTGGGGGACCGGGAGGTCGCCCAGGGCCAGGTGGCCGTCCGGAGCCGGACCGGTGGGGACCTGGGGGCCAAATCCCTTGAGGATTTTGTGGCTTCCGCCCAATCCGAGGTTGCCGACCGCCGGTAGACACGTTTCCAATGCTAAGATAGTCGGCTGTGACTGCTGGGGATATCCCTAGCAATAAAGGAGTCTGTTATCGCCTACGACCGAGGTCCGCGACGAGACGACCGCGTCCGCACCAATGAACGTATCCGGGTCCGTGAGATCCGGGTGATCGACGACAACGGAGAGCAGCTTGGAATCATGCCGCCGCCGCAAGCGTTGGCATTGGCTCGGGGCAAAGGGCTCGACCTGGTTGAGATTTCACCGACCGCTGTTCCGCCGGTCTGCCGAATCATGGATTTCGGCAAGTACCAATACGAGCAGCAGAAGCGCACGCGCGCGGCGAAAAAGCACCAGAAGGTGATCGAGGTCAAGGAGATCAAGTTCAGACCGAAGGTCGATGAACATGACTACGACTTCAAGAAGAAGCACATCGAGCGCTTCCTTGATGATGGCGACAAGGTGAAGGCCACTATTTTTTTCCGTGGCCGGGAAATGGCGCATCCGGAGATCGGGCGCCGAATTTTGGAACGGTTGTCGGGAGAGCTGGTGGACGTGGCGATTATTGAATCGTCGCCCCAGAAGGAAGGCAACCAGATGCACATGATCCTGGCACCGAAGCCCGGGGTCAAACGGCCGGCAGCGGCCAAACCGGTCGTGGCGCCACCGCCGGTCGAAGAGAGTCAGGGTTAGGGACCCCGGAGGGCAAGTGCCCGACGGTGAGGAGAGAGACAGATGCCGAAGATCAAGACGCACCGGGGCGCGGCCAAGCGCTTCAAGAAGACCGCCACGGGCAAGTTCACGAGGTCAAAGGCCTTTAAACGCCACATCCTCACGAGCAAGACCACCAAGAGCAAGCGCCAGATGCGCGGGAGCGAGGTCGTACACGCGGCCGACACCCCCCGTCTGAAGAAGATGCTTCCGTACGACTAAGACTCACGATTAAAGAAGGACTAGACCATGCCCCGCGTCAAGAGAGGAACCGTCCGAGCCGCCAAGCGCAAGAAGATGCTGAAGCTGGCGAAGGGCTTCTTCCTCACCAAAAGCAAACTCTACCGATCGGCCAAAGAGTCGGTCGACAAGGCCCTCAACTATGCGTTTGTCGGTCGTCGCCGCAAGAAGCGTGACTTCCGTCAGCTCTGGGTCGTGCGTATCAACGCCGCCGCGCGTCTCAACGGTCTCTCCTACGGTCGCCTGATCAACGGCCTCAAGGCCGCCAACATCGCGCTCGACCGCAAGAGCCTCGCGGAGCTCGCCGTGAACCATCCGGAAGCGTTCGCGAAGGTCGCGGCACAGGCCGCCGCTGCGGCGCCGGCGCCGCCGAAGGCCGTTCGCGCAACAGCCTAACGGTCATCCACACATCTGAGGTGCAGGGTTCTTTTCGAGTCCTGCACCTTTTTTGTTTGTACGCGCTGCCGGCTGATTGGTTGATCGGTTCAGCGCCTCATTATGTCCATCATCGCGGTGAACGCCCGCTTCGCTTCATCGCCACTCGGTCGAGGCACCATCCGCACTGACTTTGCCATCTTACCGAGGATGCGCAGGCGACCCTGACACGCCTGCTCCAGCGCATTGCGCATGATGTCCGCGACAGACAGGCGCAGGCAGTCTGAAAGTCGCCCGGACTTGATACGAGGCGCGTTCGCCTAGGAGCCGAAGGGCTCGAGCTCGTCATCTGGCACCTCCGTTAGCGTCCCGTCGCGGGATTTATAGAATCCGTCGGCCGCGAGCCATGTGCGAGACCACCATGATGGGTTTCGTAAGCACCCCTGCACTATTACTCGGACCGTTCCAGGCTGGCGCTCTTCGATGAACAACGAGATCGTGGCAGTTCTCCCGAAGAGGTACTGGTGAGTGTCGGGAGGTGCGTCCGCCTGGGCAAGCAGTTCCTCCGACGACAGCTGCCGAAGAGCAGCGCAACGGTGATCGACATCCTGACGAAAGGTTGTGTATGACGAAACATTCATCGTGATTCGTGCCAAGGTGACTCCGGCTTTTCCGTCAGAATGAAATTTCTGAAAACTTGGAGGCTATCGCACAATCATTGACCTGGTCGGCCGATAGTCCGAACCGGACTTATCCGACGCTGGCTGGTCCGAAGAACGAAGACGGCGGAGCGCGAAAACATCTGATCCCTTAGGAAAAATGACGGGCGATGTCGTCCGGCCTCGAACGCCGTGATCGTAGCGCGCCTCAACGCTGTGAGGTCTTCGGCGACCGCCTATAATGCACGGGTGGCGCTCACACACAATCCGCTCACGAGGAGCGATACCACCCCGGACATCGCCGCGCGTCTGTTGGAGGCGTGGCGGCGGATGCACCCCGTGGAAATTGCTGCCCAGCTCAACGCGGCGTGGCGGGCAGGACAGCAATTGACCTGGTTCAGCCTCAAGGAACGATATCCTGACGCGTCCGATGACGAGCTGAGAATCCGTGTGGCGGTCGAGCGGCTCGGGTGGGAACTGGCGACTCGGGTCCACCCAGAGGCTGCGCGTCTGGCGCCACGCGGATGACACTGCACCTCATCGACGTCGCGCTGCTGGTGGCGTCGGCTCTTGACGAGGTCGGAATCACTCACAGCATTGGCGGGGCGACCTCTGATCTTCTGGAACGACTGCTGACCGAAGTGTGAGACCTCAACCGGCGGCGTGACGTGTCGCCCGAACCAGCCAGTCGACTGTGTTTCTCGATAGCGGCAGAACCACGGCGTCGTCCTTGATGCCAAGTTTCTGGCGAGCGGCGTGCCTGAATACCCGGGTGGCATATCCGGCGAAGGCTAAACACGGTCGTCCGTAATTTTCAGGTGAATGGGGCCAGTCAGCTCCAAGCGGATTTTCCAGAAGTAGTGCCGCGCACAGGTGATTCCGGCGCCAATATATGCATAAATTGACATGTAACATACATACGAATATAACTAGTCCATGCGTACCAC
>CAYZLT010000162.1:0-8195 GCA_964479175.1 uncultured Solibacteraceae bacterium | reverse complement strand
GTCCGGTCACGCGGCGCGCGAAGTCTTCGTGGAATTCCTCGGCTAGATCCTCGGCTAGACTGCGGTCATGCGCAGTCGATCATTTGTTCTTGTTGCGGTGATGGCGGGTGCGGTGTCGCTGGTGTCCGCCCAGCAGGCGCCCGCCCCGGCGTCGGGTCTTAGATCAGGTCTCGACCTCACCACGTTCGACAGGAGCGTGCGACCGCAGGACGACCTCTTCCGGCATGTCAACGGCGGCTGGATGAAAGCTACCGAAATTCCGCCAGACCGGCCGATTGCCGGCACATTTGTTCAGTTGTCCGACAAGGCCGAAGCGGATCTCTACGCGATCATCGAGCGTCTGGCCGGCGCCCCGAACAAAAAGGCGGGCTCGGTGGCGCAACAGGTGGGAGACCTGTTCGCCAGTTTCTCGAACGAGGCGCGCGTGAACACCCTCGGCGCTGCTCCACTGAAACCGACACTCGATCGGATCGATGTCATCACGACGCCTGCAGAACTCGCCCGGGTGATCGGTGAGCTGTCGATCATCGGGCTGCCGGGTCCGGTTGGCGGGTTCATCGACGCCGATGCCGGCGATCCCACCAAGGTGGCGTTGTATCTGTTCCAGGGCGGGACCACGCTCCCCGATCGGGACTACTACCTGCTTGATGAGCCAACGTTCGTCGAGATTCGCGCGAAGTACGTGGACTACCTGCAGACCGTCTTCACGCTGGCCGGGCGTTCAGAACCTGCAGCCGCCGCGAAGGCTGTGCTGGGACTCGAGACCGAGTTGGCGAAGATCCAGTGGACGCAGGTGGAGAGTCGCGATGCGGTGAAGACCTACAACAAGATGGCGTTGACCAAAGTGGCGACCGACATGCCCGGGTTCGATTGGGTTGGATGGGCCACGGCGCAGGGCGTGGACAAGACACCGGAGGTGATCGTCGGGCAGCCGTCGTTCTTCAAGAGTTTCGCGGCGATGGTCCCGACCGTGCCGATGGACACCTGGAAGTCGTGGCTCGCGGCGCAGTACATCGCGACGGCGGGTCCGTACCTCAGTGAGCCGTTCGTCAATGCGCGCTTCGAGTTTTTCGGCAGGACGTTGAACGGGCAACAGGCGCAACGCCCCCGGTGGAAGCGCGGCGTGCAGGTCGTCAACGGCAGCATGGGTGAGGCGCTCGGTCAGTTGTACGTGGAGCGGCACTTCCCTCCCACGGCCAAGGTGCGCATGGAGGCGATGATCGCGAACCTGATAGAGGCGTATCGCCGGTCCATCTCCACGCTTGAATGGATGACCGCACCGACGCGCAAGGAAGCGCTCGACAAGTTGTCGAAGTTCAAAGCGAAGATCGGCTACCCGAACCAGTGGCGTGACTACACTGACCTGAAGATTACGCCGGAAGATCTGCTTGGCAACATGGAGCGCTCGGCGACGCTTGAACATGAGTTTCAACTTGCCAAACTCAACCGGCCGGTGGATCACGAAGAGTGGTTGATGTCCCCGCAGACCGTGAATGCGTACTACAACCCCGTCAAGAACGAGATCGTCTTCCCGGCCGCAATCCTGCAGGCGCCGTTCTTCGACCTGGGGGCGGATGATGCGGTGAACTACGGGGCCATTGGCGCCGTCATCGGTCACGAAATCGGGCACGGGTTTGACGACCAGGGCCGCCGCTTCGACGGATCAGGCGCCTTGCGCGACTGGTGGACGCCGACCGACGAAACCGAGTTTGAGAAGCGGGCCAAGGTGCTCGTGGATCAGTTCAGCGTCTTGAGTCCGTTGCCTGGCGTGAACGTCAATGGCCAACTGACACTCGGCGAAAACATCGGCGACCTCGGAGGCCTCTCCATCGCTTACAAGGCATGGAAGTTGTCGCTGGCTGGGAAACCGTCGCCGGTCCTGGATGGATTCACGGGGGAACAGCGATTCTTCATCGGCTGGGCGCAGGCCTGGCGCACCAAGGCGCGCGAGCAATATCTGCGGAATCAGGTAATGGCCGACCCCCACGCGCCGGCCGAGTTTCGCGCCAACGCCCCCCTCTCCAATATTCAGGAGTTTTACGACGCCTTCAACGTGAAACCCGGCGACAAGCTCTATCTGCCGCCGGACACACGCGTCAAGATTTGGTGAGGCGCGGACGGTCAAGCGCGATCGTGTTGCCGGCGGCAGTGACGTCCGCGTTGATGATCAACTGCCAGTCCATGCGAAGCGGTTGGTAGAAGAGGCTCCACTGCACCTCCGACAACCCGCGCAGATCGATCGTGACTGGTTTCCACCCAGCGGTCACATCGATCTGCGCAACTTCCTGGTATGTCCGGCCGTTTGAGGCGCCCAGCCTGAGTCGCGCGGATCCAGCGACGGCGGTCTGAAATTGCGCGTGAACGGGCAGTCGTACACTCCACGTGACCCGGGCCGGCGCCTCCATCACAAGCGCCATGCGCCCATCGCCTCCGGCGACGAAGACGTCCGCGCGAATCGCCGTTGACACCTCACCCCCGGCTCTCCGCTCGGCAGTGGGCAACATCGACAACAAATCCACCTCCGCCGGTCGGTCGGCTGTCCACCCGCACCCGGTGAGCACGACCACGGCCGCCATCAGACTGGAGTTGAGGATTGGCCGCTTCAGCATGTGTGAGGTTCCGGTACCATGGCGACGTGTCGATGACGATCTGGATGTGGCGCGCGGCCTATGCGGCCATGGTCGTGGGATTCCTGCTGACCGTCGCTTCATATTACGACCGCACGACCGGCCTCACGATCTTTCTCGGCCTGCCGACCAACGGCCACTCGTACGAACTGCCGGCCGTGCAGGCGGTGCCACACGCGCACGATGAGGTGGACGGCGGGTATGACGGCCAGTTCTACGCACAGATGGCGGTCGACCCGTTGCTGCGCAACCCCGACATCGACCGCGCAATGGACAAGCCAGGGTACCGGGCCCATCGCATCCTGCTCTCATGGACCGCGTGGCTGGTGAGCGGTGGTGATCCGGCGATGGCGCTCCATGTGTTCGCCTGGCAGAATGTTGTCTGCTGGCTGATCCTGGCGTGGCTGATGACGAAGTGGTTCCCGGCTGGCACTGCCCGGATGTTCGTGTTGTGGGCCTGCGTCATGAGCACTCACGGACTGCTGTTCTCCGTTCGCAACGCCCTGACCGACGGCCCCAGTGTGCTGCTGACGGCCGTGGCGGTGCTCGCAATGGAGCGCGGCCGCCCCTGGGTCGCGATGGTCGTCACCGGTGTCTCCGGCCTCGCGCGAGAGACCAACATTCTGGCGGGTGCGATGTTGCTGCAGCGGCTCTGCCGTGACCCACGGTCGTGGATGAGTGTCGCCGCAGGGCTGCTCGTCTGTCTGCTGCCCCTGGCGTTGTGGCTCGACTACTTGCGTTCGATCTACCTGGACGCGACGTTTTCGGGCGGAGGGCACATCACGACTCCGCTCGCCGGATTCCTCTGGAAGGGGCGCACCACGTGGGGGGCCGTGCTGGCACACGGCTTGACCGTGCAGACCGCGGCGAACGTGCTGATGCTCGCCGCTTTTGTCTCTCAGGCCGTTGCGCTGACTTGGTGCACCCGGATGTGGATGACGGATCGCGAGGCCTCGGCCGCGTGGCTTCTGGTCGCGTGGCCGTTTCTGCTGCTGGGACTCACGGCGCATCAGGTCGTGTGGGACGGCTCGCCCGGCGCCATCACCCGCGTGGTGCTGCCGCTCACGGTTGGCGTGAATGTGTTGCTCGCACGGCAACCGCACGCACCATGGGCACTGCTGATCGCGGCCAACCTGGGAGTCGTCGTCGGCGTGATGGCATTTGTGTTCGGCTGGATCTGATTGGCGGTATCGTAGGGGCGCCTGGAGGCCCCTATGTATCGCCGACGTCCTGTTCCCGCTGTCCTGCTTCTTGTTCTGCTGGCGTTCGCGGTAGAGCCCGTCACCACGGCACCGGCGCAAGCACCCGCACCGACACGCCTGCTACGCACACCCAGCATCAGCGCATCGCATCTTGCGTTCGCCTACGCGAACAACATCTGGGTCGTGGACCGCGCGGGCGGCGTGGCGCGACGCGTCACCAGCTTCGCCGGTGGAGCGAACAGCCCGAAATTCTCGCCCGATGGACAGACGCTGGCGTTCACCGCCTCCTACGGCGGCAACAACGACGTGTATGTGGTGCCCGCTGCGGGCGGCGAACCACAGCGGCTGACCTGGCACCCCGGTGCAGACATCGTGCAGGGCTGGACGCCGGACGGCAAGTCCGTCATGTTCTCATCTGCGCGCGCCACCTGGGCACCAAGTGGTGCCGCGAGGTTCTGGACCGTCCCGGTTGGCGGTGGCATTGAAGAGCCGATGGCGCTCCCGCGCGCCTACGTGGGCAAGATTTCAGGGGACGGCACCCACATCGCGTATCGCATGAACAGCTCGTGGGACGAGGAACGCCGCAACTACCGGGGTGGGCAGAACAAACCCATCTGGATCGTTGACCTCAAGACGCACGACTTGGTCACGCCGCCCTTCACGAATTCGAAGGACACCGATCCCGTCTGGGTCGGGCGGTCGGTCTATTTTCTCTCTGACCGCGACGGCGTCAGCAACGTCTGGTCGTTTGACCCGGGATCACAACAACTGCGGCAGGTGACGCGCTTCACCGACTTCGACGTGAAGTCCATCGACTCCGGCGGCGGCGCCGTCGTTTTTGAGCAGGCCGGACGTGTGCACACACTGGACACCTCGAATGGCCGATCGCGCGTGATCGACATCGTGGCCACGGGCGACTTCCCGTGGATGATGCCCAAATGGGAGGACGTGTCGAGTCGCGTCACCAACATGGCGATTTCGCCGACGGGACGTCGTGCGGTCGTGGAGGCGCGCGGGGAGATTTTCACGATCCCTGTTGAGAAAGGCGACACGCGGAATCTCACTCGATCGACCGGTGCGGCCGACCGCGCACCGGCGTGGTCACCCGACGGCAACTTCATCTCGTACTTCAGCGACAAGTCCGGTGAGTACCGGTTGGTGATCGCACCGCAGGATGGCATCACGCCGCCGCGCGAAATCGAGCTCGCCAACCCGAAGCACTACTACACGCCGTCCTGGTCACCGGATTCGACAAAGATCCTGTTCACCGATACCGATCTGAAGGTCTGGGTGGTCGACGTCGCCACCGGCGCCGCAAAGACTGTCGGCAGTGATCCCTGGATGGTCCCGCAGCGCACACTCAATCCGGTCTGGAGTCCCGACTCGAAGTGGGTCGCGTATGCCAGTCGACTTCGATCGATGTATCACGCGATCTTTGTGTCGAACGTCGAGACCGGCGCCACACATCAGGTGACCGATCCCCTCGCCGACGCCGTGTCGCCAGCGTGGGACGCGAGCGGCAAATATCTCTGGTTCCTGGCGTCAAGGGATTTTGGTCTCGCATCGCAGTGGCTCGACATGACGTCGTACGACCGGCCTGTCACGTTCGGGTTGTACTTCGCGATCCTGAAGAAGGGCGAACCCACACCGCTCGTGCCAGAAAGCGATGAGGAAACAGGCCGCGCTCCGGAGGCTGCCGGCGAAGGGCGCGCCGGTGGCGCCGAGGGTCGCCCTGCCGCCCGTGCAGCTGCCGTCACGGTGCAGATTGACGCCGATGGCCTCGACCGGCGCATCGTCTCTGTGCCCGGCGTTCCGGAGCGCGCATATTCGCAGCTGCGGTCGGGTGTTGCGGGCACGGTGTATTACCTGGAAGGTGCCAACCTGCAGCGGTATCGCTTGAGTGAACGGCGCGCCGCGCAGTTCCTCACCGGTGTCACCACGTATGTCGTTTCGTTCGACGGTCACAAGATGCTCTACCGCGGTGCGGGTGGCGGCGGTGGTGGACGCGGTGGCGGTGCTGCGGCACCCGCCGGCCCCGCGATGTTCATCGTCGACGCAGATCGCACGGTTCCTGCAGCCGGGGCCGGTCGCCTGAATGTCGCGTTGACGATGCACTTGGATCCGAAGGAGGAGTACAAACAAATCTTCCGCGAAGGATGGAGGTTGCAGCGCGACTACCTCTATGTGCAGAACATGCACGGGTCCAAGTGGACGCAGATGGAGGAGATGTACGGACAGTTGTTGCCCTACGTGATGCATCGGTCCGACTTGAACTATCTGCTCGACACGATGGGGGCGGAGTTGGCGGTGGGTCACTCGTATGTGCGCGGTGGCGCCATGCCGGAGACGGAGACCAATGCGGCTGACGGCGGTCTGCTCGGCGCCGACTTCACCACCGAGAGCAATCGCTACAAGATCGCGCGCATCTATGACGCGGAGAACTGGAACCCAGAGCTGCGGGCTCCACTCGCGACCCCCGGTGTTGAGGTCGCCGTCGGCGACTTCGTGCTCGCAGTCAATGGGCAGCCACTTGTCGCGCCGGACAACATCCATCGCCTGCTCGATGGCACGGCGAATCGGCAGACCGTGTTGACGGTCAACAACAAGCCGGTGATGGACGGAGCGCGGCAGATTACCGTAACGCCAATCACCAACGAGCAGGGTCTGCGCACCCGTGCATTCGTCGAAGACAACCGGCGCAAAGTGTCGGAGATGTCCGGCGGCAAGCTCGCCTACGTCTACGTCCCGAACACCGGCCAGGGCGGGTATCAGAGCTTCAACCGCTATTACTTCTCGCAGCAGGACAAGCAGGGTGTGATTGTTGATGAACGTTTCAACGGCGGCGGGTCAGCGGCTGACTACATCATCGACGTCCTGCAGCGCGACTTCGACGGCTACTTCAACAACGTCGCTGGCGACCGCTTCCCCTTCACGAGTCCGTCAGCCGGCATCTGGGGGCCGAAGGTGATGATCATCAACGAGATGGCCGGCTCGGGCGGCGACCTGATGCCCTACATGTTCCGGCGACGCGGCATCGGTCCACTTGTCGGCACAACCACCTGGGGTGGATTGGTCCACACCGCGGACACACCAGGCTTTATTGATGGCGGTTCGATGATCGCGCCTCGCGGCGGCTTCTTCACGCGCGACAACAAGTGGGCCGTCGAAAACGAAGGCGTCGCGCCGGACATCGAAGTGGAGAACTTCCCGAAGGATGTGATCGCCGGGCGTGATCCGCAGTTGGAACGCGCGGTCGAAGAGGCGTTGAAGTTGCTGGCCGCGAACCCTATCGACCGGCTCACCAAGGAGCCGCCGGCGCCGGTGTGGGGTGTGCGTCGAGGGGGTGGGGGGCGGTAGGGTCCGCACAACCAGCCAGCAAACGCATGGCGTGCGCGAACAGGTCCCCCCTGGTAATCATGGATCCCGTGGCCCATTGCGATCGCAAGTGCCAGTTTTGGCTAACCAACCTGAACTTTGCGTTTTTGATTGTGTTGGCACTGCTCACTGCCAGTCCAGGGGCAGGCGGCCATCAGCTCGCTTCCATTTCAGGTTCTGTTTTGGATCCAGAGGGCAAAGGGCTGCCAAACGTTGATGTCTCCATTGCGGGAGGTCCAAGCGCTACCACCGACGCGCAAGGGCGCTATCAGATCGTTGGTGTTAAAGTTGGTACGCACGACATTCGCGCGACGCTCGCGGGCTTTGCACCTAGTAGCCGGGCTCTGCACATTAGCAAGGCCACCGCATACGAATGGTCAACGACCTTGTCCCTTGCGTCGAGCGGGGCGTACGAATCCCTTCAGTCGATGTTGACTCCCTACGTCGGGCAGCAAGCTCAGGACTGTGGTCAACTGAAAGCGTCGGCTCCACTCGATCCGATGAGGGCGGCACTGCGATGTGTGATCGCGTGCGCTGCCGTTAGAAATACCTGCGTCGCCAGAAAAGCCACTTTGGGGATCGACTCCTCCATAGAACACGGTTTATTCGCCAATTCTCATGGGCACCTCTACGTATTTCGCTACGACAGTGCCCCTTGTGGTGGGGATTGTGGATCGCAGTTGTCTGTCCAACGATGTTCTCGACCTTCGGTAGTTGGCACTGCCCTGGAACTCCAGTTCGTTTGTGGAGATTAGCAGGCTGCTGAAAAACCCGACGTTGTCGGAGGAAACGCCCCGAGCGTGAGTTCGGTGGAGCGATTAGGCCTATCGTCCCTGCACACCCTGATCCAGGCCAGCAAACGCAAGGATGAGACACTGCGCCGCCAGTACACCCGTACCCAGGCGCTGGCGTTCCCCGAAGGGTAAGCGTTCGACTAACCCCATCTTGATGTGATTCCCGTTCGGCGCCACGCTGATGGCGGAGGTGCGGG
>CAYZLT010000161.1:0-8208 GCA_964479175.1 uncultured Solibacteraceae bacterium | reverse complement strand
CGCACGAGGCCCGCGCGTTCCAACGTACGAACCGTCGAGAGGCCGACGCCGGCTTTGCGCAGCTCGGACAGCGGCACACCTTCCGGAGTGGACTTGAGCAACGCCGCAGCGGCGCGCTGCTTGTCGCCTCGGAGCGCTGGGGCTTGCGCCCCTGCGTCGTCGCCAGGGCCGGCCCCCCGGGACGCCAGGTGTTCGACCCACTCGGCGATCGAGACACGCCGGAACGACGTGGCCTCCCCTTTCCGTGCTTTGGGTGGCATCGCGTTGAGCAGAGCGTCGCCGGGACCCGCGGCGTAATAGTCGGCCACCCACAGCGCCAGGGCGACGACGGACTCGGGTAGAAACGCGTCCTGATCGAGGACCTCGACCACGTCCTTGAGCATGCCACTCTCGGGTGGCAGCACCGGCGCCTCGATGACACACCCGGTGACCACGCGCGACCCGAGGGGCACAGAGACACGTGCGCCGCGCACGGGCCACGGCAGATGGTCGGGCACCCGGTATGTCAGGCGCCCCAGGCCGGGCACGGGCACCCCAACCGAGACGCAGCGCTCGCTCACGCCTGATCGAGGAGGGCCTTGACGAGTTTCATGTCTTCCCACACCTCGCGCTTCCGCTCAGGGCTGCGCAACAGGTAGGCCGGATGGAATGTCGGGATGAGGATGGCACCACGGAAGTCGTACTGCTTTCCGCGGATGCGCGAGATGGGGGCATCGGTCTTGAGGAGTGTGTGCGCGGCGTGGGTGCCGAGTGCGACGATCACTCTGGGCTTGATCGTGTCGATCTGCCGGAACAGGAACGGCTCACACGTCGCGATCTCATCCGGTTCGGGATTGCGATTGGCCGGTGGCCGGCACTTGATCACGTTCGCGATGTACACGTCGTCACGTTTCAGATCAATCGCTTCGATGATCTTCGTCAGCAACTGCCCCGCCCGTCCGACAAACGGCAGGCCCTGTTCGTCTTCATCTGCGCCGGGTGCCTCACCCACGAACATGAGCCGCGCGTCGGAGTTCCCGCTGCCAAACACGATGGTCTGGCGGCCCGCGTGCAGCTTGCACCGTGTGCACTCGCCGATATCGGCACGAATCTCTGTAAGGGTCATGGGTGCCGTGCCCGGTGCGGCGTGCTCAGTGAGCGGCGCCTCACTCGCCGACTCGCGGGCACCGCTGTCGGCGCGGGCGCGCCAGGCGGGATCCGTCGTCAGACCGACCACGCCGAGGTCGCGGTAATACTTCAGATGTTCGCGGAGGTTGTCGCGGTCGGTCATGCCTGTATTGGAACCGAGACCGTGCTGACTGGCACCGGGGAATGAGACACGAGGCGTGCGACACGGTCCAGAATCGCCGACGCCACGGCGTCCTTGGACATCAGCGGCAACGTCTCGCTGCCGGCGGCATCCACAAGCGTGACCTGATTGGTGTCGACATCAAATCCACTGCCGTCGGCAGAGACGTCGTTGGCGACGATGAGGTCGACACGTTTCTGTGCGAGCTTCTGCGTGGCGCGCGCGACGGGATCGCCGGTTTGCGCCGCGAAGCCCACCAGCACCGGACGCGTGTGCACACCGCGGGCCTGCCCCAGCGATGCCAGGATGTCGACCGTGCGCTCCAACTTCAGCGACAGGTCTGCGCCCTTGTCGATTTTCAGATCCTGTGCGCCACCCGCGGGGGTGTAGTCCGCCACGGCGGCGGCCATGATGACGATGTCCACGCCGGCGGCGGCGGCGATCACCGCCGCGTGCATCTCCGCTGCGCTGCGCACACGAGTGAGCGTCGTCACGTCAGGTGCGGCCACCGCGGTGGGCCCCGCGACCAGGTGCACCTGCGCGCCGCGACGCCTGGCTTCGCGCGCGACGGCAAATCCCATCTTGCCGCTCGACCGATTCCCCAGGAACCGCACGGGGTCCAGGTCCTCGCAGGTCGGCCCGGCGGTCACGAGCACGCGCAGTCCGCGCAGCGACCCCGCCGCGTCAGACTCACGTCCGCGTACGACGTGATCGACCACCGCAGCAATCTCTTCAGGCTCGGCGAGTCGTCCCTTGCCCACCCAGCCACACGCCAGATAGCCCACACCGGGCTCCACGAAGGTGGCGCCGCGCGCGGCGAGCGTCGCGAGGTTGTGCTGGACCGCGGGGTGTTCCCACATGACGGTGTTCATGGCGGGCGCGAGCACCAACGGGGCACGTGTGGCGAGATAGAGCGCCGAAAGAAAGTCATCGGCCAGCCCCTGGGCGAACTTGCCGATGACGTTGGCCGTCGCGGGTGCGACGACCAGCGCGCGCATATCCGTCGCGAGCGCAATGTGCTCGATGTTCGCGTTCATGCCGGCCGCCCATTGGGACGTGATGACCGGACGCCGCGTGATGGCCTCAAACGTGAGCGCACCGACGAACCGGCGCGCGTTGCGCGTCATGATCGCCTGCACCTCGTAGCCGCGCGTCTGCAGCTGGCGCACGACCTCGACGGACTTGTACGCGCCGATGCCGCCCGACACTCCCAGGCCCACCAGGGACACTGGTGTTACTCCTTGGGTTCTTCGAGAATGACGGGTTCGTCCACGCGGGCCACGGCGCCGGCCGCGACTTCCTGCTGCGCACGCCGCGCGGGCTGGGCCGATCCTTCGACCTTCGGCAGGCAGCCACGCAGCAACTGGTGCGCGCGCGCCGATGCGATGGCCACGAACTCAAAACGGCTTTCGGGATTGTTGATCTTCGGTGATTCAGTCATGAGACCCTCTCTGAAACGATTCAATAATTGGCCCGATCGCGTCGCGGCGGCGTGCCAGCTTCGCGCGTTCGGCCATCACAATGGCGGCGAGTTCTCCCACACACCGTTCAAGCACGTCGTTGACCACGACGTAGTCGTAGGCGTCAACCGCCGTCACTTCCCTGCGCGCCGTCGTCAGCCGGCGCGCCATTTCCGTTTCGGGGTCGCTGCTGCGTTTCCGCAGGCGATCTTCCAGCACCTCGAACGACGGCGGCAGCATGAACACCGCAATCGTCTCCGGCCTGAGCTGGCGGACCTGCCTGGCACCCTGGACGTCGATCACGAGGACCAGATCCTCGCCGCTGGCCAGCCGACGCTCGGTTTCGATTCGGCTGGTGCCGTAGTAGTGGCCGAACACATCGGCCCATTCCAGAAAACCACCGCCGGCGATCTGCGCCTCGAAGGTCTCCCGGCTTACAAAATTATAGTCGACCTCGTCGGTTTCCCCTGCCCGACTCGCCCGTGAGGTGTAGGACCGGGACATCCGCAGTCCAGGCACCAGCCGGACGAGCTGTTCGATGACTGTGGTTTTACCCGTGGCGCTGGGCGCCGAGACGACAAACAGCAGTCCTGGCGGGGGGTTATTCGACATTCTGCACCTGCTCCTTGACCCGCTCGAGTTCGGCCTTGGCCGACACGACCAGCTCGGTGACAGCCAGCCCCTCGGCCTTGGAGCCGATGGTATTGATTTCGCGATTCATCTCCTGCACAAGGAAATCAAGCTTGCGTCCGCAGGGTTCGAGGCCGTCAGCCAGCCCCCGCCAGTGTTCCACATGCCCGCGCATGCGCGAGATTTCTTCGTGGACGTCCGAGCGCGCCACAAAGCGGACCACCTCCTGGGAGACTGAGACGGGGTCGAACTGCAGATCCGACGGCATCGCCGCCAGCCGCTCACGCAGGCGCAGCTCCATGGCGGTCTGCCCTGCTGCCGCCCCGGCCTCGACGGCGTCGACAAACACGCTGAGCGTGTGAAGACGCCGGTCCAAATCAGCCGCGAGAAACTGCCCTTCCGTTTCGCGCATCACCACGAGCGCCTCGATCGCGTCGCCCACCGCCGCGTCGACCACGGTCGCGGCTGTGTCGGGCACGTCCTCCGGTGGCGCGAGCCGAATCTCGATCGCGTGGGGAATTCTGAGCAGGTCCGAGGCCGTCAGCGCGCCCGACACGAGGCCCTTCTCGCGCGCCGCGTCCACAACCGCGTTGACCTGGACGACGAGCGCTTCGTTGAGCGTCACCACGCGCTGCGGCTCGGTCGTGTCATCACACGACAGCGCCACCTCAATGCGGCCGCGCGTCAGGCGCTGCTGCAAGAGGGTCTTGATGCGCCCTTCGAGTCCCGCCAGTGACGACGGTGCCTTGATCTGAATGTCGAGAAAGCGATGGTTCACCGACTTGATGGTCACGCCGGCAGACACGCCATCCGCCTCGCGGCTGACCGACGCAAACCCTGTCATGGATCGAATCACGTCGTGCCCTCACCGTTCCGATCGTCGAGGACCTGCAGCGCGTGGAGTCGCGCGTACACGCCGCCCTGACGGTTCACCAATTCCTCGTGGCTGCCCACTTCGGCCACCACGCCATGCTCCAGCGCCACGATCAAATCCGCATTCCGGACCGTCGACAACCGGTGCGCGATCACAAACGTCGTGCGATTGCGCATGAGATTCACCAGGGCCCCCTGCACGAGTTTTTCTGATTCGGAGTCAAGGGCCGATGTCGCTTCATCGAGCACCAGCAGCGGCGAGTTCGTCAGGATCGCGCGGGCGATTGCCAGGCGTTGCCGCTGTCCACCGGAGATCCGCTGCCCGCGTTCACCGATCCGCGCGTCGTACGCCCCGGCGAGGTGCACGATAAATTCGTGCGCGTTGGCTGCGCGTGCGGCCGATTCAATCTCGGCGCGGGACGCGTTCGGTGCACCATACGCAATGTTGGCGGCGATGGTGTCGTCAAACAACACCGTCTCCTGCGTGACGAGGGCAATCTGGTCACGCAGCGACTTGAGGGTCACGTCCCGAATATCGACGCCGTCGATGAGGAGCGCGCCTTCGGTGACGTCATAAAAGCGCGGGATCAAATTCACCAGCGTGGTTTTACCAGCGCCGCTCAGACCCACAATGGCCACGACCTGCCCCGCCTTCACCGAAAACGAGACATGCCGAAGGATGAATGTCTCCGGCCGATCGTCGTACGCAAAACCGACATCGCGGAACTCGGCGCCCTTCTGCACCCGCGCGAGGGGCTGCGCTCCGGGCCGTTCCTTGACCTCGGTGTGGGTGTCGAGCATCTCGAAGATGCGCTGCGCGGCCGCGATGGCCTGCTGCAGACCGGCGTTCACACGGCTGAGTTTCTTGATCGGCGCGTACATCGAGATCGCGGCGGCAAGGAACGCCGCAAAATCAGCCATGATCATCGCGCCGGAACCAATCTTGAGCGACGCATAGTACAGGGCTCCGGCCACGCCCAATCCGCCGATAAACTCCATCAGTGGTGGCAACGCAGCCATCACACCAGTGATACGCATGTTCGTGCGATACAGCGACAGGCCTGCGGTCGCAAACCGTGTCGTTTCCCGCGCCTCCGCGCCAAAGGCCTTGACGATGCGATGGCCGGTGAGCCCCTCGTTGGCCAAATGTGTCAGATGTTCCAGGTGTTCCTGCCCACGCCGTGTGGTGCTCCGCACGCGCTGGCCAAGGCGCACGAGGGGATACACGATGAGCGGGATAACCGCGATGCAGATGATGGCGAGGTTGGCGTCGAGAAAAAAAAGAAAGACCGCCAGGCCGACCACGGTGAGGGATTCCCGCGTCAGGTCCGCGATGGTTTCGGACGCCGCCGTCTGAATCTGCCCCACATCGTTGGTAATGCGCGAGATTAACTGGCCTGACGTGCGTCGCGAGAAGAACGCAGCGGACTGGTCGAGCATGTGGCCGTACAGTTGATTGCGCAGCGTCATGACCACGCGCTGGCCGACATCGGTCATCAGATACGACGAGGCATACGCGCCCAGTCCCTTGATGAAATACACCGCTAGAAGTGTGGAGATAACGAGCGCCACATTGCTGGCGTTCGGCACGAGCACTTCCTTGAAAATTTCTCGGATGAGCAGGGAAAATCCCAGGGTCCCCAGCGCGTAAAACACCATCGCCACCAACGCGAGCCCCATCCGGCCCCGGTAGGGCCTCGCGTAGGTCAGCAGCCGGCGGAACTCATTCACGCGCGGGTCCTGTAGCCCTGCGGATGGGTGGTGTGCCACTGCCACGCCGAGCGGACAATGGTCTCGAGGGATCCGAATCGGGGTGTCCAGCCCAGCTCCGCGTGGGCCTTCGCTGGTGATGCGACCAGCCGGGACGGGTCGCCGGCCCTGCGTGGCCCAATGACGTGGGGCACCGGTCGGCCGGCCACCCGCGCGACCGTGTCCACCACCTCACGCACCGACACGCCGTCGCCCATGCCGAGATTGTAGGCGCCAGAGCCGCCGCCCGCGATCAGGCGGCGCAGGCCCGCCAGATGGGCCTCTGCCAGATCCGACACATGAACAAAGTCACGTACACACGTGCCGTCGGGTGTCGGGTAGTCGCCGCCGAAGATCTGCAGCGGCTCGGCCCCCAGCACCGCGCCAATCGCGCGTGGAATCAGGTGATCTTCGGGCGTGTGATCTTCCCCGATGAGCCCGTCGGGATCCGCACCGGCGGCGTTGAAGTACCGAAAAATGACCGACGTCAGTCCGGTCGCGCGCTCGAGGTGTCCCAGCACACGTTCGACCACAAGCTTGGTCTCCCCATACGGATTGATCGGCCGCTGAGGATGTAACTCGTCGATGGGGGTCTGTTCCGGCTCGCCGAACGTGGCCGCTGTCGACGAAAACACAATGTGCCGCACACCACATGTCGCCATCGCTTCGAGCACGCTGAGTGTGCCGACGACGTTGGTCTGGTAGTAGCGCGCCGGCTCACGCATGGACTCGCCCACCGAGAGGCGCGCGGCAAAGTGCATGACGGCCGCCGGCGAGGCGACCCGCATCGCGTCCGCGATCGCCGCGCGATCGGTGATGTCTCCCGTGATGAGGGTGATCCGGCGATCGGGATACGCGGCCTGAATCCGCGCCACGGACTCCGCATGACCGGCCGACAAATTGTCGAACACCCACACGTCGTGGCCGGTCGCGGCCAGGGCCTTGACCGCGTGGCTGCCGATATAGCCGGCGCCCCCGGTGACGAAAACGCTAGACCCGGCCAATCGAACTGTACGTGAAGCCAAGCCCACGCACATGCGCGGGCTGATACAGGTTGCGGCCGTCGAAGATCACCGGGTGTTTCATGGTCTTCTTCATTTTCACGAAATCCGGTTCCCGGAACTCGTTCCACTCGGTGACGAGCAGTAGCGCATCGGCGCCCACAAGGGCGCGATACGCATTGGGCGCGAACGTCACCTTCTTGCCAAACAGTTTGCGACCCACGGCCATCGCCTCCGGGTCATACGCGACCACCTTCGCGCCCCGCGCGAGGAGGCCTTCGATGATCGGAATCGCCGGCGCCTCACGCATGTCATCGGTGCGGGGCTTGAACGCGAGCCCCCACACCGCAATTGTCTTGCCGGCCAGCGATTTCGGGCCCTTGCCGAACGTCGCGTCAAGTTTGACCAGGAGGCGCTGCTTCTGCGTCTTGTTCACCTGCTCGACAGCCTCGAGCACGCGGAACTTGTATTTTTTGTCGGCCGAAAACTTGACGATCGCCTGCACGTCCTTCGGGAAACAACTGCCGCCGTATCCGACGCCTGGGAACAGGAACGCCGACCCGATCCGTTTGTCGGTCGCCACAGCCTGTCGCACCTGATCCACATCGGCCCCGAACAATTCGCACACATTCGCGATCTCGTTCATGAACGAAATGCGGGTCGCGAGCATCGCGTTCGCCGCGTACTTGCACAGTTCGGCGCTCGCACAGTCCATGACCATGATGGGCGCCCCGGTGCGGGTGAACGGCCGGTACAGCTCGGTCATGATCTCGGCGGCGCGTGGATCGGTGGCTCCGATGACCACGCGGTCGGGCTTGAGGAAGTCGTCCACCGCCGCGCCCTGCTTGAGGAACTCCGGATTCGACACCACGGAGAACGGGTGGGTTGTCTCGCGACGAATCACATCGCGCACTTTTTCGGACGTGCCCACCGGCACGGTGCTCTTGTCGACGATGACCTTGTAGCCGTTCATCGCCTTCGCGATTTCTCTCGCGGCGCCGAGCACGTGCTGCAGGTCGGCCGAGCCGTCTTCACCCATCGGGGTGCCGACGGCGATGAAGATCACGTCGGATTTTTTGACGGACGTCGCGAGATCCTTGGTGAAGCTCAGTCGCTTTTCCGCGAAGTTACGTTTGACGAGTTCTTCGAGGCCGGGCTCAAAAATCGGGATCTTCCCGCGTCGCAACGACCGCACCTTCGCATCGTC
>CAYZLT010000160.1:0-8235 GCA_964479175.1 uncultured Solibacteraceae bacterium | reverse complement strand
CACCCGGCCTCTGGTGTGGAGGAAGTGCTCGGGCGCAAAGAGGCGACCTGGCTCTTCCGGTTCCTGCTGACCACGCGCGATCTGCTGGGGGCCGTCACCGAGATCACCGTTGCGACCCCGATCACCAAGGCGGAAGTCCGCATCTATCGTCTGGTTCCCGGCACCGGGCACCAGCACGATTGGCACAACGACCTGACTGATGAGCGGCGACTGGGACTCAGCGTCAACCTGTCCGAGGGCGTGTTTGATGGGGGCAACCTGCAGATTCGGCATCCGGACGACGAGGCGCTGCTCAGTGACATCCGGAACACCGGGCCTGGCGACGCGGTCATTTTCGGGATCGGGCCACATCTTGAGCACCGGGTGCTCGAAGTGACCGGTACGGAACCCAGGGTCGCACTGGCAGGGTGGTTTACGGCCTAGCCAGATAGTAGAATCGGAGACATGACACATTTCTCTCTGCTTCGTCGTGGCGTGATCTCTGCCGTTGTGCTTGGCCTGGCCCTGGTGGCCGTGCCCGAGGCCCAGCAGCAGCGCGCCAGCCCCCATGAAACCGTGACTGCCACCATCGGCGGCGCCAAGGTGAGCATCACCTATGGCCGACCGAACATGAAGGGCCGCGCCATTTTTGGCGGCCTCGTCCCCTGGGATCGCGTCTGGCGCACCGGCGCCGATGAGGCGACCACGTTGACCACCGACAAGATGTTGATGTTCGGCAACTTGCACGTCAGCGCCGGCTCGGTGACCCTCTGGACGCTCGCGTCCGAAAAAGGCCCCTGGAAGTTCATCGTCAACAAAGAAACCGGCCAGTGGGGCACCGCCTACAAGGCCGACAACGACCTCGGTCGTCTCGACATGAAAACCGAAACGCTCGACACTGCCGTCGAACAGTTCACGATCGCCATCGAACCCGTCGGCACCGGCGGCCAGATCGTCATGATGTGGGACAAGACGAAGATGATCGTGCCGTTCAACGTGATGTAAGGCCCCCGGGATTTCGGAACCCCGGGACTGTGATTCACAGGGGCGGCCAGTTAACCACTGGTCGCCCTTTTCGTTTTAGCTGTCAGAGGAGTTCGTATGAACATGAATCTGACAGTGAAACGGGTTGTGGCAGGTGTCGTGCTGGGTGTGGCGGTGTTGATCGGCCCCGGGGTGTGGCAGCTGCAAGCGCAGACCCGACCGGTTGCGAGTGTCACGACCAATGTGGATCAGCAGTCCGCCGAGCAGACCCGCAACGAGTTTCGTCAGGTCCTTCGCCAGTTCCCGCCGGCCCTGGGCCGCGTCATGGTCCTCGACCCCACACTCCTGACCAACAAGGGCTACCTGGAAGCCTACCCGGCCCTCCTGCAGTACCTGTCCTCACATCCTGAAATTGCCCGTGACCCCACGTACTACCTCCGGGACTTCGTGGAGTCTGCGTACTCCTTCGAGCGCGAGCCGGTTGACCCAGCCGTCGCGGTGAAGCGTGAGGCCGTCTACATGTGGCGCAACATGTTTAATTCCATCATGCTGTTTGCCGGGTTCACGATGTTCGCGCTCGCGCTGGGCTGGATGATCAAATACGTCATCGACCATCGTCGGTGGCTGCGCACCTCAAAGACGCAGTCGGAAGTGCACACAAAATTGCTCGAACGCATGACGTCGAGCGAGGACCTCAAGGCCTATATGGAATCCGAAGCGGGACAGCGATTCCTGCAGGCGTCGCCGCTGGCCATGGAAGCGGCCAATCAGCAGACGGTCGGCGCGCCGTTCAGTCGCATCCTCTGGTCGGTGCAGGTGGGTGTGGTCATGATCGCTCTGGGCATCGGGTTCCTGTTTGTCCGCAGGGGCCTGGATACCGAGATTTACCAAATGGTCGGCGCCTGGGGCACCCTGGCCATTGCGCTGGGTGTAGGTTTTGCAATCTCCGCGGCCGCTTCTTACGTCATCTCTTCCAGACTAGGATTGCTGGACCAGAAACGCTGATGACGATTCGAGAGACCACGTTTCGCGACCGAGCACTGGATGTTGCCCAGGCTGAGCCGGACGTAGCCCTGCAGATGGACGAGGATGCCTTCAGGGGGTTTTACGAGCGGACGTCGCGGATGCTCTGGGCATATCTGGCGCGCCTGACGGGTGACCGTCAGGCCGCCGACGACCTCCTTCAGGAGTGTTACTACCGGCTGCTGCGCGCCAACATCACCCTCACCTCCGAATCCCATCGTCGTCACTACCTCTTCCGGATTGCGACCAACCTGGTGCACGACGGGCACAGACGACGGAAGACCCATCCGACGGAGTTGGGTGGGGATGTGGCCGATCTGGCGCCGAATGTTCATGACCATGCAGCCGGGACAGAGCGCCGGGTGGAAGTGGGGCAGGCGCTTGATCGGCTCAAACCCAAAGAGCGTGCGATGCTCTGGCTCGCGTATGCCCAGGGTGCGTCACACGAAGAAATCGCCGGCGTGGTCGGTGTGCGGCGGAGCAGTGTGAAGGTGCTGCTGAGCCGAGCCCGCCGCAAACTCGCGGAGGCGTTGTCATGATGCGCGCGTCCGAGATGGCGTGCCCCTGTGAACGTGATGTGCTCGACCTCGTGGCGATCGGCCAGTGGCCGTCACGCGCGGACGAGGCCCTGCGTGCGCATGTGGCCGCGTGTGCGACCTGCGCGGAGGTGGCGGTCGTCGCGGCCGCCGTGCGTGAGTGGGCCGACGAGGCGGACAATCCGCAGCCGGTGAAGGTCCCCGATGCGTCCGTGGTCTGGTATCGCGCGCAGGTGCGTGCCAGGCAAGAGGCCACGCGGCGCGCCTCGCGGCCCGTCCTCGTGGCGCAACTCGTGGCACTGGTCGCCGTGGTGATCGCTGCCGTGTGGATCGGGCCTGAACTGAGTCTGTCGGTCTCGATGCCCGACCTGAGCGGGTGGTGGCCCTCGCTGCTCGGCTCGGAACAGTTCGGCTGGATCGGCTGGGCCGCCCTGGCCGCCGTCGGCGCGTCAATCCTGCTCGGATCGATCGCCCTTCTCCTCACCGCCGACCAATAGCCGCCCATTGCCCCATTGCCTCATTGCCTCATTGACACTCTGTTAGACTAGTCCCCTGTCCCTGCTCGCCCGGGTTCCCCGGTGCTGAGTGATTCCCTCGAATGAGTTGATGGAAGTCCTTAGGGAAGTCAGGATCTGTTCGTGTCTTTTGCTACGTTAAAACTCCACCCGAGCCTGCTTGGGGCGATCAAAGAACTGGGCTTTGCCCGTCCGACCGCCATTCAGGCCGATGCCATTCCCCCAGCGCTGGAGGGCCGTGACGTCCTCGCCTGCGCCATGACCGGCAGCGGCAAGACCGCCGCCTTTCTGCTTCCCCTCCTGCAGCACCTGATTGATGCACCGCGTGGTGCGACCCGCGCGCTTGTGTTGACCCCCACGCGTGAGCTTGCCGCACAGATTCTCGAAGACCTGCAGGACCTCGCCGTGCACACGCCCGTGAGTGGCGCGATTGTCATCGGCGGCGTCGGCATGGGCCCGCAGGAACACGCGTTCCGTCGCGGCGTTGACGTCATCATCGCCACGCCCGGCCGCCTCATGGACCACATGCGACAGCAGTACGGGAAGTTGCCCAAGCTCGAATATCTCGTGCTCGACGAAGCGGACCGCATGCTCGACATGGGCTTCCTGCCGGAGATTCGCAAGATCCTCAAGCAGTTGCCACCTCGCAAACAGACGATGTTTTTCAGTGCGACGATGCCGCCGCCGATTGCGGAGCTGACGCGCGAGATGTTGAAGGACCCCGTCAAGATCGCGGTCGAGCGTCAGGCCGGACCTGCGGTTGGCATCACCCAGGCGGTGTATCCCGTGCCGCAGGAACTCAAGTCCACCTTGCTGCTGAAGTTGCTGCAGGGCGACGACATGGACGACACGCTGGTGTTCACGCGGACCAAACATCGCGCGAACCGTCTGGCGGACTTCCTCGTGAAGAACAAGGTCAACGCGGACCGCATCCATGGCAACCGGTCGCAGTCGCAGCGCACGGCCGCGCTCTCGGCGTTTAAGGAAGGCCGTGTGCAGGTGCTGGTCGCCACTGACATTGCCGCGCGCGGCATCGACATCTCGGCGCTGGGCCACGTGGTGAACTTCGACGTGCCGCTGGTCCCTGAGGACTACATCCACCGCGTGGGTCGTACCGCGCGCGCGGAGGCGACCGGCGACGCGTTTACGTTTGTGGCGCCTGACGAAGAAAGTGATCTGCGCCGCATCGAGGCCGCGATCAAGAAACGCCTGCCGCGTGTCACCGTGCCGGACTTCGATTACAACGCGAAGCCCCCCGCGCGTCTGGAAATTCCAATCGCGGATCGCATCAGGGACATCCGCGCCCGCAAGCAGCAGGAACGTGCGCGCGCCGGCGAAAAGGCCGCGCGTCGTGGCGGTCCGCCTGCACCATCGGCAGGCCGCGGCCCAGGCGCTCGTCCCGGCGGTGCACGGCCCTCTGGTCCGCGTCCCGCAGGGTCAGGGACGCGCTCATTCGGACCTCGGCGCGGTAGATGAAATGAGCCAATGGGGCAATGAATTGCCTCATTGCCTCATTAGAGGTGCGCGTGGGGCACAAGGTAATTGACGACGTAGTCGCGCACGGCGGCCTCGACTGACATGACCGGCGCTCCGTAGCCAGCGGCACGGAGTTTGGTCATGTCGGCGCAGGTGTCGTACTGGTAGGCCTTCGCGATATCGGCGGGCATGTCGAAATAGTCAATGCGCGGGTCGCGGTTCACGGCGGCGAAGATGGCGCGCATCAGGCGATTCCAGTCCGTCGATTCACCCATGCCGATGTTGAAGATGCCGTTATGCTCCTGGTGGTCGAGCAGCCACAGGGTCATCGCGATGGCGTCCTTGACGTAAATGAAGTCACGGCGCTGCCCACCATCCGGATACTCGGCCCGGTCGCTTCTGAAGAGCTGCACGCGCCCGGTGTCCCGGATCTGTTCGTAACCCTTGCACACCATCGAGCGCATGTCGCCCTTGTGCCATTCGTTCGGGCCGTACACGTTGAAGTACTTCACCGACGCGATCCCGTCGAGTCGGCCCGTATCACGCGCCCACAGGTCGAATTCGTGTTTGGACCGGCCGTAGAGGTTGAGTGGCCTCAACGCGTCCAGGCCCGCGTGGTCGTCGCTGTACCCCTGCGCACCGTCGCCATACGTGGCCGCGCTGCTGGCCACAATGAACCGGGCGCCGGCCTCCAGCGCCGCCTCACACATCGTCTGTGAATATTCGAGATTGTTCTCGCGCAGGTAGTGCCAGTTTGTCTCGGTCGTGCTGCTGCACGCGCCGAGGTGAATTATGGCCCGCATGCGGGATTTCCATTCGCCCGCGCGCGCCTCGCTGAGAAACTGCTGGTGGGGCAGGTACTGTGCAAACGTGAGCGGTGCCAGGTTCGCCGCACCCTCCGCCGTCGGGCGGGTATCCACACACACGATGTCGGTGATCCCGCGCGCGTTGAGCGCCCACACCGTCGCGCTTCCAAGAAATCCCGCAGCCCCAGTGACGACAATCACTGCGTGATTATAGCGTCGAGGTCCCGAAGTCCCGAAGTTGTTGACGGACGATAGCTCATGATGTTACTGTTTGTCGCATGACGTCCAGTAACAGTTCAGGCGGCCCGCTCACGACGCTCCAACGCGCCATCGTCGATTACGTCGCCGCCAAGGGGCCCGTCACCTCGGAGCAGGTGCGCGAAGGCCTCCACAAAGCCCATCCACTCAAGGACTCCAGCATCCGCACCCTGCTGCGTCGTCTTGAGGCGCGCGGGCTTCTGAGCCACACCGTGGAAGGCAAGGTGTTCCACTATCGCGCCGAAACGTCGTCGGCCCGTGTGGCGGCCAAGGCGGTCAAACGGATGATTGACGGATTCTGGGCCGGGTCTGCTGAGCGATTCCTCGCTGGTCTGGTGGACGAAAAAATACTGTCGGCCACCGAACTCGAACGTCTTGCCAGAAAGGTCAGGGCCAGAAAATGACCGCAGCCGCCATCGTTGCTCTGTTGCTCGAAGTCTCGTGGCGGTCGGCCGTCGTGGCCGCGCGCTGGTGGGTGTGGCGTTGGTGGTGTGGCGCGCTCATGTGGTGGTGCCGCGCACATGGCGGACGTGGTCGCGTGCCGGTCGCGACGCCGTGTTGGCGCACGAGCTGGCCCACGTCCAGCGACGGGATCTGCTCGTCGCGTTTGCCACACGCGTGAACCGCGCGGTGTTCTGGTTTCACCCGGTGGCCTGGTGGCTCGAGCGGCGGATTGCCGCCACGGCGGAGCAGGCATGTGACGAGGTCGTGTTGTCCTCCGGGCAGGATCCACAGCGGTATGCCACGTTGCTGGTCGACATGGCCACGGCGCTCAAGAGTCGCAGCGGTCGTGTGGCCTGGCAGAGCATTGGCATGGCCGACGGCGGCGATCTCGAATCGCGCGTCGATCGGGTATTGGCCGGCGAAGTTCCGCGCCTCTCTCGATGGCGCGCAGCGGGTGTCATGTGCATGTCCGCAGCGGCGCTCGTGGTCGCTGTTGCGTGTCAGCAGGCACCGGCCGCCTTGACCCCGAATCCTGAGGTCACCGCGGAGATTGAGGACTACCAGGCCCGCGAGGCCAAATGGAAAGCCGACAAGACGACGACCCTTGAGCAGGCGAACGCGATGGCCGAGGCGTTTGCGGATAAGAAGGACAGCGAGACGGCCCAGTCGCTGCTCACGTTCTACATGGAACGCGGCCAGGCGTTGATGGGGTGGAACGCAATGGTCGCGGCACGCCGCACCGTGCTGCTGTCGATGGTCGAGCAGAAGCCCGAGTCGTCGCTGACTCACTGGCCGATTGAACCCAGGTTCGATCCGACCGGATGGGCCGAGGCCAAGCGCCTGTGGCTGGCCCATGTCGCCAACCAGGATGTGACCGCAAAGGTGCTGGGCAACTCCGCAACCTTCTTCGGGCGAACCGAACCTGCGCGTGCGGGGCAGTTGCTGCTTCGTGCGGTCACGATTGACGCCGACGGTCCTCAACCGCGCATTGCGGGCGGTCTCTACTCGACAGTGATCATCGGGGCCACGAGTGACAACGACAACACCCGTGTCACCGAAGTCAGTCGCGAGGAGGCTGACGGGATGTGAGGATGGACTTGATCCCTCGCCTCGCCCAGACCGCCTATTCGTCGTCGTATTGTGCCGACTGCTACAAGAATGATCCCGGTGGCCCTGAACGAAAGCGTTCTGAAGTTCGCGCCTACGCGTCGGCGGCGCTGGCGCTGGCAGCCGAGGCGCCTGACGATCCTCGCGCGGACCGCCTTCGCCTGACGGCGGCACTGGCTCACGCAGGCCTGGCCATGCTCGAGGGTGATCGCCGCACGGCAGTCCGCCATCTTGGCGAGGCCACAGCATTCGCAAGAACCACAGGCGGCGGTTCGGATCTCATCAACCACCAGCATCTGGTCCATGCGCTGCTCGACGCCGGGGAGCGCGAGACAGTCGCCGCATTCTACGACGCGCTCGCGCTCCACTCGGATCCCGACTCGTCGAATGCCTTCACCAGAGCCGCACAGGACATCCGCAACGGACGGATGCCTGAGAACTACCAACGCATGCGCGGCCGTCAGGTCATCGCAAACTGAAGTTGACCGTGACGGTCATGATGATCGGAATCGCCTGCCCGTTCAGGCGCGTCGGCTGATAGCGCCACTGCCGCACGGCCTCGATGGCTGCGCGATCCAACATAGGCAGTGACCGCAGCACCGTGACGTTCTGCACCACGCCCTGCGCATCGATCGTGGCCTCAAGAATCACGACGCCCTCGATGCGCGCGGCCACGGCGACCTGCGGATACACCGGCGCCGTGTAGACGATGCGATGTGGGGGCACGATGTCGCCGCCGACACGTCTCGGTTGATCGGGAGGGCTCGGCGGGTCGGGCAGCGGGTTGCCGAAGTTCTTGGGCCCCAGCACACCGGTAAACGCTTGGCCGGAGGCCACTCCCGGCAGGCCTCCGGGCACGGGCGGCATCGTCGAGACCTGCGGGCGGGGCACCTCTGGTGTGACAGTGTCCGCTGCGGTGAGCGGCGCCGCATCGATGTTCATCTGCTCGACGGGCGCCGTCTGTTGCGGCGTGGGGGCCGGTTCCGGTGGCAGCGGCATCACACTCGCCATCATCAGCGGCGGCAGTGGCGTCTGAATGTCGGGCAGCCTGAAGGCGGCCGTGAGCGGCAGCACAAAGATCACACCCAGTGCCAACACGTGCAGCAC
>CAYZLT010000159.1:0-8249 GCA_964479175.1 uncultured Solibacteraceae bacterium | reverse complement strand
ACATCGGCCACCGCCCATCGGAAGTCGGTGCACACCGCCTCCGCCGTCGAGGCGGCCACCGACCCCCACGATCCCCCAAACCCCGACATCGTCGTCTCCCCCGGATCGGTGGGGACGGCGCTGCGGAAGGTGTCCAGACAGCCCGAAACTGACTGGGCGACGATGACGGTGGCAAGCAAAACAGTCCGAAACATTCGTGCGAGTCTCCGGCTCCCCTTATCGGCGTCGCGCTGACGGGCCTGCAGGCTGCATGCAACTGGGAACATATAATCTCGGGATGGCGATCCTCAAGGTGTCGCGGATGGGGCACCCCGTCCTGCGGACCAAAGCCCACGCAATTGACCCGAAACGAATTACCACTCCCGAAGTTCAGCGCCTGATCGACGACATGTTCGACACGATGGGCGAATACACCGGGATTGGCCTTGCTGCTCCGCAGGTGCACGAAGACGTTCGAATTTTTGTGGCCGGCACACGGGCCGGGGCCCTGGGCGCGACCATCACCGATGACGACGAGATGCCGCTGATGGCGCTCATCAACCCGGAACTGACATTGGTTGGTGAACCTGCTGAGCTGGGATGGGAAGGCTGCCTCAGCATCCCGGACATTCGCGGACGTGTGCCACGCGCGCCCGAAGTGCGCGTCAAGGCCTATGACCGGACCGGAAAACAGGTGTCGTTCACCGCGACGGGATTTCCGGCCAGGGTGATTCAGCACGAAACCGATCATCTCGACGGCGTGTTGTTTCTTGATCGGATGACATCGCTCGAGTCGCTCACGTTTATGGACGAGTACGAACGGCACTGGGTGCGGCGGGATGGTGATGATGACGATGAAGACGAGTGAGTTTACGGCGGACGAAGCGGCCGCACTCGCGCCGTATGTGACCAACGTGGACCAGCCGGTCTTTGCGCTGATCAACCTGCCTGAGACCGTGAAGGGCGCGCTGTTTGCGCGATACTCGCGATCGGCCAAATCCGTGCGGCGGTTGCTGCTCGATGAGTTCATGGATCAGCTGCAGGGGCCGGCTGAGACGGTTGGCACGGGGCCGGTGAAGGCCTCGAAAGCCGACGCCCTCTACCAGCGCGTGTTCAACGACTACGGCGACGACTCCGTTGCGCAATTGGGTGGCGTGCACCTGGCGTGTGAGGACGTGTCCAACCTGCTCACGAAGGTGCTCGAGCGCGGCCGGCTGGCCGCGTACCTGGAGCAGTCTACGCGCTACATCCCCTACACGCAGCGCCGCGACGATCACTGGAGGTATCTGGTGCCGGCAGAGCTCGACGGTCATCCGCTGCGTCCGCAGTACACGGCCGCGCTCGACCTCGCCTTCGAGACCTACACGCGCTGGATCGATCCGATGCGCGAGTGGTTCGAGCGCCGGTATCCGAAGCAGGAGGGTGATTCGGATGCCGTGTATCGATCGGCGATCCGCGCCAAGGCGCTCGACACCCTTCGCGGCCTTCTTCCCGCCGCCACACGTTCCAATGTCGGCATCTACGGCACCGGACAGGCGTATGAGGCACTGCTCCTTCGCATGCGCGCCCATCCGCTTGAGGAGATGCGGTCGTGCGCGGATCTGATGCTCACCGAGTTGCGCAAGGTGGTGCCCGCATTTTTCACCCGTGTGGACCAGCCCGATCGTGGCGGCCGATGGAGCGCGTATTTCACGGACGTGCGCGACCGCACAGCGGAGATCTCGGCGCGGCTCACAGCGGGTCAGACGCCCGAGGCCCGCGACGAAGTGCACCTCGCGGACTTTGATCCCGATGGGGAAGTGAAGGTCGTGGCCGCCGCCCTCTACACGTCATCGTCGTTACCTGACGACCAGCTCCTCGCGATCGCGCGCCGCATGACCGCGGAGGATCGCGCCGCCGTGCTGCAGGCGTACATTGGTGATCGTGGAAACCGTCGCCACAAGCCCGGCCGTGCCTTTGAGCGCACCGCGTATCGCTTCGACGTGCTGACCGACTACGGCGCATTCCGCGATCTGCAGCGCCATCGCCTCTGCACGATCGACTGGCAGGCGCTGTCGGTGGCCCACGGCTTCACGCAGCCCGAGGCCATCGTCGAGGCGGGCGGAGATGCCGAGTGGCAGGCCGTGATGACCCGGTGTGCCGAGGTGAGTGACGCGCTCGCGGCAGCGGGGTTGCCGCAGGTCGCGCAATACGCCGTGCCGATGGCATTCCGGGTGCGGTTCATCATGGACATGAACGCGCGCGAGGCCATGCACGTGATCGAACTCCGCACGGCGCCGCAGGGGCATCCGGCGTATCGGCGCGTGTGTCAGCAGATGCACACGCTGATTGACGCCAAGGCCGGGCATCACGCGATCGCCGCTGCAATGAAATACGCCGACCACTCGGTGGTGGAGCTTGAGCGGCTGCAAGAAGAGCGTCGGCTGGAGAAAAAGCGGAGCGGGCAGTGACGCTGCCGACCGACTGGTTGATTCGCGTTCGCCTGACGGTGCGATTCCGGGATTGTGATCCGTACGGGCACGTGAACAACGCCGTGTATCTGACCTACCTTGAGAACTCCCGGTTTGCGTTGTGGAAGGCCCAGGACCTCAAGGGTGTCATTCTGGCCAGAGCGGAGGTGGACTATCGCGCACAGGCGAAATACGGCGACGAACTTGAGGTGCGCACTCGTCTGGCCGGTCTGGGCCGGTCGAGTTTTCAGTACGAGTACGACATCCGCGACGTTGCCTCAGATGCCACGATTCTGACAGCCAGAACCGTCCAGGTGCGTTTTGACTACGAGGCGCAGCGGCCCGTCGAGATGTCCGACGACTTCAGGGCGCGGCTGCAGACACCCGTGGAGCAGATATGGCAGAGCTGAAGACTCAGCGCGTTAGTCCTTGAAGATCTTCCCCATCTGAACGCTCGTCTTCGGTTCTTTGAGTGTGCCGGTCATTCGAATTGGCACAACGGAGCCGGCACCCTGTTTTCTGAACAGGGGGTCGAGCGCTTTGAGGAAGAACCCCTTCACACCGCCGACGACTTTGGACATTGACGCTTCGAAGCGCACCGTGCCCGTGAAGTCCAGCGCCATGTCACGCAGGCCATAGTTGCCGACCAGCGACACGCGGGCGCCATCCGTGTTGAAGTGCAGGGTGCGGAATCTCGCCTGACTCTTCAAGATCCTGAACGTACCTGTGAGCCCCACGACCGCACTCTCCGGTACGTCGTCCTTTCCACGCCCCTGTGCCCGGCGACTCATTTCGCGCAACTTGGTCTGCATCGCGCGGCTGCTGAACTGCGCATCGTTAAGTCCGATCGTTCCGGTGACATCGAGCCGATCGAGAGCCCGGCCCTCTCCAGTTGGCAGGAGCACGTGGCCCTTGAGTGTGACGTCGCCGTGCATGACGGGCCGGGCGTTCTCCACCATGAATCCCAACAGGTCCTCAATGCGCCCGGCGGAGAATTCGATATCGAGCTCGACGTACCGGCCGCGGGGACCGTCGGCGGTCTCGGTGCGGGCGATCGCACCCGTCGCAGTGAAGGCGCTGTCGGCCAAGCGGCCATCGAGGTGCACGATCTGGAGATCTCCGGATGTGGCATCGACGACGGCGCGAAACTCGGTCGTCAGCGCGGTCGGGTGGCCACCCTCGTCGATCTGAAAATTATCGCTGTCGGTGGTGCCATCAACCTGCACCTGATCCAGGATCCCGGCGAAGAGGCCCTTCGACGTCACCGTCCCGGACACGCCCTTCAACGTCCCGAAGTCTGCGTCTGAAAAATCGTACGACCCTTCGATCGGGCTCTGGCCCGGCTCATCGGGATCAAACGGGCCGAAGTGCCCCGTTGAACGCACCTGACCACGCGGCAGCGGGTTGGTGAGGTGGGCCGCAAACGCCATCGGGTGGTCGAATGACACCTCGAGCAACTCGACCTCATGAATCGGAAACACGCGGAGCGGGCCATCCGGCCGTTTCGAGATGTAGACCAGTTCGGCGTTTTTCGCGATGAGGCGGTTGATGATCGCCGGACCGTCCCGTTTGGGCTCGGCAGGGCGGTCAAGGGACGCCTCCGTCCCCGGTACAGCCGCTCCCGCCCGAGGTGCCGCCTCCCCGCTGCCGCCCATGCGACGCGGCACAGTGACGCGCATCCCGACCATCTCGACGTTTTTCGCTCGTCCCTTGAGGATGTTTCTGAGGCCGGGGTGGACGATAAAACTCTGGGCGACGATGATCGGTGGGTGATTGGGCGGATCAACCAGGCGGCGGATCGTCAAACCTTCGCCTACAATCCTGACGCTCGGGAAGAAGTAGACTTTCAGCGAATCCAGGGTGACCTCGGCTTTGAGCTTGACCGAGAGGGCCTCGGTGACCCGATCCTTGACGGACTTGTCCCGGAGTTTGCTCGCCAGCACAATGGCAGAGATGCCCACCACCAGGACGAGGCCAACGGCCGTCCAGAGGAGAACTTTCTGTGTCTTCAAATTATGAGCTTGACTCATTGTGAAAGATTTCACACAATACCGGAAGTCGTTCCCGGCCCTCGCTACTTGTAAGTATCCCGCACGGCTTCCTTTCCCCGGAAGCTGTCTGTCTACGTAAGAACGATGTCTCGCCTTGTCCTTTTCCTCCTCATAACACTCCTCCTTAATACCTGGGCCGGGAACGAGTGTTTTCTCCAGGCGACCACGCAGCCACAGGGGCGTTCCCCTCAGGAACGTGGGGCCTGGGTGGCCCGTCAGGTGCAGGACCGCGAGGCCGGGCGCGACAATCGCACGGCCATGCGGATGCGCCTGTTCGATCGGCAGGGCCGGATGCGTGAACGCGCACTGACCATCCTCGGCATGAAGGGCGGCGCCGGCCGCGCAGTGCCTGGCGATCGCTCCCTCACCCGTTTCACCTATCCCAACGACATCAACGGCACCGGCTTCCTCGTGTGGGAGAACCCCGACGGCGACGACGAACGGTTTTTGTATCTGCCGTCGCTTGGCCGCGTCCGCCGCATCGCCGGCAACGAAACGCAGGACAGCTTTGTCGGCAGCGACTTCACCTACGAAGACATCGGTGGGCGCGAATTCAACGACTACACCTACACGCTGCTCGACGACACCAGTCGATGGACGGCACCCGACGGCACCACACATCCGGTGTTCCGGCTGGAGTCCAAAACCAAGGATGTCAAAGCCCGCTTCCCACGCGTGATCTCTTTGGTACGCCAGGACAATTTTGTGGTGGTCCGTGGCGAGATTCACAACCGGCGCGATGAACTCCAGAAGGTCTTTGATGTGCGGAAGCTTGATCGCGTCTCCGGGATCTGGACGGTCTTCGAGATGGTCATGGCCGACACCCTCCAGAAGACGCGCACGGAACTGGTCGTTGAGAAGATTGAACATAACGTCGGCCTGACTGCCGCCGACTTCAGCCGCCGGGAACTGGAACGGGGCGGTCGTTGAGCCTGCGCGTCGCCAGATTTATCTACCGCTGGCGGCGGTGGCTGACCGGGTTTATCGTTCTTGGCGCGCTTGTGCTCTCTCCGCGCGCGCAGATCCAGAACATCGACAACGACCTGACCGCGTGGTTCTCACGCGAAGACCCCGTTTACCAGGACTACGAACGATTCCAGAACGAATTTGGCGGGACGCGGACGCTGATTGTCGCGCTGAAGGCACCCGATCGTGCGCGGATGTTCAGCGCCGAGGCCTTCTCGTTCCTCACGCAAATCAGTGAAGACATCGAGCGCGTCGAGGCGGTGCAGCGGGTCAGCAGTCTCGCCACGGCCACCGTGGTGGACGCGCTCCCGGCCACTGATGCCGATGAAGGCGGCGGCCTCAACGTCCGTCGACTGATCGAAGACCTCGGCGACTCCTCCCCCGAGGCCGTCGGCGCCAAGGCGCTCAGCGACGAACTCTTTCGAGGCGATCTGATCTCCGAAGACGGTACGGTCACCGCGCTCGTCGTCTTTTTCGACGAATCCAGGATCGACGATGTCCGTGCCGAGGTGCTCGCGGAGATCAGAGGCATCATTTCGACAGCGTTGCCGGCCGGGTTTGAGGCGCACTACAACGGCAGCCTCGAGATCACCGAGTGGTACAACCGCGTCACTCTCGACAATCAGCTCAAGTTCACGCCGCCGATCCTGATACTGACGCTTGGTGCGCTGTTTGTGCTGTTCCGTTCCTGGCGCAAAACAGTGCTGACGTTCGCCGCGATCCTGGTCAGCCTGCTGTGGACGCTGGGTCTCTACGATCTCTTCGGCCTGAGCTTCAACGTGCTCAGCAGCATGATCGTGCCGCTCGTCGTGGTGCTCGCCATTGCCGACGACGTTCACATCCTGCAGCACTACGGGCTGGCGCGCCGCACGGAGTCGCACGAAGACGCATTTGTGTCGACGATCAGCCATCTGCTTGCGCCGTTGTTTGGAGCGAGTGCGACCACCGCCCTGGGCATGTTGTCGCTGGCGACCAGTCAGGTGGTGGCCGTCCGGGAATTTGGTATCGGTGCCGGCATGGGCGTCATGGTGGACTTCGCCGTATCGGTGGTGTTCGTGCCGACCATGCTGGCGTGGGTGAAATCGGAGCCCGACCACGTACCCCAGGAGTCGTGGTTTCTGGACCCGCTGCGGCGCGTGGCTCTGTTCTCCACCCGGCATGCCCGGGCCGTGCTCGCGGTCGGGGCCGTGATCATGGTGTTGTCCGGATGGGGCATGTCCCGTCTCAAGGTGGACACCAACCACATCAATTTTTTCAGCGAGAAACACGAGCTCTACAAATCGGCGCAGGTCATCGACACGCAGTTGTCGGGCATTTACACGTTCCAGATCTTTCTGGAGGGCCCGCCCGATTCGATTCAGCAGCCGGACGTCCTGCAGCGGATGGATCGGCTCGCGACGGAACTCAAGAGTGTGCCGTTTGTGAAGAAGGTCACGTCGTTGGCCGACTATGTCAAACGGGTCCACCGGGAGCTCAACGACGGCAGACCTGAGGCCTATGTGATTCCCGCCACCTCGCCGGAGATTGCCCAGGAGTTGCTGGTCTTTGGCCTCGGCGACGAAGGCCGCGCCGAACTCGACCGGGTGGTCGCCTCCGACTACTCGAGCGCGCAGATTACCGTGAAGCTGGCATCGATGAGTTCCGACCTGGTATTTCAGCAGGTGCGGGAGGCCGACCGGCTTGCACAGGAGATTTTCGCGGGGTCGCCCGTCACCGCGACGGTGACAGGCTCGGGGCGTCTCTTCAGTACCCTGGACCACTACCTCGTGCGGTCACAGATCACGAGCTTCGCAACGGCATTTGTCACGGTGTTTGCCGTGATCTTCCTCGTGTTCCGGTCGTGGCGGTTCGGGCTGTTGTCGATCGCTCCCAACCTCTTCCCGGTGTTGACCGTGTTTGGGGCGATGGGCTGGCTCGACATCTCGCTCAATGTTGCCACGGTCATGGTCGCCAGCGTCGCCCTCGGTGTCGTCGACGACGACACAATTCACTTCATCAGCCGATACCGAAAAGAGACCCACCGCGGCGTCTCCACCGACGCCGCGATTGAAATTGCCACGACGCAGGAGGGCCGCGCGGCACTGACGACCGCGATCATCAATTCCTGCGCGTTTGGTGTCCTGATGTTGTCCGAGTACAAACCCAGCGCGTGGTTCGGCGGATTGCTGGCGCTGACAATGATCGTCGCGTTTCTGGCGGAGGTCTTCATTCTGCCGGCGACAATCAAACTGTTTCCGCGGTTGTTTGGCGCCGAGAGTGTTCGTAGGGCCGACCATGCGTAGGGGGAACGGATGTCGCCCGGGAGTGTTCGCCCTGGGGATGCTGGCGCTCCTGATCCCGGGCGTCGTCGCCGCACAGGACCCGGCGAAGAAGGTGGACATCGGTGGCGAGGTCAGTGTCATCGGCCTGACGATGCCGAATCAACCGGCAGGCGGCAGCACGCAGGAATTCCGGAGCCGGGCGCGGCTGGAGATCACCGCTGATCCGTCAACGTGGCTCCGTCTGAAGTTCGACGGCACCGTCGACGGACTGCTGGCGGACCGCGGTGGGCGCGTGGAGGACGTGATCGCGCGTGCGCGCGAGGCCTGGGTCGAGGCGCGCGGGTCGAGGGGCGACCTGCGGGTCGGATATGGTCGCCTGGTCTGGGGACGACTCGACGAAATCATGCCGTCCGATGTGCTCAATCCCATCGAGACGTCCCGGTACTTTCTCGAAGGCCGATCCGACGCGCGCCTGCCCGTCGCCTTCGCGCGTGGTCGGGTCTTTCTGACTGAAGTGACAACGGTCGAAGGCGTGGTGTCGC
>CAYZLT010000158.1:0-8327 GCA_964479175.1 uncultured Solibacteraceae bacterium | reverse complement strand
AGTTGGCGCGCACATCCTGCTGGATGCGGCCCTCGAAGTTGCGGTTGCCCGAGAGTACCGACGCCACCACGAGGCCGCGATCACGGATTTCTGCGGAGACATCCTCTGGGAGCGGACCAGAGTTGCCGATGCACGTCGTGCAACCGTACCCCACCAAGTTGAAGCCCAGCGCGTCGAGATGCGCGCTCAGACCCGCACGGTTGAGGTACTCGGTGACCACCTTCGACCCGGGCGCCAGACTTGTCTTGACCCACGGCTGACGCTGCAGACCACGTTCGTGCGCCTTCTTGGCAACCAGACCGGCCGCAATCATCACACTGGGGTTCGACGTGTTTGTGCAGCTCGTAATCGCCGCAATGACGACGGACCCGTGTTCCAGTTGCGTCGCCGTCGCGACGGCCGCGGCAGCCCCTGCGCCCGTCGACGGGGTCGCATGCACACCCATTTTGAGTTCGCCGAGCGCCGCAGCAAACGACGTCTTGGCGGCATCCAGCGACACCCGGTCCTGAGGACGACGAGGGCCGGCGAGACTCGGCACCACGCCGTCGAGATCGACGTCCAGCGTGTCGGTGTAGTCCGCGTCCGGGGTGGTGTCGGTGCGGAAGAGGCCCTGCGCCTTGGCGTACGCTTCGACCAGTTCGACCTGATGGGCGTCACGCGCGGTGAAGCGCAGATAGTCCAGCGTCATGTCGTCGATCGGGAAGATCGCCACCGTGGATCCGTATTCCGGGCACATGTTGCCGAGGGTCACCCGATCCGCGATCGTCAGGTGCTTCAGCCCGGGGCCGAAGAACTCGACGAAGGTGCCGACGACTTTCTTCTTGCGAAGGGCCTCGGTGATTGTCAGCACGAGGTCGGTGGCCGTCACCCCTTCACGCAGTTGACCAGACAGTCGGCATCCGATGACCGGGGGAATCAACATCGAGCTGGGCTGGCCCAGCATGGCCGCCTCGGCTTCGATGCCGCCGACGCCCCATCCCACCACGCCAAGTCCATTCACCATCGTCGTGTGGGAGTCGGTGCCAAACACAGTGTCTGGATATGCCAGCGGCCGGCCGCCGCTCACATCGCGACACACCACACGTGCGAGGTATTCGATGTTGACCTGGTGCACGATGCCCGTCTCGGGCGGCACCACGCGGAAATTGTCGAAGGCATCCTGGCCCCAGCGGAGAAACACGTACCGCTCGCGATTGCGGGAGTATTCCAGCTCCGCGTTGAGCTGCATCGCATCGGGGCGGCCGAAGTGATCGACCTGCACGGAATGGTCAATGACCAGTTCCACCGGTTGCAGGGGGTTGACCTGCTCGGGGCGACCGCCCAGGCCGACGATGCCGTCGCGCATGGCCGCGAGATCGACCACACAGGGCACACCAGTGAAGTCCTGCAGCAGCACACGGGCGGGCATGAACGACAGTTCGGTTTCGCCGCCCTTCTTGAGATCCCACGACGCCAGCGCGCGGATGTCCTCCGCCTTCACAAACGCGTTGTCCTCGCGCCGCAGCAGATTCTCGAGCAGGATCTTGAGGGAAAACGGCAGGCGGGCCACACCGGGGAACCCGGCGGCCTCCAAGGCCGGCAGGCTGTAATAATCCAGCGTCTCGGTCCCAACGGTCAGGGTCTGGCGGGTCTTAAAGCTGTTCAGTGACATGCACCCCGTATTTTAGTCCCCCGCCGACATTCGCGGCGACCTCATCGTCAACCAGCGCCAATCCGAGACGACCGGCCCCGAACGGTCGGCTTGAACAGCAGCATGATTCATGAGCTCGCCCTGCGTCTCGGTTCTCGTGCGTGTGCCGCGGGGGGCGACGTCTATCGCGCCGGCAGCGAATATGAGAACTCGTAGAGGTGTTTCTTGTCGATGATGGTGATGGTCATGGTGCCGATAAGTCCGGCGAATTGACCGATCCCCGAATCTGGCACCACCGCGACCGTCAGATTCCTGACCAGACGTCAGCATTTCGCCTTTGCTCGTCTCCTCGAGATCTCCGTGGAACTGCCTGGCGAGCGACAGGCGGCCAAGCGCAATGCCCTCGGCGCTGTCCGGCGTTCCCTGAGGGATCACGTTGACGTCAAATGCGGTGGACACACAATTGCCCGACAACAATGATCTCCGCCCTGTTCAGCGGTCGCCGTCTTCGACCGCAGTCTCCACCGCGCGCCGAAATGTCGCCGGATCGATGGCTGGGAACCGATAGAGATCCGGCTCAATCGAAGCGAAATACTCAAGCAGCCGGCCACGCTCGACCAGCCCGCGAGCGAGAAGTTGTGTCACATCGGTGCGATCGATTTCGTGGCCCCGCTCGATTTTGGCCAACGCCTGCGCGTACAGATCGAAATGCCGAAAGGTGACCGCCCCCTCTTGCGCGACGAAGGGACTGCGATCCTGCCAGCCGGGCTTGACGGGAATGAAGTCCGCCGGCGACGCCAGTTCCACGTTCACGTCCAACGCCTCCTTGATTGCCGGGATCGCTCTGAGCACGGCGTCGTGGTCCGGCCCGAACGCCACGTCAATATCGATCGTGGCGTCCCGCCACCCCTCGGCGACCGCCGTGGCGCCACCGACGAGATACACCTGGAGCGGGCCGCGCGCGGCCAGCGCCACCGCACGCATGAACGCGCGCAGTCGCGCGGCGTCTACCGGGGCACGCATGGCAGCGCCCGTTCAAAACTCACAAGGCGGCGTACCAGCGCGTTGTGACGACTGTGCGCGGCACTGCCGTGCTGCTGCCGGAGACGGGCGTACAGGCGGTGTTCGGGCGCGTCCGTGCCCTGCGACACCGGCACATCGAGGCCGCGCAGTCGAAGATTGGTCGCTCCGACCTGGACGAGCAGGGCCTCGATCGACTCGATCCCGGCGCGCAGGTCGTGCAGTCCCCGGAGCACCAGGTCCCCGCCCGGAAGCGATGCCAGCGCGTGCTCGTCCATGGGCTGATTATACGAGCGCCCCGGCCCCCAGCAAGGAGGGTGATCGGTATCGGTCGCGTGACAGCCGTTGTGCAGTTCGGCACTGCGACGCGAGCCGCACCTTGTTACGGTGAGGCCATGAGCATTTACCGTGGTCTCCTGTCTTGGTCTGTCGCAGCGCTGGTTCTCGCCGCGGGACTGTCTTCGTCGGTCCAAGCCGAGCAGATTTTGGGTCGATCTCGTCAAGCGCAGCAGGCCGTGACCGCCACCGCGGAAGCCCGATATGTCGCAGAGCAATTGTACCGGACTGCCTTGGGACGTGATGGTGACCGTGCCGCCGTCGCCCTGGCGGCGCAGCAAATCGAAAACGGTAACCTGCAGCGCGCCGTCAACACGGTGGTCAACAGTCAGGACTTTCGCAACACCACCGCCCGTATGCGGTCCGCCGACGTCCTGGAACAGTTCTATCAGGGACTGCACGGTCGATCACCCGACCCCACGGGGATGTCCATTTTTCTGCCGCAGCTGGATAGGCGCGCGTACGCCGCCGTCCTGACAGAGATGGTGGAATCTCCGGAGTTCATGGCGACCGTGGAACGCGAAGCCGGCGGGCTGGCGAGTGGAGACAGTGCGTTGGCTGAGTCCGTCCTGGTCTGCCACTCGAATGTGGTGGATGCCGTCAGTGATGTCGCGCCCGGGCGGGTGCTGCTCAACTTCGAGCAACCGCCCCAGGTCGCAGGCAACACCCGTGGCATCTCCGGGACCGCCGTTGACGAGTCCGAGGGCTCGCGGAACCTCTCGTACCAGTGTGAGGGTGACCGCGTCACATTCACCTACGCGGACCGCCGACCTGCACGAGGAGCGGATCCCCGGACGCAGATCGGGTTTCCTATCATCCGCACCTGCCTGACTCGCGCGGCCGATACCCTACGCGACGCGAGAGTCGTGGCCATCGGTGTGAGCTCTACTGACGTCGACTCTGGTCACATTCTCGTGACCGGCTTCTCAAGGGCCGGGGCCGTGCATGCCTCGTGTGAGGTGGAAGGACAGCAGATCGTGTCAGTGCGTCGGCGGTAGTGTTGTGTTGTCGCAACGGACGGGACAAACACAATGAGGCGTCGCGATCGACCCACACCGCATCACCCGCCGACGCACCATGCGCGCCATGCGCACACACGTCGGCAGCGACAACATCGCCGCCGGCAGGTGCACTCGGTGTTATTGGCCGGCGCGGCGTTTTTCGCCCCGCATGCCGGCGCGCCTCCCGTGCCTCCTTCAGCACCGATCAAATTGATTCAGGTCGAGAAAACCCCCGTCGGGCTGGTCACCAAGACGTCGCGGTTTCGGCTGGCAGGGGAACACGAATTTGATCGACTGATCGAAGAAGCCTCGCGCCGGTACGGACTGTCGACCGCGCTCATCCGCGCCGTGATTCGCACGGAGTCTGCGTTCGATTCCCTCGCGGTCTCACGTGCGGGCGCGCAGGGGCTGATGCAACTGATGCCGGCCCTGGCTGAGGAACTCGGCGTGGCCGACGCGTTTGATCCGCGGCAGAACATCATGGCGGGCTCCCGGTATCTGAGCAGGCTGCTTCGAGATCATGACGGCAACCTGCCGTTGGCGCTGGCCAGCTACAACGCCGGTCCCGGCAATGTGGCACGGTACAAGGGCATCCCACCGTTCAAGGAAACGCAGCGCTATGTCGAGACGATTACGCGCCTCGTGGGATCGACCGAACGCCTTGGTGACACGTAGCGCTCTTTCTCTACTTCACAAGCGGATGGCGCTCGCCGCCCAGGCACTTGAGATGTTCGTCGAGGATGCCCAGCGGCAACGAGCCGGACGCGAGCACATATTCGTGGAAACGGCGCAGGTCGAACCGGTCTGCCAGCCTCTGGTTCGCGACGCGGCGCAATTCATGGATCTTGAGGGCGCCCAGCTTGTACGCCAGCGCCTGCCCAGGCAAGTCGGTTGAATACCGCAAGGTTTCAGTGGAGATCTGGAGCTCCGACTCCAGCGTGTGCTCGCGCATGAACGCCATCGCGCGATCACGCGACCAGCCCAGCGCGTTCATCCCGGTATCCACGACGAGACGCGTCGAGAGAAACAGATCCATGGCGAGGCGCCCGGCCCGTGCGAGAGGGTCCGCATACATCCCCATCTCGCCCGCAAGGTCAGAGGCATATTCGGCCCAGCCTTCCGTGAATGTCGAGTACATGGCGGTCCGCCGAAGCCCCCGAAGCGCCGTGTTCTGGGCGCGCAGGCCCATCTGAAAATGATGGCCGGGTACGAGTTCATGGTAGATCGTCGCCGCAGCCATCAACAGCGATCGCTCCTCGTGATTCGAACCGTTAAAGCGATACAGGCCGCGCGGCTCGCCCGACGACGGCAACTGATAGAAGCCGTACGTCATCGACGCCTCCAGCGACGCGTCAAGGCGAAGGACCCCATACGGCGCTGCAGGTTGGGTCACAAAAAACTCGGAGACCTTGGGTTCGATCCGGCGAATCGCCGCCATCATCGTCTCGCCAATTTCCGCACTGGTCGCGGGAAACAGCCGACGATCAGTCTTCAGGTATTTGCGAAACTCGTCGAGCGATCCCACGAACCCGGCATCGCGCCGCACCGTGTCCAGCTCGGCATTCAGGCGAGTGACCTCGGCAAGGCCGATGCGGTGAATTTCTTCTGGCGCGGCGTCGATCCCCGTGTGGCGCCGGATGAGATGCGCGTAGTAATCGCGCCCGCCCGGGTATTGTGACAAGCCAACAGTTGAGGGCGCCATCGCGCGATACGGCCCGTTCAGAAACGCCGCGAGACGCTCCACCGACGGCACGACCGTCTCTGACAGCGTCGTCCTCACGCGCGACTCGAACGGTTCACGCACGGCTGCGGGTAGTGACGCAAGGCGGGCTGGCGCCAGCGCGAACGCACTCGATGCCGGGTCGGCCACCAGTGTCCGGACAAATGGGACGACCAGATCAAGTTCGGGCGCGGGCACGATGATGCCACGTGCCGCCTGACTGCGCAGTCGTGCCTCGTACGCGGCCATGGCGGCAGGAATCTGATGGAGGGCGTCCAGATACGCCAGGCGCTCGGCATCGGTGGAGATCGGCAATGCCCCAAACCGCGGAGCGATCGTTCGCAGGGGCGACGAGTACGGCGTGACCTCAAACCCCTGCCAGAAAAACCGATCGGACTCGGCGGCGATGCCCGCTTCGTACGTCATCAGCGCGTGCAGGATCCAGTCGTCATGGCTCAAACGCGCGGCATTGATTCCGCCCAGCTTCTTCAGAAACCCCGCGGCCCAGGCTGACTGTTCACGCGCAGCCTCCAGCGAGGCCGTGAGTCCATCGCCCATCGGTCCGCGCCGCGCGGCAGCGCCCGATGATGGGGATGACGTGAACTCAGCCTCCAATGCGCGCAGTGTCGCGCTGTCTCCGGAGATCTCCTGCGACGCCGACCACAACGGCGCTGCGCCCAGGAACAGGACGCAGGCGATGGCGAAGACACGCCCCGTAGGCATCCGACGTACCGTCTGTCTCATGACCGGTTCTCCTTGAAACGCGAGAGGCTGAAGGTCGGCTCCTTGGCGCGCTGGCCAAGGACCTGCGCGGCCACCAGCTCTCCCATGGCCGGCCCCATCTTGAATCCGTGGCCGGAGCCGCCGCCAACAATCCAGGTGTTGGCCGCGCGCGGGTGGGTGTCCACGATGAAGTGCGAGTCCGGTGAGGCCTCATACTGGCAGACCTCGGACCCGAGGTACGGCGCATCCTTCAGCAGGGGGAAACGTCTCGCGACAAAGGCCCGGGCCGACGCCACACTCACCGGCGACGGCTCGCGCGACCCCAGCGTCGGATCAAACACCGGTCCGGCCGCGTCGTTGGCGACTTTGAATCCACGATTCACGTTCCCGGGGATGCCGTAGATCAGGGCATCGCCGTAGTCGACCCAGACCGGAAAACGCGACTCAAGGAATCGATCGTCGCCGGCCAGCGTCCCGAAATAGTGCACTTCCTGTCGTGTCGGCGTCACACGGGCGCCAATGACATCAGGGAACAGATGGCCGAGCCAGGGGCCGCACGCGAAGACAAATGCGTCGGCGTCAAGACGACCACCGCCATCGAGAGGCACGGACTGCAGCGGTCGGTCGACCGTCGCCGGTGAGACCACCGACGCGAGCCGGTAGTCGCCACCGGCAGCCACAAACTGCGCCACGACGTGTTCACACGATCGACGCGCCAACAACGAGCCGGCATCTGCCTCGAACAGCACGGAGCGGACGCCGTCAAAGCTGATCTGCGGATAACGTCGCGCGGCGTCAGCAGACGTGAGTTCCTCCACCGCGAGCCCCTCGGCCCTGAGCACCGACGCGGACGCACGGCCGAAGCTGTCATCGGCACCGAACATCCAGAGGGCACCTGTCTTTGTCAGGAACTGTCGCTGCCAGCGCGCTTCATACTCGCGCCAGAGTGTCAGGGCTCTGGCGGCCATCCGGGTATAGATGACGCGTGTGCCGTAGGTCGTGCGAATGACTCGCGTCTCGCCGCCGGAGCTGGCGCGTGTATGGCCCGGGCCCCACGCGTCCACCAGTGTCACCCTGGCGCCGAGCCGCTGCAGCTCAAGGGCCGTCCACCCGCCGAAGGCGCCGGCACCCACCACCACCACGCGCGGGCCCTGCGCCCCCTGCCCCCCCAGCCACGACGAGCGGCGCACGGTCGACAGCGGGAATGCCAGTGAAGCCTTGAGTACGTCGCGTCGCGTGGGCATGAGGCGGAAGGATAACACCGCCGGGTGATCGCCATAGGTCGGGCAATGAACGAGGTCAAGCCGCTATAATCAGCCACCCGATGAGCCTGGCCCCCGGCACAAAACTTGGTCCTTACGAAATTCTGGCGCCCCTTGGGGCCGGCGGCATGGGCGAAGTCTATCGCGCGCGCGACGCCCGACTCGATCGCGACGTGGCGATCAAGATCCTGCCCGACCTGTTCGCCCAGGACCCCGAGCGTCTGGCCCGCTTCGAGCGCGAAGCCAAGAGCCTCGCCGCGCTGAACCACCCGAACATCGCCGCGATTTATGGAATAGAGGAAACGACCTCTGAGGTCGTCGTACGGGCGCTCATCATGGAACTGGTCGAGGGCGAAGACCTGTCGGCGATCATCGCGCGCGGTGCGATACCGCTGTCCGACATGCTGCCCATCGCGCGGCAGATCGCCGATGCGCTCGAAGCCGCCCACGAACAGGGCATCGTCCATCGCGACCTGAAACCCGCCAACGTCAAGGTGCGCCCCGACGGCACGGCCAAGGTGCTCGACTTCGGATTGGCCAAGGCGATGGACCCGGCCGGGGCCAGCGCGGCGGGGAACGCGTCCAACTCCCCCACGCTCACGGCCCGCGCCACGCAGATGGGCATGATCATCGGT
>CAYZLT010000157.1:0-8332 GCA_964479175.1 uncultured Solibacteraceae bacterium | reverse complement strand
GCCGTGGGAAGGGTTCCCGTTCAACAAAGGCAAACTCTGCCCCAAGGGCGTGAAGCGGTATCTGCAGGGCGCCAGTCCCGATCGGTTGCTCGGGCCGTTGATGAAGGCCCCGGGTGAAGGGTTTCGTCCCGCCTCATGGGACGAGGCCATGGCCTTCACCGCGCGCCGGATTCAGGACATTCGCGCGGAGCACGGCCCCGACTCGGTGGCCATTTATGGCGGAGCCTCGCTGACGACCGAGAAGGCGTATCTGCTCGGCAAGTTTGCCCGGCTCGCAGTCGGCACCCGCCACATCGACTACAACGGGCGGCTTTGTATGGTGTCGGCCGGCACCGCGTACAAACTCGCGCTCGGGATCGACCGTGCACCCAACAGCTGGGCGGATATTCCCAAGGCGCAGGTCCTGCTGGTGGCCGGCGCGAATGTCGCCGAGTGTGCGCCGATTACGACCGACTACATCTGGCGATGCCGCGACAACGGCGGCCGGTTGATCGTGGCCGATCCGCGGATGACGCCGATTACGCGCAACGCGGATTTGTATCTGCCCGTGCGACCCGGCACCGACCTGGCGCTGTATCTCTCCATGCTGCACGTCATCCTGCGCGACGGCCTTGAAGACCGCGCATTCATCAATGCGCACACAACCGGCTTCGAGCAGGCGGTAGCCTCCTCGCAGCGGTGGGATCCGCTGACCGCCGCCGACGTCACCGGCGTGCCGCCGCAGTCGATCGAGACCGCCGCGCATTGGTTTGCGGAGGCGGACCGCGCCATGGTGCTGCACGCGCGTGGCGTCGAACATCACAGCAAGGGCGTGGAAAACTGTCTGTCGCTTATCAATTTGTGCCTGGCCACGGGCAATTTCGGCCGCGAAGGCGCCGGGTGCGTGATGATCACGGGACAAGGCAACGGCCAAGGGGGACGCGAGCACGGACAGAAGTGCGATCAACTGCCGGGGGCGAGGTCCATCAGTGATCCCGAGGCCCGTGCACACGTGGCCGGCGTGTGGGGCGTCTCGCCCGATGAGATTCCTCACGCCGGGTACTCGGCCGTCGAGATCATGGAAGCGATTCACCGCGGCGAGATCAAGGCGCTGCTGTCGATCTGTTTTAATCCGCTCGTGTCGCTCCCCGATGCCGGCTTCACGCAGGAAGCGCTGGAGCGCCTCGAGTTCTTCGGCGTTGTGGACTTCTTCCTCTCGGAGACCGCACACTTTGCCGACGTCGTGCTGGCCGGCAGTCTGCAGGAGGAGCACGAAGGAGTGGTGTGCACGGCCGAAGGCCGCGTCGTGCACATCCGCAAGGCCGTCGATCCGCCGGGGCAGGCGCGCGAAGACTGGAAAATCTACGTCGACCTGGCGGCGCGCCTTGGAAAGGCCGATCTGTTCCCGTACACCGAGCCAAAAGAAATCTTTGAAGAGCTTCGTCACGCGTCGCGCGGCGGCACCGCGGACTATTACGGCATTACCTACGACCGTCTGGATAAGGAGATGGGCGTGTTCTGGCCGTGCCCGACCGAAGATCACCCGGGCACGCCGCGACTCTTCGAAGGGGGACACTTCCACTTTCCGGACGGCCGGGCGCGCATCCTGCCGACCGAGTTCCGCGAGAGCGGAGACCCGGTGGACGCGACATTCCCCGTCTACCTCACAACCGGGCGTGTGGTGAGTCAGTACCTCTCCGGGACGCAGACCCGTCGCATCGGGCCGCTGGTCGATCAATGCCCGGCGCCGCGCGTCGAAATGCACCCTACGCTGGCGGCGGCCCATGGGCTGCAGGACGGTGACCTCGTCTCCGTCACCACACGACGACGCGCCATCACGCTCGCCGTACATGTCGTCAAAACGATCCGACCCGATACGGTGTTTATTGCCTACCACTGGCCCGACCGCCAGAGCGCCAATCAACTGACGCATCGGACCCTCGACCCGCGCAGCAAGATTCCGGAGTTCAAGGTGTCTGCGTGCCGGCTGGAGAAAGCCACCGCATGAGCGATCTCGAATTTTTTGTGGATCCGTCGCGCTGTATCGGGTGCATGTCCTGCGTCAATGCGTGCGCGGAGTGTGACACACATCGCGGCCACTCGATGATTCACGTGGATTTCCTCGATCGCGAAGAGAGCACGGCCACGGTTCCGTTTGTATGCATGCACTGCGAAAATCCCACCTGCGCGCAGGTGTGTCCGGCCGATGCCATCAAGCAGACCGAAGACGGCGTGGTGCAGTCGTCGCTCAAACCGCGCTGTGTCGCCTGTTCAAACTGCGTCGTCGCCTGTCCGTTCGGCATCCCGAAGATGCCCTCGCGCCTCGAGCAGATGATGAAGTGCGACATGTGTTACGACCGCACGTCGGTGGGCAAACAACCGATGTGCGCCACGGTGTGCCCAAGTGGTGCGCTCGCGTTCACGCTTCGGTCCACGATCGAACGCGAGCGCCGGGAGGTGCCCGTCAACGAGTTCGTCTTCGGCCGGCAGACGGTCCGGACGAAGGTGCACATGATGGTGCCGGCCGGCACCGCCACGATCAGTCTTGATGTGCTTGATCATCTGTGGATTTCGCACAAAGGAGTGCTGCAATGACCCCAACCCCGCCCCCGGGCGATCCACTCTGGCGCGATGAGTTCTCGGTCTACGCGGCCGAGGAGCGCTACGTCAGCCGCCGGCAATTCGCCAAGTTTCTGACCCTCACGAGCGTTGGCATGTTTGTGGGCCAGGTGTGGATTCTGGCGAAAACCTGGATGGCCCCAAAACACACGTACCCGGCGGTCGCCATTGGCAACGTGGCCGACATCCCCGTGCAGGGCGTGAAGTTGTTCCGGTATCCGACTGAACACGACACCGCGATCCTGGTGCGCACGGACGCGGAGACCTTCGTGGCCTACAGCCAGAAGTGCACACATCTGTCGTGCGCCGTGTTTTATGCGCCAGAGCGCAAGCGGCTTGAGTGCCCATGCCACGAGGGGTACTTCGCCGTGGATACCGGTCGGGTGCTCCAGGGCCCGCCGCCACGACCCTTGCCGCGCATCCTGCTGCGCAGGGATGGCGACACGATTCTGGCCGTGGGCGTGGACACTCACGGCGAAGGGTAAACATGGAGTCCAGACCGACCACGAAGGGGCTGACGGCCCTCGACGCCGCGCTCACCATGATCGTCGTCCTGCTGGTCGTCCAGATGTGGCTGCTGACGGCGACCCTGGAGTCGTATCTTGCCGGGCATCACGACGTTGTGATGCCGGGGCTCGGCGTCTCGACGCTCCTGATGGGCGCCTGCCTGGCCTTGTATGGATTCGTTCGGCGCGTGGATCAGGCAGTGAAGCGCGCCCGCCTTCCCAACACATCACACCTGACGGGTCTGTGAGTCCGGTGGCATGCGCGGCGTGGTGACGTGCACGGTCAGTGCGCTGAGTCGATCCGACAGGACGGCCTCCGCGCGAATGGGCCACCAGTCGTACAGGAACACCTCGATCGGCTTCCACATGGCGACCCAGCCGCCAATGAGCAGGCTTTCACGCACGATGCCGGCAAACCGGCTGTCGGGCAGCCAGGCCTGGATCGCGTCGCCGAGCGCGATACAGGTGGCGAGAAACGCGAGGCCAATCAGCAGACTTCGTCGCCCCACCCGGAACAACTGACGCAGCTTCTGCCGCATCGTCCCGGATCGGCGCTTGAAGTGATCGCGTACCGCGCCGTGCACGATGTGCTCCGCATCGGCAGCCGCCGCTTCCTGATCGACGTGGACCAGCAGACCGAGGGGCGCGTGGCTGCGCACCTCGCGTGCCCAGCCGATGATGAACTCCTCAGCCTGGGGATCGAGGTCCCGCCCCTGAAAAGGGGTCGGATCGAGAGAGTTGAACAGTTGTTTCAGATCCGAGACATGCACCTCGATCAGGGCGCTGTCGGGCGTTGGGTAGAGATCGGCCCGCCTTCGCTAGGCGCTCGCTGCACTCGCAGCTACGGCGGGCAACCTTCGCATGAGAGCGTTCAGCGAAGGTTGGCGGAGAGGGTGGGATTCGAACTGACGTCCATAGATATCCAGAGCGATCCGAGTTCTGTAAAGTTTGCCAATGAAACAACTGGTCTGAGTCCTAGCACGGCCATTGATGTCCAGCACAATCCAGCCTAGAATGTGGGTCGCAATGTAGGCTGCAGCAGTTCGGTTCCCGATCTGCGTCGCTTGATACGAGGCGCATCAATGACAAAGCCGCGTGGACCACACCCTCAGCAGCGACTCACTGCCCTTCGCGTACGCAACATCAAGGACGCGGGCCGTTACGCCGACGGCAACGGGTTGTACCTCGTCGTCGATCCATCGAGTGCGCGGCGTTGGATCCTCCGCACGATCATCCGCGGTAGGCGTCGAGATATCGGTCTCGGATCAACACAACTCGTTCCTTTGGCTGATGCGCGCGTCGAAGCCTCGCGACTGCGACGCCTTGCGCGGACTGGCGGCGACCCGTTGCATGAGCGGCGTCGCGAACGACGCAAGATGCTGACGTTCAAAGAAGCCGCGAAACTCGTGCACGAGTCGCACGCGTCCACGTTCAAGAACCCGAAACATCGCGCGCAGTGGTTGGCCTCGTTGGAGACCGACGTGTTCCCAGTTTTCGGCGATCGAGACGTGGACTCCATCGAGCCTCACGACGTTTTGAAGGCGTTGACCCCCATTTGGACGGCGAAGCCGGAGACGGCTCGGCGATTGATGCAGCGCATCAAGTCGGTGCTCGACTGGGCGAAGGCGTCGGGATATCGGTCCGGCGACAACGCCGTCGATGGCGTCTCCAAGGTTCTTCCGAAGGTCCGGCAGACCGCGAGACATCACGCGGCCCTGCCCTATCGCGACGTCCCCATATTCATCCAAGATCTGCGCAAGTTGAACACCGGCGATTCGGTCAAGTTGGCCTTCGAGCTCCTCATCCTCACCGCTGCCCGGACCAGCGAGGTACTTCAAGCACGGTGGACTGAGATTGACGAGGACGAGGCTACTTGGACGATTCCGGCCGAACGCATTAAGGCGGGGCGTGAGCACCGAGTTCCCCTATCGCCTCGTTGCCTGGAGCTGCTGAAACAGGCCAAGGCGATCGCGGATGGCGGCCCATTTGTGTTCCCGGCACGATCACCAAAGGCGCCTCTGTCGAACATGGTCTTCCTGATGGTGCTAAAGCGATCGGGCCGCAGCGAGATCACCACTCACGGCTTCCGGAGCTCGTTCCGTGACTGGGCGGAGGAGCAGACCATCACCCCGCGCACCGTCGTCGAGGCCGCACTGGCACACGTCGTCAAGGACAAGACCGAGGCGGCGTATTTCAGGTCCGACCTCTTCGAGCTCCGGCGTACATTGATGAACACTTGGGAAAGGTTCGCGACCGAGGTTCGCACTGCGGCCGACTCCGCTAAGGTGGTACGAATTCGGGCCTGAGCCTCGTCAGAACATCGAGGTCGCAGAGCGGCAGGTGAGACCGCTGAACGACGGCGACCTCTCTTCCCACACAAAGGAACGATCAGAATGGCAGGACTAGTGTCATGCGGATAACGCTTTAGGACATCTCGCGAGTTTGTCGAGAATCATGTCGGCATCCTTGGTCCAGAGGAAGCGACGGGGCGCTTCGTTGTAATGCTGCAAGTAGTCCTCAATCGCGGCAATCAGGGCGGGGACGCTGTCGAAGGTGCCCCGGCGAATGCGATCGCGAGTGATCTCGCCGAACCAGCGCTCGATCAGGTTGAGCCAGGAGCTACTGGTGGGAATGAAATGAAAGTGCACGCGGGGATGGCGGCGCAGCCAGCGCGTGACGGGTGGACTCGTATGGGTGCTCAAGTTGTCCAAGATCACATGGATGGCCTGGTCGGCCGGGGTCGCCTGCTCGACGTGACCGAGAAACTGGACAAAGGCCTTCGTGTCGCGCTTGGGGCGGCATTCCCCGAGGACCACGCCATCGAGCAGCCGCAACGCGGCGTACAAACACGTCGTCCCGTGGCGAATGTAGTCGTGCGTCTGGCGTTCGGGGACGCCCGGCCCCAATGGGAGGACGGGGCGCGTGCGGTCCAACGCTTGGATTCCGCTCTTTTCGTCGACGCAGAACACGACGGCCTTCTCGGGCGGGTTGAGGTAGAGCCCCACGACATCCCGCAGTTTGTCGACAAAGTGCGGATCTTTCGACAGCTTGAAGTGCGTCACGCGATGCGGCTGCAGCCCATGCTGGTGCCAAATATTACGGATCGTCTTGTCACTGACGCCGTGCGCGCGGGCCATGCTGCGCGTACTCCAGTGCGTCCGCCCCGGCGGCGTGGTCGTCAGCGTCGCGTTCACAATCGCGGCGACCTGCGCGGGACTGATGCGCTTCTTGCGGCCCGGACGCGGGGCATCTCGCAGCAGCCCGCTCACCCCCAACGCCAGGTAGCGGCGCAGCCAGTAGTGGACATGATTCCGGCTCAGCGCCAACCGCGTCGCAATGTGGGAGGGCCGGACGCGAATCGAAACGTCTGCGAATCGAGATGCAATCGCCCGGTCCGATAGTGACTCGTCGCCTCCAACAGGCGGCGTACCTCCTCACGCGTAAAGAGGTACGGCGGCAACGAGGGCGGTTGTTTCGGGATGACTGAGGGCAGCGGAACGTGCGCCGCCAGGCGGTGACTCTCGGCATAGCGATAGAATCCACGCAACGCCGAGTGCTTCCGATGCCAGTAGCGCGTCAGCGGCCCGTGGCCGTCGATGAAAGCACGGACTCGCTCACGCGGAATCTCGGCGATCTCCGTGTCCGGACCCACGGCGCGACAGAATGCGTTAAGCACCTGTGCCGTGGGGCGACAATCTGCCCCAGCGGCCTGACGATACGTGACGTACTGCATGACCGCCTCGCGCGTGGTCGTCATATAAGCCCCTCGAGACTGAAATCTGCGACCTGTCTGAGGCCCACGAGATCCACTTTGGCGTACACGCTCGTCGCCGCCGGATTTCGATGCCCGAGGTGATCGCCAATCTCTTTCATCGACAGGCCTTGGTTGAGGAGGTGTGTGGCGCAGGCGTGTCGCAGCGCATGGGGGCCCTGATGCGCGAGGCCAAGACCGAGCGGTCGTAACCGGCGACTCACAATCTGCCAGAGGGCGCTGTTCCCGAGGGGACGAATGGGAGCCTTCAGCGACAAGAACACCTGCCGCGCCTCGCAGCGCGGGCGGGTCGTCTGCAGATACCGCAGGATGGCGTCCCCAACCGTCCGGACCAGCGGGTATGTTTGGATCCGCAGTTGCGGCTTTGACCGCGTGACGCGAATCGCCTCCGTATTCCAATCGAGATCCTCCAGTTGCAACCGACGGACCTCGCCCACCCGCCATCCGTAGACCGCGAAGAGGAGGAGAATGGCTCGGTCCCGGATCTGCGCTCGCATGTCGCCTTCCGCGCCGGCGCACAATCGCTGGACTTGGTCCCACGTCGGTCCTGCCGGCAACCGCTCGCCGGTATAGACACGGGGTGGAAGAATGCCCGCCGCCAAGCCGGGTGCGCACCCGTTGCGTGTTTCGGCATACCGGAAGAACGAACGGAGGACATAGGCATAGGTGCGAATCGATGCGCGCGTGCAGCCGTCCTGTGTGCCCTTCTGGGCGATCGCCTGATCGATCTGCGTGATGGTCACCTCTTGCAACGCCCGCGTATCCGGACACCACCGGCCAAGGAACTCCTCGAGTCTCTTACACCGCGTGTAGATGGTGAGCGGAGACAGACCTCGTTCCGATCGCATGTAGTCGGCGAATGCGGTGACGAATCCTGCCCCGGGGCATGCCGGGGTGGGTGGCGTCGTCAGGCGGTTCAAGAAGCTGAGCCATCCGATCGCGATGGACAGAAACGCGACTCTCGATGCGGCGCCATCCTTCTGCGCATGATGCGTGGGGGTACGCGCGGTCCACTGCTGCGCCGCTTGGCGGATCTGCTCCACGCGGAACGTACCCGCGGACTGCAGATCGAGCAACCGACTGATGACGCATTGATAGAAGGCGATCTTTCTCAAGGTCGCCGTGGTCGCGCCTTGCGCACCGCAGTGGTGCAGAAACCGAAGTCTGGGCTCCAACAGTGGTGCTGAACGATAGCGCCGGACGGCCCGAGGGCGGGAGAACAATTGGTCAAACATGTGTCGAATCTCCTTGTGAAAGACGAAGGGGATTCGATCATGCTCGCCACTCAGTTATGTGGCCAATCGTCTTGGAACGACAGAGCCAGGGACGCCACGCACGTACGCTGCGCCACATAAGGAGTAACGCCACAGAAGATATTTTATGTGGTCGACCACATAAAATATCGACTACCACGTCGAAGTCGATCGCCACTATTACTCGGTGCCGTACGCCTATA
>CAYZLT010000156.1:0-8424 GCA_964479175.1 uncultured Solibacteraceae bacterium | reverse complement strand
GGGACGAAGCACCGGCGCGCGAGGAACTCGAGCGCGCGTTCCGGTTGGACCCGTTTGATACGGTGACGTTCAACCTGCTGCAGTTGCTCGACACACTCGCAACGTTTGTCGAGGTGGAGTCGGGGCCGTTCATTTTCAAGTTTCCGAAGGGCGATGCGGACGTCCTCAAGCCGTACGCGTTGCCGTTAGCCGACCTGGCGTACACGACATTCTCCGAGCGGTACGGTTTCACCCCCACAGGACCAATCCTCGTTGAGGTATTTGCCAAACACGATGACTTCGCGGTTCGCACCATGGGCCTGCCGGGCCTCCAGTTCGCGCTTGGCGCCTGTTTCGGACGCGTGATCACGATGGCCTCGCCCAAGGCCCGTGAACCAGGCACGTTCAGTTGGCAGGCCACGTTGTGGCACGAAATCGCGCACGTATTTTCACTGCAGGCGTCCGACTACAAAGTGCCGCGATGGCTGACCGAAGGCATTTCGGTCTACGAGGAACATCGGTACAACAAGGCGTGGGGCCGCGAACAGGCGTTGGACTTTGCGCGCGCGCTGGCGATGAAACGCACGTTTGGCGTCAAGGGCCTGCCGAATGCGTTTGAGCGGCCGCAGGATCTGTCGATGGCCTACTTTGAGGCGTCGTTGCTGACCGAACACCTGGTGGCGCTCAACGGGGACGCGGGCCTTCGCGCGTTGTTGTCGGCATACGCCGGTGGCGCCAAGGACCCCGAGGCGTTCGCGAAGGCGTTCGGCAAAACCGTGGATGAAGTGCACACGTCGTTTGCCGCGTTTGTCGAGGCGCAGTACGGCGAATTGGCGCGTGCCATGGCAGACGCGCCCGGCGCCGCCACCCCAGCCGGCGCCGGACGTGGTGCGCAGCCCCGTTCGGTTGAGGACCTCACGGCGCTCGCCACCAAACAGCCCGGCAACTTTATGGTGCAGTGGTCACTGGGATCGGCGCTGTACGAGCGCGGCGATCTGGACGCGGCAAAAGCCGCGCTTGAACGCGCGGCCGCGCTTGCGCCCATGGCGCAGGGGGACACCAGTCCGCGCGCGCTGCTCGCCGCCATCGCGGATAAACAAGGGGATGGCGCGCGCGCGCGCAGCGAACTGCGACAGCTCCTGACCTGGGACCACGACAACGTGGAAGCCGCCCGACGGCTGGTGACCTCTGCGAGGGCGGCCGGCGACAAGGAATCCGAGTCCGTGGCGCTCCGTGTGATCGCCGACATCGATCCGTTTGACGCCTCCGCGCACGCACAGCTTGGCAAGATGGCACTCGATCGCAAGGACTACGCGCCGGCGCTCGTCGAACTGCTGGTGGCACTGGCGCTTGGCCCCCCCAATCTCGCCGAGGCCCACGCCGACATTGCCGAGGCCTACCTCGGTCTGGGCCGGAAAGACGACGCCCGCAAGGCCGCGCTGAAGGCCCTGGAACAGGCCCCGACGTTCCCGCGCGCACAGGACCTGCTGCTGGCAGCGATGGGAGGCCGCTGATGATGAAAAACACCGTGACGCTGCTGGCCGTCGCCGCGTGTATCGCGTTGATGAGCACCCCGGCAGCAGCTCAACCCGTCCGGCACGTGGTCTTGATCCAGGGCGCGTCCGGCGAGCCGCAGTTTGCCGAACAGCATCGTGCCTGGCTCGATCAGGTCGCCACGACCATGCGCGACGCCTTCACAATCGGGCCGGCCCAGCTGTCGCTGCTGGTGGAAAAAGTCGAGCAGGCGGGTGCGGGTGAACGCCGCGCCACCGCCGAAGAAGTGCGCGCCACGTTCGCCAGGCTCGCCCAGAGCGTGAACGCGTCGGACATCGTGTTTGTCATGCTGATCGGGCACGGCACTGGCGAAGGCGAGGCCGCGAAGTTCAACCTCATCGGCCCGGACTTGACCGTGGCGGAGTGGAATGCGCTCCTCACGCCCATCAAGGGCCGCGTGGTCTTCGTCAACACCGCCAGCGTCAGTTTCCCGTTCGCCGCTGGACTCACCGGCGATCGCCGCATCGTCATCACCGCCACTGCGGTGCCCGCACAGCGGTACTCGACGATGTTTGCGGACGCATTCGGCAAGGCTCTGACCGCCCCCGAAGGCGACCTCGACAAAAACGGCCGCATCTCGATGTGGGAAGCGTTCACCTACGCCTCCCGTCTCCAGAGGCAACACTTCGAGCAGAAGGGCCTCCTCGTCACCGAACGTGCGCTGATCGAAGACAATGGCGATGGAGTCGGCCGTGACGCCGCAGCCACGACCGGTGACGATGGGATGTTGGCGACGATGACGTATCTGGATGCGGTGGTGGAGACACGTCCGACCGACTCCGCACTCCAGATGTTGCTGCAGCGGCAGGACCTGTTGACGCAGCAGGTGGATGACTTGCGCCGGAAGAAGGCGACCATGCCGTCGGCGGAGTACGAAGTCGCCTGGGAAAAATTGATGGTCGACCTGGCGACGCTGGGTGCGGAGATCCGCAAGAAGGGCGGCGGCGGGACGGACTAACGGATCTGATCGAAGTGTGCCCACTGCGCGCGATCACGGAGACGCAGGACACGCGCACTCGCGGCGCCGAGCACAAACGCCAGGCCCGGGGCGGCGAGGGGCACCGACACCAGGACACTCGTGAAGAGCCAGCAGCCCATCAGGAAAAATGCCGGAATCTCGACGACGTGCACCCAGACGGTGAGCAGAATGCGCGAGGACGGAAACAGGGCGAGGTGGGCCCCCATGATCGCGCCCGCCAACGCAGGCAGCGGGCCGGCCAGTGGCGTCGAGAGGGTGGCCCCAAGCGCCGTCGCCACCAGGAGCAGACCAAGATGACGTGGGTGGCCGAGTTGGTCTTCGACGGTTTCGCCAAGCACGAGACACGGCAGCCCGTGGAGCAGTACGAGCAGGGCGACATTACCTGTCGTCCACGCCGCGACGAGGAACGACACCGCGGCCAGGGTAAGACAGGTCCAGGTGACCAGGGGACGAGTGCGTGACGGGATGACGTCACGTAAAGGGAAGCGCATACTGAATCGGGCGGAGCAGGGACCAGTTATCGTATGACGTGTCGAGCGTGTGGAGCCATCATCGCGGCGAAAGCCATTGTCTGTTACAAGTGCGGAACGCCGACGGCGGATGTGCCGGAAGTGTCCCGGGTGCCGGCCTCGCGGCTGTCCTTCCGGGTGTTCCTGCACATCTTCGGGTTTGTCCTGGCGGTCGCGTTCTTGGCGGCCTGGCTCATCCCGAAGACACCCGACGGGACCTGGATGCGCTGGGCTGCGTGGGGCGCCATTCCGGTGGTGGTGGTCCTCGGCGCGCGGCTGATTCGTGGCCCTCGTTCAAGTAGACTCCGACGTCAATGACCCTCGACCCCACGCGACTCGATCCTCTTCGTCTTGATGTCCAGGACCCGACCGAAACACGGATGGTACTTGTCGACCATTCGCCCTTTACCATCGGTCGCCGCGAGACCAACGACTTGCGACTCACCGGCAGCGAAATCTCGCGTGAACATGCCGCAATCGCGATTGAGGACGGTCACTATGTCCTCACCGACCTGCAGTCGCGGTACGGCACGTTTGTGAACGATGCGCAGATCACCCGCCATGTCATCCGCTCCGGCGATCGGATCCGATTGGGCCGCGGTGGTGGCGCGGATCTGATCTGCACGATCGGCGCGGACACAATCTCGTTCTCGCGATCCAACACGGGGGCGCGTGATGACCTCAGGCAGATCACGGTGTTGCTCGACGGCTTCCGCTCGTTGGGGTCGGGCCGCGTGCTGCAGGAGGTCCTCGCGCTGGTGCTCGATGCCGCGATCGAACTGTCGGGCGCGGAACGCGCCTTCATCATGCTCGGCGGCGCAGACGGACGGCTCGAGTTCAAACTCGCGCGCGGCAAGGGCAAGGTTACGCTGACCGACGCGACGTTTGCGATCAGCCAGAAGATCCCGGAGGAAGTGTTCCGTCTTGGCCGGGTGCGGGTGGTGACCGATCTGCTCGACGGCGGTCTGGCCGACGTGCATCAGGGCACGGTCGCGCTGGGCATCCGGCACATCGTGTGTGTGCCGCTCAATCTGGTGCAGTACGTGGATGCGGCCGACGCGCAAAGTGAAAATCGTCGCATCGGCGTGGTGTACCTCGACAGTCGTGAAAAGGGTACGTTGCTGACCGAGGCGACCCAGCGCGCGCTTGAGACACTGGCGGTCGAGGCGTCGGTGGCGATCGAGAGCGCGCAGCTCTACCGCGAGAAGCTTGAGAAGTCGAAGATGGAGCAGGAGATGCGCATCGCTGCCGAGATTCAGCAGGCGTTGATGCCCAAGCCGATTGCGTCCCTCAAGTTTGTGGAGGCAGCGGCCGCGTCGATTCCGTGCCGGTCGATCGGCGGCGACTTCTTTGATTATCTGGATCTGGGCGGTACCGCCTTTGGTTTCACGCTGGGCGACGTGGCGGGCAAGGGCCCGCCGGCGGCGTTGCTCAGTGCGCTGGTGCAGGGCATGTTTGCGTCACAGGTGGCCGGCCTCGTGCCGGCGGAGTTCACCTCCGTGGCCAACAAGGTGTTGTGTCGTCGCGGCATCGAATCGCGTTTTGTCACGTTGATGCTGGGCGTGGTGTCAATGGACGGCACACTGACCTACACCAATGCGGGACACAACCCGCCGTTTGTCGTCGGCCCGTCAGGCGTGCGTCGTCTTGAAGACGGCGGACCAGTGATTGGGTTGTTGGAGTTTGCGCCGTATTCACAACACACGGTGACACTGGTGCCCGGCGACACCGTCGTGGTGTTCAGCGACGGGGTGTCGGAAGCACTCGACAGCGCCGGTGAAGAGTTTGGCGACGACCGCGTGCTCGCGTCCGTACAGGCCGCTGCCGGAACCGATGCGCAGACGTTGGTGCGACAGGTGTTTGACGCCGTGCGCGATTTCACCGCAGGCACGGCGCAGGGCGACGACATCACGGCGATGGTGATCCGGTATCTGGGACCACAGGGCGCCGCGTGACGTTGTCCACCCGCATCCTGATCGTCGTCTGGTGTGTGATCGGGATCGTGTTGTGGTGTGCGCTGTTTGACTGGTGGATGCACGGCGCGTCACGCGAGTACCTGATCCGCGTCGCCACCCATGAGCTTGGACGCGGGCCGGAGCCGGTACTGGCCGACCTGATGGCCGACGCACGACGGTCAGGGATCGTGCGCGCCACGTTCTGGTCCGGATTGGTCACGGCGGCTGGCCTGCTGACGCTGCGCGTCGTGACCAGACGCAGTGCCGGAAAATGACAATCTAGAGGAATACACGATGCACCCCCTCATTTATGACTGGAATACCGTGGATCCCGCGCCCGTACGTGGCGCGGTCCAACTCGACGATGAAACGCTGCGAGACGGGTTGCAGTCGCCCTCGGTGCGTACGCCGTCGATCGAGGACAAGGTCCGCATTCTGCATTTGATCGACGCGCTCGGGATCGACACGGCCAACATCGGGCTGCCCGGCGCCGGGCCACACGTGGCGGCCGACGTCGAACGCCTCGCGCGCGAAATCGTGGATAGCCGATTGCGCGTGCGCGCCAACTGTGCGGCCCGCACCGTGATCGCAGACATCGAACCCATCGCGCGCATTTCGCAGAAGGTCGGGATGCCGATCGAGTGCTGTGCCTTCATCGGCTCAAGCCCCATCCGTGTCTACGCCGAGGACTGGACGCTGGACCGGTTGGTGGCCCTCACCGAGGAAGCCATCACCTTTGCGGTCAAAGAGGGACTGCCGGTCATGTATGTCACCGAGGACACGACCCGGGCGGACCCTGACTCCCTGCGCCGGCTGTACACCGCCGCGATCCGGGCCGGGGCCTCACGGGTCTGTATTGCCGATACCGTGGGGCACGCGACCCCGGCAGGGGCCGCAGCGGTCACCCGGTTCATTCGCTCGGTGGTCGACGACTGCGGGGGAGGGATCGGGATCGACTGGCATGGCCACCGCGACCGTGACCTCGCCGTGGCGAATTCCTTTGCGGCCTGGGAGGCCGGCGCGACCCGTCTGCACGGCGCCGCGCTGGGGATCGGCGAGCGGGTGGGGAACACGCCGATGGACACGTTGCTCGTGAATCTTGTGCTCATGGGGGCGCGCGAGTCCGATCTCACGCAGCTCCCGGCGTATTGCGATGTGGTCGCCGACGCGTGTGGTGTGCCCATGCCGCCCAACTATCCCATCCTCGGGCGGGACGCGTTTCGCACGGCCACGGGCGTGCACGCCGCCGCGGTGATCAAGGCGTATCGCAAGCAGGACCCCGCGCTGGCGGACGCCGTCTACTCGGCAATTCCGGCCTCTCTCATAGGGAGAGAGCAGGTGATCGAGGTGGGTCCGATGTCGGGCAAATCGAACGTCGTCTACTGGCTGGAACGTCGTGGACTTGAGGTGTCAGAGGGGCGGGTCGACCGGATCTTTGCCGCCGCCAAGAGCGCCAGCGGCGTGTTGACCGAGGACGCGATCCACAAATTGCTCTCTGAGGCGCCGGTGGGCTGACGTGCTTTTCCCTCTGAAAATGGTGTATTTCGTGCGAGACTATCCCGACGCGTAACGCGTCTTCCAAGGAGACGAGATGGCGAAGAAAGCTGCGAAGAAAGCTGCGAAGAAAGTCGCGAAGAAGGTCGTGAAGAAGGCTGCTGCAAAGAAGAAGGTTGTTGCCAAGAAGAAGGCGGCAGCACGGAAGCCGAATGCCGCGTTCATGAAGCCGGTCACGCCGAGCGCGACGTTGGCGGCGGTCGTTGGCGACAAGCCGATTCCGCGTACCGAGGTGACCAAGCGCCTGTGGGCGTACATCAAGAAGAACAACCTTCAGGACAAGGTCAACCGACGCAACATCAAGGCGGATGACAAGCTGAAGGCGGTCTTCGGTGGCAAGAGCATGGTCAACATGTTCGAGATGACCAAGCTCGTCAGCAAGCACCTCAAGTAAGCCGTCACAGCGACGGAAGAACCCGCGGCGGCTGCACCTGCAGCCGCCGTTGGTTTGTACGGCTCTTTCTTCGGAGCCGTCGGGCTTCAGCCCGACGGACGTCAGCCCGACTAAAGTCCGGCTGCTCCGAAGACGCCCAAGACAAGACCCACTACTGTTTCGAGAGGTGAGTGACGATGCCAGGCAGCGAGGCGAGCAGGACGTCGCCGACGATCTGCAGCGAGCGCGCCGAGACGGCGTCAAGGTTGTCGCCCGCGGTGTGCCAGTGGCCGCGTGCGATGAAATGATTGAGGTCGATGATGTCCACCGACGGGATGCCCGCACGCACGAAGTGCAGATGGTCGTCTTCGATCGTGGTGGTGACATCGAGAAAGATGCCGCCGTGCCCGAGGCGTGTGGCCGCAGCCCAGATGATGTCGGTGAGCCAGGGCGCGGAGTGACTGTCGCGTTCGATCTGCAGCTCGCGATGACCCACCATGTCGACGAGGATCATCGCCTTGATGGCGGACACGGCCTTGGCCTTCTGCGCGGCCTGCACGTAATACCGGCTGCCGTAGGTCGAGTCGGTGTCGATATCCCAGGCGACGACGGCCTCCTCGCCATCAAACCAGACGAACTCATACGTGAACTCGCGGGGCTGGTCCTTGAGGGAGCGGACGAGCTCGATAAGCACGGCCGCGCTGGAGGCGCCGTCGCTGGCGCCCAGGAACACGATGTCCTTGTACAGCTTGGTGTCGTAGTGGCCCGTGAAAAGAATGCGGTCTGTGCGTGTCCCTGGGAGCACCGCGATCAGGTTGACCATCTCCACCGGCCCGATCGGCGTGGTGGCGACAAATGGCTGCTCCTGGACGGTCAGGCCCATCGCCGCCAGTTGGCGGGTGATGTAGGCGCGCGTCTGGCGGATACCGGCTGAGCCCGCTGGGCGCGGCCCGATGGCGACCTGCGCCTTCAGGTGGTCGAATGCCCGGGTTCCGTCGAACGTCGAGGCAGCGGGCTTCTGAGCCGACTGGGACGCCGACGCACAGACGGCCGTCGCGGCCACGAGCGCCGCCACGAGTGAGACACGGAACATCAGACCCTCCTTACCCGCGGGAAGCGCGGGGGACGTAGTCACGGCGCGCCGACCCGGTATAGATTTGGCGCGGCCGGGCAATTTTCTGATCGCTGTCACGCAACATCTCATCCCACTGGGCCAGCCAGCCGGCCGTGCGCGGAATCGCGAACAGTACCGGGAACATGTCGAGCGGGAATCCCATCGCCTGGTAAATCAGCCCGGAATAGAAGTCCACGTTCGGGTACAGCTTGCGGCTCACGAAATAGTCGTCTTCGAGCGCAATCCGTTCGAGCTCGAGCGCGATGTCGGTCAGGGGATTGCGGCCCGTCACCTCAAACACGCTGTCGGCGGTCTGTTTGATGATGCGCGCCCGCGGGTCGTACGACTTGTAGACGCGGTGACCAAAGCCCATCAACCGCCCGTCGCCCGCCTTGACCTTCTTGATG